>JAFAEX010000165.1 GCA_023423795.1 Chloroflexota bacterium | reverse complement strand
CGCCCCGGCCGGCCGGGGCGGCCGCGCGGCCGCCCGGGCCGGCTGGGAACGGCCTACGAACCGGCGATGAACGCCCCGTAGTCCGCCTGCAGTTTCGCCGCGAATTCTTCCGGCGTGACCGCGTTGGCCAGCAACTCGGTCAGCCCGGCGGTGATCGTGTCGTAGAAGGTCGGGGTAGCCCAGTCGAGGTAGTGCCCGGCCGCGTCGGTCGTGTTGATCTGCGTCCAGGCGGCCACCACGTCGGCGTACAAGGTGTCCTCGGTGACCTTTTCAGGATCGACCCCGATCGGCACAATGCCGACCTCGGAGAAGCCCTCGGCCGCCCGGTCGGAGACCAGGAAATCGATGTAGCTGGCCGCGAGGTCCGCGTTCGGGCTGCCCTGCCGGATCGCGTAGGCCATCGAGGTGCCGGCCACCACCGGCTTGACGTCGCCGGCCTCTTCCGCCGGGAACAGGAAGAAGCCGAACGCCGGGTCTTCGGATGTGGCCAGCTCGCCGGAGATCCACGAGCCGGTGATCATCAGCGCGCCGGTCCCGGACTTGAACTGGGCCCAGGAGTCGTCGTAGCCGATGCCGGAGAAGTCCGGCGTGAAGTAGCCGGCGGCCACCCACTCCTGCAGCTTCGCCGCCGCCTGGATGTTCTCCGGCGTCTCGAACGACACGTCGTTGCGGCCGAAGATGAAGTCGTCGAGGTAGGCGGTATCGACGTACAGGCCCTGGATCTCGCCGTAGGTGTGGATCGCCGGCCACGCTTCGAGGTTGCCGAAGACGATCGGCGCTTCGCCGGCGGCCTGCAGCGTCTGCAACGCGGCTTCGAGGTCGGCGAAGGTCTGTGGGATTTCGATCCCGGCGTCGGCGAACTTCTGCTTGTTGTAGTAGACGCCGATGAACTCCGCCGTCAGCGGCATCCCGTAGAAGACGCCCTCGCCGAAGACCGTGCCGTCCTCGGCAAAGGAGTGGCGGGCGATCATGCCGGCGCTGAGCTTGTCCTTCCAGCCGTACTGCTCGGCGTAGTCGTCGAGCGAGGTCAGGATGCCGGCCTTGGCCATCGCGCCCATGTCGGACAGCCCCTGGTTGATCTGCACCAGGTCCGGGCCGTCGTCGGAGCTCATCGCCAGCTTGGCGGTCGCCTTCAGGTCGTCGAAGCCCTTGACCACCCGCTCGATGGTGACGCCCGGGTTGGCCTCCATGAACTCCTGGTTGAGCTGCTCGATCAGGGCGCTGTCCACGTCGCGTGTCCAGCTGTCCCAGACGGTGAGGGTGGTTTCCTGCGCGCCCGCCCGCCGGGCGAACGCCGGGCTGGCGACGCCGATGGCCGCCGCGCCCGCCGCCGCCTTCGCCAGCGTCCGCCGGCTGATCCGCCCATTGCCGAATCCGTCCCGAAGCATCGATGCCTCCTCGTCGCCCGCCGCCTCCTGAGCGGCCGGGCAGGACTGGTGGTCCGCGGCGCGAAAGCGCGCCGTGGTCGCGTCCCCGTCGCGGCGAGCGACCGGGGTCCGTCACCGCTGGTGGATCGTCACCCCCCCTCGGCCGCCCGGCCGCTCGTCGTGGCTGATGGAGAGTGGATAGCGCCGCGGGTTCTGCGCCGAGCGGAGCAGTTCGACCGCCGCGCCGTCTCGCGTGTAGGTCACCTGATCGACCGTCAGCACCGCCGAACGGTCGGCGAGGCGCAGCAGCCGCCGCTCCTCGCGGTCGGCCAGCCGCGCCCCGATCGTCGTTTCGCCGCGGGCCAGCATGACCCCGTACCGGTTCGCCAGGACCGCGAACAACGACTCCTGTTCGAAGTCGATGTCGAGGATACCCGGACAGCGCGCGTGCGGCAGCCACACCTGCTGGACGACCACCGGCATGCCGTCCAGCAGCCGCAGCCTCTTGACGGACGCCAGTTCGATGCCCGGCGGCACCCCGAGTTGGGCGGCCATCGCCGCATCGGCCGGGACGAGCGCCGCTTCCAGCAGGCGGCTGCCGGGGCGTTCGCCGCGCGCCCGCGCGTCCTCCGTAAAGGAACGGAGCGCGTGGATTTCGTGCGGTTGCCCGGGCGAGCCGACGAAGAATCCCTTGGCCGGCACCGAGTAGAGCACGCCGTCCTGCACGAGGTCGCCCAGGGCCTTGCGTACTGTTATCCGGCTCACCCCAAAATCGGCGACCAGCCGCCGCTCCGAGGGCAACTGGCGGCCGACGGCGAACCCGCCGCTGGCGATCTCCCGCAGCAGGTGCCGCTTGACCTGTTCGTAGAGCGGGATGGCCGAATCCCGGACGATCACGCTGCCGCGCCTCCAGACATGACCGGCACGGACTGGACATGTCCACCGTGCTACGATCCTTGTACGGGACCGGCGGCGGCCTGTCAATCGCCGCCGGGATGGGTGGGCACGCGAAACGGGGAGGGCGGCAGTGGCGCGCATCAGGATGGCCTACGTCGGCGGCGGCAGCACGCGCGCGCCGGGCACGATGGCCTCGTTCATCGACCAGGGCGAGAACTTCGACGGCTCCGAGGTGGTCCTCATCGACCTCGACGAGGAGCGGTTGGCGCTCGTCAAGACGCTTTCCGACAAGATGGCCGCCTGCAAGGGCATCGACCTGCGGGTGACGACCACGACCGACCGCCGCGCCGGCCTGGCCGACTGCGACGCCGTCCTCTCCTCCTACCGGCCCGGCGGTTTCGACGCCCGGGTGATCGACGAGTCCGTTCCCCGCAAGCACGGGGTCATCGGGCAGGAAACGCAGGGGCCGGGCGGCTTCTTCATGGCCCTGCGCTCGCTGCACGTGATGAAGGGCATTGTCGAGGACCTGCAGGCGGTTGCGCCGAAGGCGGTCATCTTCAACTACACGAACCCGGTCAACATCGTTGCCCAGGCCGTCAGCCAGTTCACCGACACCCCGATCGTCTCGCTCTGCGAAGGCCCGATTTTCTACCCGGCGCAGATCGCCGAGGCGGCGGGGCTCGACCCGGAGAAACTCGATGTCGCGTCGATCGGCCTCAACCACGCCTCGTGGTCGGTCCGGCAGCGCTGGGACGGGCAGGAGTTGTTGCCGCTGCTGGCGGCCGCTTGGGACGAGCGCAAGGACGACCCGGACCTGAAGCCGGCCACCCGCATGATGTGGGAGTTGACGCTGCTGTTCGGATCGATCCCCAGCGAGTACATGCAGTACTACTTCTTCGAGCGCGAGGTGCTCGCCTACCTGCGCGACAAGCCGACCACCCGCGCGCAGGACATCCTCACCAGCGTGCCCGACTACTGGCGCCACTACCGCGAGCAGGCCGAAACCGACTGCCCGGTGCTCGATCCCGGCCGGTCGCGCGGCGGCATCCACGAGCTGGAACTCGCGATCGACTGCATGGACGCCATCTTCAACGACCGCAAGGAGACGATGCCGGTCAACGTCCCGAACCGGGGCGCGATTCCGGGCTTGCCCGACGAGACGGTTGTCGAAACCGTCGGCTACGTGGACGCCTCCGGCATCGCGCCGCTGGCGCTTGGCCCGGTTCCCGCCCCGGCGCGGGCGCTGGTCGATGCGCTCGCGGAGTACCAGATGCGCGCCGCCGACGCCGCCTGGAACGGCACCCGCAAGGACGCCGTCGCCGCCCTCGTCAGCAACCCGCTCTGCCGCGACCTGCCGACCGCCGAGGCGATCTACGACGAGATGGCGGCGACGCTTCGCGATTACCTCCCGGAACGGCTGCTGGCCTGATCCGGGCGGTCCGTCGTCATTCCGAGCCAACGCTCCGTCATCCCGAGCCTGTCGAGGGATCTCGTCCGTCGATCCGCGCTGGCAGGAAACGAGATCCCTCGACAGGCTCGGGATGACGAACAACGCAGACCGGCAACGCACCTGCTTCGAAGTCAACCCAATCGGCGCCAGTCGCGGGTGCGGCGGCGCGAGGACCAGACGAGATGCGCCTCATCCTCGCCGAGGACTACGACGACCTGAGCGACCGCGCTGCCCGGCTGCTGGCGGATGCCATCGCCACCAATCCCGGCCTCGCGTTCATCCCCGCGACCGGCGACACCCCGATGGGCGCGTACGCCCGGCTGGCGGAGATCGTCGCTGCCGAGGGCATCGACGCGACCGGCCTGCGCGTCTTCCAGCTCGACGAATACCTCGGCCTGCCGCCGGGCGACCGCCGGCTGCTTGCGGGCTGGATGGAGCGCTCGCTCATCCGGCCGCTGGGCATCCCGGCGGAGCGCGTCGTCTGCTTCGACAGCGCCGCGCCCGACCCGGACGCGACCTGTGCGGCGTGGGACGCGGCGCTGGCCGACGCGGGCGGCGCGGACCTGGTCGTGCTCGGGCTGGGGCCGAACGGGCATCTCGGGTTCAACGAGCCGCCGGCGGAACGGGACGCGCCGACCCGCGTCATCACCCTCACAGATGAATCGATCCGCTCCAACGGGCCATACTGGGGCGGAGAGGAATTCGTGCCCCGGCGGGCGGTCACCGCGGGGATGGCTCCGCTGCTGGCGGCGCGGCAGGTGATCCTGCTGGTTTCCGGTGAGCGCAAGCACGGCATCCTCCACCGCGCGCTGGCTGGAGAAGTCACACCCGAGGTGCCGGGTTCGTGGCTCCAGACCGTGCCCAACGCGATGGTGATCGCCGACCGCGCCGCCTGGGGCGACCTCCCGGTGCCGGCGGCGCTGGCCGGAGACGACCGGTAGGGATTCAACCGAACGACGCCGCCACGGCGGGCGGCGCATCGCACACGAACGGGACACGATGGGAGCGGACCTGTTTCTCGCCGTCGATGGCGGCAACACCAAGACGGTGGCGATCGTCGCGCAAGCCGACGGGACGGCGATCGGCGCCGGCCGCGCCGGCGCCAGCGATTTCTACGCGACCCCGACCGAAGAGTTGGCGTTCGACGAGATCGGCCGGGCCATCGACGCTGCCCTGCGCGAGGCCGGGGCCGATTTGCGCTCGGTGCGGACCGCCGCCTTCAGCCTCGCCGGCGCCGACTGGCCGGAGGACTTCGACGACCTGCGCGCCGGCGTCGTCGGGCGTGGCTGGTGCGCCGATCCGTTGATCGTCAACGACGCCATCGGGGCGCTCTACGCCGGTTCGCCGACCGGCGTCGGCGTCGTGCTCGTCGCGGGAACCGGCATGGCCATCGGCGCGCGCTCCGCCTGCGGCCGGATTTGGCACTCCAGCAACTGGCCGACCGCCGGCGGCGGCTGGGGCCTCGGCAAGGCCGCGCTCGACGCCGTCTACGCCGCCGCGCTGGAGGTCGGCCCGGAGACGGCGCTGACCGCCGCGGTGCTCGACCTTTATGGCGAGGGCACGGTCGAAGGCGTCCTTCACCGGCGAACGGCACGCCGCCGCCGCCGCCGGCACATGGACGAGGCGCGGCTCGCTCCACTGGTGCTGGACGCCGCCGAGGCTGGCGATCCGGTCGCCATCGCCATCGTCGAAGGGTTCGGGCGTCAACTCGGGCTGCACGCCGTCGCGGCGGCGCGGCGGGTGGGGCTGGGGCCGGAGCCGTTCCCGCTGGTGCTGGCCGGCGGCGTCTTCCGCCACCACAGCCGGCGCTACCTCGCGGCGATGCTGGCCCCGCTGGAAGTGGCCTTTCCCGGCATCCGGCCCGGCCCGAGCCGGTTCGAACCGGTGGCCGGAGCCCTGCTGCTGGCGCTGGATGCCGCCGGCATCGCCCCGCATCCGGATGTGCTCGACCGCATCGAGGCCTCGATGCCGCCGCCGGAGTTGTTCCGCACCTGAAACCTAGTCTCGGTCGTCGCGGCGGACCCCGCCAGTCTGGGTGGGCTGCCCGGCTGTTTCCTGTAGGTCCGGAATTTGCTACGGTGAACGGTACGGGACCGGATCGGGCGTGCGCCCGGTTCGGCCGGTGTGATACGACCCCGAAAAGGGGAGAGGAGAGGAATCGATGGCTTTCGAACTTCCGCCACTGCCGTACGCCGCCGACGCGCTGGAGCCGGCGATCGACGCGCAGACCATGACGATCCACCACGACAAGCACCACGCGGCCTACGTCAACAACCTGAACGCGGCAATCGCCGGCACCGACCTCGAGAACAAGTCGCTCGACGAGCTGATCGGCGACCTGGGCGCGGTGCCGGAAGACAAGCGGACGGCGGTCCGCAACAACGGCGGCGGGCACTGGAACCACACGATGTTCTGGGAAATCATGGGCCCGAACGGCGGCGGCGCCCCGAGCGGCGACCTCGCCAACGCCATCAACGAGGCGTTCGGCTCCTTCGACGCGATGAAGGAAGCCGTCAACAAGGCCGGCGCCGGCCGCTTCGGCTCCGGCTGGGCGTGGGTCATCGCCGGCAACGACGGCAAGCTTGCAATCACCTCCACCCCGAACCAGGACAACCCGCTGATGAAGGGCGTCGCCGAGACCACCGGCACCCCGATCCTCGGCGTGGACGTCTGGGAGCACGCCTACTACCTGAAGTACCAGAACCGTCGGCCGGACTACCTGGCGGCCTGGTGGGACGCCGTCAACTGGGACGCGGTCGCCAAGCGCTACGCGTCGGCCCGCGGCTAACCAGTTCGCGTCAATCACGACCACGAGGGAACGGGCCGGCGGCAACGCCGGCCCGTTCCCTCGCTCGGGCATTGGGATGACGGGGAAGCGGGAGCCGCCTGACATCGTCCCGCGCCGTGGCACGCGCCCTGCATTTACCACATCAAGGCGCACAGCCGGGACGATCGACCGGACCCCCGGAATCGATGCCCGGCGTGTTGCGCGCCCGCGACCCCGCCACCGGTCCCCGTTCGCCGATCCGAGGAGGAATGCATGCTCTAGGCGTTGATCGTGGTCCTGGTGGTTCTGTGGTTGCTGGGCTTTTTTGTTGCGACCCTCGGCAACATCGTCCACATCCTGCTGGTCGTCGCCCTGATCGTGCTCATCTACCAGTTGGTGACCGGCCGACGCACCCTTTGACGCCGTAGCCAACGGGAACGCCCCGGCCGGGATTGTCCCCGCCGGGGCGTTTGCATGCGTGATCGATCGATCCTGTGCCTCAGCCGCGATCTTCGCGCTGGTAGGGGACGCCGAGCGCGGCCGGTGCGCCCATCTTGCGCCGGGCCGCCGGGCGGGTGGCGAACACCAGCACCAGGATGGTGAACAGGTACGGCAGCATGTTCAGGAAGAAGGGCGACACGGCCACGCCCGCGCCCTGCAACCGGAACCCCAGCGCCTCGACGCCGCCGAACAGGTACGCCCCCAGGACGGCGCGCGCCGGGTTCCAGCCCGCGAAGATCACCAGCGCCACCGCGATCCAGCCGCGCCCCGCCGTCATGTTCTCGGTCCAGCCGGGGTTCGTCGCCAGCGAGATCGCCGCGCCGCCGAGCCCGGCCAGCGCGCCGCCGAAGATCGTGTAGATCGCCCGCAGCCGCGACACGTTGACGCCCATCGCGTCGGCCGCTTCCGGGCGCTCCCCGAGCGCGCGCAACCGGAGCCCCGCTTGCGTCCTGTAAACGTAGAACCACAGCGCGGGAGCCAGCGCGAAACTGATGTAGACGAGCGCGTTCTGCTGGAACAGGATGCGCCCCAGCGCCGGGATCTCTTCAAGTCCGGGAACCGGCAACCGCCCGAAGTCGTTCGGCAACGGCTGCCCGACGATGCCCTGCCCGAGGAATGCCGACAATCCCGTGCCGAACAGCGTCAGCGCGAGGCCGGAAACGACCTGGTTGGCCCGCAGCCCGACTGTGAGCAGCGCGTGGATGGAGCCCATCGCCGCGCCGGCCCCGATCGCCGCCAGCGCGCCCAGCCAGTGGTTGCCGCTGCCGAGCGTGATCGCCGCGCCGGCTAGCGCGCCCATCAGCATCATCCCCTCGACGCCAAGGTTCAGCACGCCGGAGCGCTCGGTGATCACCTCGCCGAGGGAGGCGAACAGGATGGCCGTGCCGTAGGCGATGGCCGCCGCCAGGACCGAGACGACGAACGCCGGCGTCACCACATCCACGCGATTAAACCCCCGTGCCGGCGCCAGCGCCGGCGGCCGGCGGACTCGGCTTCACCCGCACCAGCCGGTACCGGGTCAGCAGTTCGCCGCCGAGCAGGAAGAACAGGATGATCCCCTGCAGCATCGGCGCGATCGCCGCTGGCAGCCCCATCGACATCTGGATCCGGTCGCCGCCGACGAGCACGCCTGCCAGCAGGAACGCGACGGCGGTGATCCCGAGCGGGTGCAGCCGCCCTACCCAGGCGACGATGATGGCGGTGTACCCGTAGCCCGGCGAGAGGTTGCGCTGGAGTTGGTGGCCGATGCCGGTCACCTCGCTCATGCCGGCCAGCCCGCACAACGCGCCGGAAAGGGCCATCACCAGCAGGATCGTCCGCTTGGTCGGCATTCCGGCGTAGCGGGCGGCGCGGTCGCTTTCGCCCATAACCCCGATCTCGTACCCCCAGCGCGTGCGCCGCAGGATCAGCCAGAGGATGGCCGCGGCGACCAGCCCGAAGAGCAGGCCGAGGTGGACGCGCGTCGTGCCCCAGTTCGGCAGCCACGCCGCATCGGGAAAGGAGGGGGTGCCGGGGAATCCGAACGCCTGCGGGTCCTTCCACGGCCCGTGGACCAGCCACTCCGAGAAGAGGATCGCCACGTAGTTGAGCATCAGCGTGGTGATCGTCTCGTTCGCGCCCATGCAGGCCCGCAGCGCGCCCGGAATCAGGCCCCAGAGCGCGCCGCCAAGCAGCCCGGCAACGACCATCGCCGGCACCAGCAGCCAGCCGTTGGCGTTCGGCAGCCCGAACAGCGCCACCCACGTCGCGAAGATCGCCCCGAGGTAGAGTTGTCCCTCGCCGCCGATGTTCCAGAGGCGCATCCGGAACGCGACCGCAACGCCGAGGCCGGTCAGCAGCAGCGGCGTCGTCTTCACCAGCGTTTCGGAGAGCCCCGCGACGCTGCCGAACGCGCCGTCCAGCATCGCGGCGTAGACCGCGACCGGGTTCTGCCCGGCCAGCAGCACGATGACCCCGCCGGCGACCAGCGCCAGCAGGATCGAAACGACCGGTACCAGCACCGCCGCCCGCGGGGAGGCGACCGGCAAGCGCTCCAGCCGCCAGTGGCCCGTCGCCTCAGCCATGCGCCGCTCCCGTGGTGTCGGACACCCCGGCCATGAGCAGGCCGATGTGTTCCGGATCGGCCCCGGCCGCCGGCAGCACACCCATCACCCGCCCTTCGTACAGGACCGCGATCCGGTCGGACAGGGCGAGCAGTTCGTCGAGGTCCTCCGAGATCAGCAGCGTCGCCGCGCCGCGCGCCCGTTGCTCACGCAGGCTGGCGTGGATCGCCTCGGTCGCACCGACGTCCACGCCGCGGGTAGGGTGGACCGCAACGATGACGTTCGGGTTGCCGGCCAACTCCCGGGCCAGCAGCAGTTTCTGCTGGTTGCCGCCGGAGAGCGTGCGCACCTTCGCCCAGCGGCCGGGCGTCTTCACGTCGTGCCCGGTGATCAGCCGGTCGGTGAATGCCGCGATGGCGCCCGGTGCGAGGAACGGCCCCTTTGCGATCGGCGGCCGGTCGTACTCGCGCAGGATCGCGTTTTCGCTGAGGTCCATTGCGCCGACGAGCCCGGTGGCGAGACGGTCCTCGGGGATGTGGGCAACCCCGGCCCGCGCAATCGCCGCCGGTCCCTTGCCGGTCATCTCGGCGCCGCCAATGGAGACGGACCCGCCGGTCCCCGGACGCAAACCGGTGATGACCTCGGCCAATTCGCGCTGCCCGTTGCCGGCGACCCCGGCGATGCCGAGCGTTTCGCCCGCCCGCACCTCCAGCGATACCGCGTCGAGCGCCGGCAGGCCGTTGTCGCCGAGCGTACGGACATCCCGCAGCGAGAGGACCACCGATCCCGGCTCGACCGCCTCGTGCGGCTCGACATCGGGGCGTTCGACGAACGCGGCCAGTTCCCGCCCGACCATCAGCCTCGCCAGCGCTCGCCGGTCGGTTTCGCCCGGCGTGGTGGACGCGACGACCGTGCCCCGCCGCATGATCGTGATCCGGTCGGCGACGGCCAGCACCTCGTCCAGTTTGTGCGAGATGAAAACGATGCAGAATCCTTCGGCGGCCATCCCGCGCAGGGTGCGGATCAGGGCGTGGGATTCCTGCGGCGTGAGCACGGCGGTCGGTTCGTCGAAGACGAGGATGCGCGCCCCGAGGTGGAGCAGCCGCAGGATCTCCACCCGCTGCTGCTCCCCGACGCCCAGTTGCCAGACCGGGGCTTTCGGATCGACGCCCAGCCCGTAGCGCGCCGAGAGTTCCGCGAGGTCGCGTTCGACGCCCGCGGTGTCGAGCAGGATGCCGGCGTCGCGTGCCCCGAGCAGCACGTTTTCGGCCACGGTGAACGGCTCCACCAGCATGAAGTGCTGGTAGACCATGCCGATGGAGTGGGCGATGGCGTCGCGCGGCGACTTGAACCGCACTGGCTGCCCGTCGATGGCGACCGTGCCCTCGTCCGGCCGGTAGAGGCCGGCGAGGATCGACATCAGGGTGGATTTGCCGGCGCCGTTTTCGCCGACCAGCGCGTGCACCTCGCCCCAGTCGGCGACGAACTCGACGCCGTGGTTGGCGACCACCGGGCCGAACCGCTTGCCGATGCCGCGCATCTCGATGGCGTGGCCGGTGCGGCCGGGGGAGTGCGCCACGTCCGTCTCCGACGAGTGCCGAGTGGAAAGTGCCGAGTGCCGAGGTGGACGTGCCGAGCGGGAAATGGCATGGGAGTCGAGCGCAGGACTCGGCGCCCGGCCCGTTCCGCTCGGCACTCGTCCAAACCTAGGCCGGAATCTCGCCCTGGACGCCCTCGACGAACCAGTTCATGGAGAGCAGTTCCTCTCCGGTCATCGCCTGGCCGTCGGGGACGCGCTCGGCGCCGGTTTGGTCCAGCAGCGGGCCGGTGAAGATCGTGAAGATCGTTTCCTCGCCGCTCTTGAATTTCTCCGCTTCGGCCTCGGCCATGGCGCGCACGTCGTCCGGCACCATCGGGCCGAGCGGCGCCAGATCCACGGTGCCGTCCTGCCAGCCGCCCCAGAACTCGCTCGACTCCCACGTGCCGTCGATCGCCTTCTGCACGGTGTCGATGTAGAACGGACCCCAGTTCCAGACCGCGCTGGTCAGGACCGCGTCCGGCGCGAGCGGCGCCATGTCGGCGTTGTAGCCGACGCCGTACAGCCCGCGGTCCTCGGCCGCCTGCTGCGGGCCGGCGGTGTCCTGGTGCTGGGCGATCACGTCGGCCCCGCCGTCGAGCAGCGCCTCGCCGGCCTGCCGCTCCTTCTGCGGGTCGAACCAGGTGTTGGTCCACACCACCTGCACCGTCGCCTCGGGGTTCGCCTCGCGGACGCCGAGCGTGAAGGCGTTGATGCCGCGGATGACCTCCGGGATCGGGAAGGCGGCCACGTAGCCGATCTTGTTGGTCTCGGTCATCTGCCCGGCGATCAGGCCGGAGACGTAGCGCGGCTCCTCGATCTTGCCGAAGCCGGTGCCGACGTTCTCCGCCGTCTTGAACCCGGAGATGTGGACGAAGACCGTGTCCGGGAAATCCTTGGCGACGTTGATCGTCGGGTCCATGTAGCCGAACGACGTGGTGAAGATCACCTTCGCGCCGTCCTGCGCGAACTGCCGGATGACGCGCTCGGCGTCGGCCGGGTTCTCGGGCACGCTCTCCTGGTAGACGGTCTCGACGTTCGGGATCGCTTCTTCCAGCGCCAGCCGCCCCTGGTCGTGCGAGTACGACCAGCCGAGGTCGCCGACCGGCCCGACGTAGACGAAGGCCACCTTGACCGGGTCGCCGCCGGCTTCCGGCGACGCGTCCTGCGCGAAGGCGCGGTCGCCCCGCACGGTGACCGCCGCGCCCGCGAGCGCGCTGGCCGAGATGGCCCCGATGAGTGTCCGCCTGGTCAATGCCACGGGATCGATCCTCCACCCGAGTCAGCCAATGGCCACGGCGCCCGTTCCCTGCGTTGGGTTGCGGCGACAGTATGCCCGATCATCGCCGGAATCGTTTAACGACTGTTCCCGTTTTCCGGCGTAACGTTTGTGTGTTCGGTACCGACAGGCCCCGGTTCCGCTCAGGCGAGTTCGAACCGGATGTCCTGCGCGCCCTCCCAAAGCGTCTTCACGCCGATCGGCCGCAGGTGTTCGTTGCCCTCGACCACGGTCAGGAAATGGTTGCCGGCCAGTTGCCCCATCTTCGACGCGAAGCAGCACGCGCCGTAGGGGAACAGGATCTCGGTCTCCGAATACCCGCCGGGATAGAGCAGGATTTCTCCGGGCGCGGGGTAACTGTTGGCGTTCTCGTACCCTACGCCGAACTCGAAGTCCCCCAGCGGAATCCAGCAGGATTCGCCGCTCCAGCGGACGTGGATGATCTTGTTCACGAACGGCAGTTTCGAGAGGAATGCCTCGCACGTCTTCGGCGCGAGGTCGTGCTCGATCCGGGCGAGGAAGACCGTCTCCCCCGCGGTGATCGTCATGTGGGTCGGCTTGCTCATGCTGTTGGATGCTCCTCGATCATCGGCGGGTTTGCGCCCGGACCAGTCTCTGAATGCTCGCGATTGTAGGCAACGCCGCCCTGCCGGTGGGCGAGGCGGTCAGGCCGGGGCGCCGACGGCGTCCTGCCGCCGCGCCGCATCCAGCACGGCCAGCACCCGCTCCGGGGTGAACGGCTGCTGGGTAATCCAAACGCCGGTCGCGTCGTGGATCGCCGCCGCGACTGCCGGGAGGAACGGCACCAGCGGCATCTCGGCCACCCCGCGCGCCCCGAACGGACCGGTCGGGTCGGCCAGTTCCAGCACCACCGGCACGATCTCGGCCGGAACGTCGCGGGCGGTCGGTAGCAGGTAGGTCGTGAAGTTCGGCGAGAGAATCCGCCCGCCCTCGGTCTTGAGGTCCTCCAGCAGCGCGTAGCCGATGGCCTGCGCGACGCAGCCTTCGATCTGCCCCTCGACCTGCTGCATGTTGATCGCCTTGCCCACGTCGTGGACGCTCACGACCCGTAGCACCCTTACTTGCCCGGTGAGGGTATCGACTTCCACATCCACCGCCTGCGCCGCGTAGCCGTAACAGTAGTTGGGGATGCCTTCGCCGGTTTCTTCGGCCAGCGGCGTCGTCTCCGTCGGGCGGAACTGCACCGTCGCGGTGACGTGCTCGTCGTCGCTGCCCCGGTACTGCGCCACCGCCTTGGCGGCGGCATCGTGCACGGCCCGCCCGGCCATGTAGGTCAGGCGGGAGGCCGACGCGCTGCCGGCGTTCGGCGCTTCGCTGCTGTCGTCGGTGACCAGTTCGATCTGGGCAGGGTCCAGCCCCAGCGTCTCGGCGGCGATGGTCCGCAGAGCGAGGTGCGTGCCCTGCCCGACCTCCGCCGCGCCCACGCGCAGCGTGGCCCGCTCCGGTTCGCCGCGGCCCCACAACTCGACCGTCGCCGTCGATTGCTCCGGGAATCCGAATGAGTACCCGAGGTTCTTGTGCCCGATCGCCAGGCCGGTACCTCTGACGAGTCGAGGAGTCGAGGAGTCGAGGAGTCGAGAA
>JAFAEX010000149.1 GCA_023423795.1 Chloroflexota bacterium | reverse complement strand
ATCCCGAGCCGGTCGAGGAATCTCGTTTCTGTTTGGCGTCTCGAATCCTCGATTCCTCGACGCCATCCCTCGACCGGCTCGGGATGACGACGGACGTGGGTGTCAGCCGGGCTTTGTTTCGTGTTTGTGGAACGGGGCCGCCGGGAGATTCCGGCGGCCCCGTTCGTTACGCGATGGCGTCTTCCGCCGCCTCGGCGTCGATCGCTTCGGCGTCGAGCGTTTCGGCGGCATACGGCGGCAACCGCAGCAGCATCGCCGGATCGTCGTCGGCGGCGATCCGGCAGCGGCGGACGGTTCCGCAGCCGTTGCAGCGGTGGACGACGAGTTGCTCCCCGTCCGGCCGAAACGCGGTTCCCACCGGAGCCATCAAGGCCCGGCAGTCGCACTCCCGGTCGCCCGGCCGCCGCCGATCGACGTGGCGGGAGGTCAGGCAGAACGGGCAATGGTTGCGGTGGCGGCCGCCGCTCGCCGGCGGTTCCACCATGCTCCGGCACCGGCCGCAGCGGAACGGCTTGCGCTCGTGCGGGCGGGCGTGCGGGCGCTGGCGGGGCGAAGTCACCGCCTCTGCCGTCTGGCTGGCCCGTTTGCCGGTGCGGCGGCGCGGTTCGGGCCGCCGGCAGCCGGGGTCAGCATCGAGGTCGAGAAACGTCGTCAGGTCGTCGTGGGTCAGGCGTGGCAACGCGGTGTCCTTCCGGGCGATCGCCGATGGATCGGGGAATCCGGTGGACACGGTCAGTGGTCACAAATCGTCCTTTCCTGCGCGCGGCGACGCGGTCCCAACGGCGGGACCGCCGGGAGCGGGCGGGTGCATCGGGCGCGCAGGCGGCACGGAAACCCCGCCGAAGCGCACGACGACCAGCCCGCCCCGTCGATGACGGAGCGAGCGCCGCGGCGGCGGGGGATGGATCGGGAAGAAGGGCCGAATCCGGGCAGGCAACGACACGACGCGGGCCGCATGCGCGACCCGGTTGCCCGGCGACGACCGACGAACGAGAGGGGTGCTAGGAGGCCATCCCTGCCGCGGCGGCGCGCGTCCGGAGGATGACGGCGGTCGCTGACATGAAGGCTCCTTACCGGAAAGCGGCGGCGCAGGGGCCGCACGGTATCGAACGCCCGCACCTGCGGGCCGCGCCGATTCTAGCGGCCGCGGGGCTCGATGGCAATACCCTGCGATGACCAGTGCGCTGATTGGCGGTGGCGCACGGCATCGAACGCGCGGGCCGCTCGGCGCCGAACGCGGTTATGAGCGCGTTTCAGAACTGCCCCGTCGTCCCCCCGAGCCTGTCGAGCGATCTCGTTTTCCCCGGATTGGCGCAGACGACGAATTGCCTCGACAACCTTGGGATGGCGGGCTGAATGACGCCGGCGGGGTGCTCGCCCGCTCTCAGCCCCGGGCGGCCGCGGCCGATACCCGGACCATCAACGCAACCGCGACCATCCCCGGGTCTCCCGTGGGCGGCAATCCCGTTCAGCCGCGCTTCGTGGCCGTGCGACAATCGCGATACCGACGCCCCGCACTCCCGAGTGCCATGACCGACGCGGATCCCACGCCGTCCCGTGCGGCAACAACCCGACCGGCGGTCGCCTGTGTCGCGCTCTATTTCGCGGCGGCGGCGCTGCTGCTGTGGCGGCTGCCGGGCGATCCACCGTTTCCCCACAACTGGGAGGCCTACACCGCCTGGCGGGTCGCGACCTTCTGGGGCGACGGGCCGGACATCGCTGGCGTGCTGGCGCCGACCGATGGCCTGATGACCGACAGCGGGCAGGGGCCGCTTGTTGGGCTGCCGGTCTGGCTTGGCTTCGGCATTGACGGGATCGGGCTGGGCGCCATGCGCGTGCCGGTCGCGCTCGTGTCGGCCGCGGCGGCGCCGTTGCTGTGGCTGGTAGCGCGGCGAATCGCCCCGGTTCCGGTCGCGTGGTCCGCGGCGGCCCTGCTGGCGCTTTCCCCGGTCTGGCTGCTCTACGGACGGACCGCGACCATCGTCGCGCCGTCGCTCGTGCCGCTGCTGCTGGCGACGTGGGCGCTGCTGCGGGTGGTCGAACCTCCGGCGGGCGCGGGTGAGCTTGCGGAGCCGAACGCGCGGGTGGATCGGTGGCCGCCGGTCGTGCTCTGCGCCGCGCTCGCGGGCGGATTGTATGCCTACGCTCCGGTGCGGCTGCTCTGGCCGATGGCGGTCGTCGTCCTGCTGCTGGCGGCGTGGCGGCAGCCGGCCCGCCGTCGCGGGCTCGCCGTCGTGGCGGGAGCGGCGTTGCTGAGCGTGCCGCTGGCGGTCGTCGTGACCGAAGCGGCGTCGAGCACCGATCCGCGGCCGGTCGCCGCGGTCGCCGGCTACTTCAATGCGCGGGGCGAGCAGGTGCTGGCGTTCGATCCGGACGATTACGCCCGCTACCTGCCGCCGGATGCCGTGCCGCCGGACGCATCCCCGGGGCCAACCGCGCTCGTCCTCGCCAACGCGCGCGACCTGCTGCGGCTGCTGGCCGACGTGGATACCCTGCCGGTGCGGGAAGAGTACTGGAGCCCGCGTGGCCGGTTGTGGCCGGCCGCGTTGGGCGTGCTGTTCGCGCTCGGTGGCGGCTGGGCTGCCTGGCGCACGCTGCGGCGGCAAGACTGGCGCGCGGGCATCCTCATCGTGCTGACCGGCGGGCTGGTGCTGCCGTTGCTGTTGACGACGCGCGTCCACGCCGGACGGCTCGTGCCCGCGCTGCCGTTCCTGCTGGTGTTCGTCGCTTGGGGCGGCTGGCTGTTGGTAGCGGCGGCGGACCGGTTGCCGGTGCGCGCCGGCAGCCTACCGGTGCGGTTGGCTGGCCGGGTCGCGCTCGTGGCGGGAATCGCCGGCCTCGCGGTCGGGGCCGCCGCGTCGGAGTGGAAGGTGGCCCCGGCCATGCCGCGCGAGGCCCGCGAAGCCGAAGCGTTGGCGTTGCTCGCGACGGAGACGGGACCGGCCGGGGCCATCGCCTCGCTCGATCCGGCGCTCGGGCAGGAGATCGTCGAGGTCCGCGCCGCCGGTTACCGGCTCACGCTCGACGGCGCGTTTCGCGTCTCGGCGCTGCCGCCGGCCCCGGCGGGTGATGCCACGGGGCGATCCGCGTCATCACCCAGTCTCGTAGCGGCGATCCCGGCGACCGAACCAGCCGGGTCCGGCGCGCGACCGCCGCTGCTGGTCGGCGATGCCGTCGCCTGGCTCGAAACCGGCGCGCTTCCCGATGCGTGCGCTGCCGTATGGGCCGTCCAGCCCGAGATCGAGGACCGCCTGCTCGCCGCCCTCGCGGACGCCTGCCCGGTCGCGCCGACGGTGACCGTCCTGCCCCGGTAACGGAGTGCTGGGTGCTACGACGGACTGGGTCGGCAGACCGGCAGGCCGGCAAGCACCGCCGGAGGTGTTCGACTCGGCACTCGGCACTCGGTGCTCGGCACTCCGCCGCAGCATCCCGTCAGGAGCGGGTGGCGATGACGAGGTCGGCGAAGTCGGAGAGTTTGGCGACGCGCGTGCCGTCGTGGCCGGCGTGGCGGTCGTAGCGGTCCAGCAGCGCCGCCTGCATGCCGATCCCGCGCGCGCCAACCACGTCGGACTTCGGCTGGTCGCCGATATGGAGCGCGCGGACCGGTTCGACGCCCAGCGGCTCGACCGCCGCGTGGAACGTGCGCGGGTCCGGCTTTTCGTAGCCAACCAGCGCCGAGGTCACGATCACGTCCATCAGGTCGGCGAAGGCGAAGTGGAGCGCGATCACCGTCACGTCGCGGTCGGCGTTGGAGATCAGCGCCGTCTTGAGCCCGGCCGAACGCAGGCGGCGCAGCGCCGGCATCACGTCGTCGAACAACCGGTAGTGCCGGTGGTCGGGCGCTTCCTCGAACTCGGAGATGAAGCGGGAGCGCACGCTGGCGGCGAACTCCGGATCGTCGTCCAGCCCCGCCGCGGCCAGCCAGCGCCGCATGTGCTCGACGCGGAAGGCGATGCGCTCCTCGGCCGGGCGGTCGCGGATCGGGCGTGCGCCGTTCTCGATCGTGTAGTAGTCCTCGGCCACGCTGTCGGCCTCGCGCAGCACCAGCGGATCGGCGCTGATGCCTTCCGCTTCGAGGGAGCGCGCCAGCCGCTCCCAGCGCGGCGGGTGCAGTTCGATCAGCGTGTCGTAGAGGTCGAACGTGACCAGGTCGATCGGGGCGCTGACGGCGTCGGGCGATGGCAAGGTCGCATCCTCCTGCGGAACGGCACGGCATCCGTCACCGTACCACGCCGGCCCGGAACCGAACCGGATTGCCGGCGCAGCCGCCCGCCACGGGGTCGCATCGGGGCACGAACGTGCCGGGGCGAAACGCCGGAGCCGGGCTTTGCGCTAGCGAATGCAGAACCTGCCACGCCCGCGCGCGCGGGCCTACACTGTGTCCCGAGAGCCACACGCCCAGCGGAAGGAGCGCCGATGGACCGCCCGCCGATCACCTCGTTCGCCGCCCGCCGTCGCCTGCCGGGCCGGATCTCCCGGCGCGGGTTCGTCGCCGCGGCGTCGGCCGCCGCCGTCGGCGCGCGCGCGTTCCCGGCGGCGGCCCGGCAGGCGTCTACCCCCGTGGCCGGCGGCACGCCGGTCGCCGGCCACGAGCCGACCGGGAGCGCGCTCCCCGGGCTGGGAGCGTTCGACGACGCCGTGCTGGCGCTTTCCGAAACGTGGGCACTGCCGGGCGCCCAACTCGCCGTCGCGTTCGGCGACCGGCTGATGATCGACCGCGGCTACGGGCTCGCCGATCCGCAGGCCGGCGAGCCGGTCGTTCCCACCTCGCGCATCCGCATCGCCAGCGTCTCCAAGGCGATCACCACCGTCGCCGTGCTGGCGCTGGTGGACGACGGCACGTTCGGGCTCGACGACCCCGTGTTCCCGATGCTGACCAGCCTCGTGCCGCCGAAGAACGCCCCGCGCGACCCGCGGCTCGACACCATCACCGTGCGCCAGTTGCTGACCCACTCCGGCGGCTGGGACAGCAGCAACGGGGTGGACCCGCAATACCAGCCGATGACGTGGATGGAAGCCGGGTTGCTCGACGTGCAGCCGCCGCCGTCGTCGTCCCAGATCGTGCGGGCGATGATGGGCTTCCCGCTGGCGTTCGACCCCGGCACGAAGAGCGTGTACTCGAACTTCGGGTTCAACGTGCTCGGCCGGTTGATCGAGGCCGCCACCGGCGAGGATTACGACGATTTCGTGCTGCGCCGCGTGCTCGCCCCGGCCGGCGCGCGCGACATGCGCATCGGGCGCACCCGGCTGGAGAACCGCTCGCGCGACGAGGTGCTCTACCTCAGCCCGGCCGGCTGGCCGCTGCAACCGTCGGTCTTTCCCGGCGAGGGGTTCGTCCCCAACGCCTACGGCGGCTTCTACCTGGAAGCGATGGACAGCCACGGCGGCTGGATCGCCCGCGCCCATGACCTGGTCCGCTTCGCGCTGGCGGTGGACGGTACCCGCGGCGAGGCGATCCTGCGGCCGGAGACGGTGCAGGAAATGCTCACCACGCCGCGTCCGGGCGGAAACGCCGAACCGGGGTCGAACGAGGCGGACGTGCGCGGCCTCGGTTGGTCGGTCACCGAATCGGAGGCCGGCTACACCTGGTCCCACACCGGGGCGCTGACCGGGTCCAACGCCTCGTGGCTGGTGCGCTGGCCGGGCGGGGTGACGCTGGCGTTCTCGGCCAACACGCTGCCGATCGACTACATGACGTTCTTCGCCGAACTCACCGCCGCGTTGGCCGAGGCGTCGGCCAACGTGACCTGGCCCGAGGGCGATCTGTGGGCGGACTCGTCCAGCGCCACGCCGGAGCCTTCGTGAGCGAACCACCGGTGACGATCCGGCCGGAAGCGCCGGCCGACGCGGCGCCGATCGGCGCGCTGCTGCGGGCCGCGTTCGGCGGCGAGGCGGAAGCCGCGCTCGTCGAACGCCTGCGGGCGGCGGATGCGCTGCCGCTGGCGCTGGTCGCGGAAGCGCCGCCGGGGGAGGTCGTCGGCCACGTCGCGTTCAGCCCGCTGCCGATCGCGACCGACGCGGGGGAGATCGTGCACGCGCTGGCGCTCGCGCCGCTGGCCGTGCGCCCGGACTGGCAACGGCGGGGCGTCGGCGCGCGGCTGGTGCGCGAGGCGCTCGACCGCTTGCGGGCGTCGGGCGCGCCGCTCGTCGTCGTGCTCGGCGATCCCGCCTACTACGGACGGTTCGGATTCCGCGCCGAGGCGGCCGCCGGGATTCGCTGTCCCTATGCCGGCCCGGCGTTGCAGGCGCTTTCGCTGCATGGGCGCAGTCCGGCCGGCATCGTTGGGGATGCCGCCTACCACCCGGCGTTCGCGGAATGAGCGCCGGCCGCGCGACCGACCACGGCCGCTGGTACGTCTCCTTCCACGGCGGCGACGAGCGGCACGACCGCAACAACCTCCACGGGTACGACGCCGCGGGCAACCACGCCGGCAAACTCCTCTCCCACGCGGGTCTGCCGGACGACGCCCACGTCCGCGAGGTGCGTGGGTTCGCCTTCGGGCCGGACGGCGACCTCTACGTCGCCAACGCCTGGAAAGGCGACAGCCAGGTGCTGCGTTTCGCCGGCATCCCCGGGCCAGACGGCCGCCATGCCGCGCGCGGCGTCTTCACGCGGCGTGATGACGCGAACCCGGGGCTCGACCACCCGTTCCACGTCGCCTTCGGGCCGGACGGCAACCTGTTCGTCCCGAGCCAGGACAGCGGGATCGTCGGCCGTTACCAGGGACCGGCCGGCGCGCGCCCGGGCGCTCCCATGCCGCACCCTCCCGCGCTGCGCGGTCTCGCGGCGGGCAAACTCCACCCCGGCACCTTCGTCCCGTCCGCCCGCCACGACCCGGACGGGCTGCGCGCCGTGCGCCACGTCCTGTTCGGGCCGGACGGGCTGCTCTGGGTGGCCGACCGCGAGGGCGACCGCGTCAGCGGCTACGACCCGGCCACGGGCGCGCGGGTGCGCTCCCACAGATCGCGCCACTTCGCCGCGCCCATCCACTTGCTGGCGTGGCCGGAGCGCGGCGCGCTGCTGGTCGGCAGCCGCGACGGCCACGGCGTCGTCGCGCTGAACCCGGCCACCGGGGACGTCTCCCCGCTCGTCGAGCGCGGCGCGGGCGGGCTGCGCGAGCCGTCCGGGCTGGCGTGGGGCCCGGACGGGCTGCTCTACGTCGCCTCCCGCACCGGCCGCGAAGTGCTGCGCTTCGACCCCGCGACCGGGAAACCCGCCGGCAAGCCGTTCCTCTCCGAACTGCCGGACGCGCCGGAGTTCCTGCTCTGGGTCCCCGGCCGATCCTGATCGTTTCCGCCGTTTCGTTGCCCATCAATTCCCGCTTTCGTCGCCTGCGTCCGCTTGCGATACTGCCGGCGCCAGCGCCGCTGCGCGGCGCGGAAGCGCCGGGGCAAAGGTGCCCCGGAAGCCGTCAGGAGGGGGCTCATGGACGGCGAGCGGTTCGACGGGTTGGCGCGGCGGTTCGCGGGGGTCGTGCCGCGGCGGGCGGTCTTCGGCGCGGCGGTCGGGGTTTTCCTGGGCCGGCGGGACGCCATGGCGCGCGGCCCGGTCGCCTCCCAGTGCATCCCCGTCGGCGGTCGCTGCGGCGACGGCAAACCGGCGTGCCGCCGGTGCTGCAGCCGGCACACCGTGCGGGCCGGCAAGGTCCGCCGGTGCGCCTGCAAGGCGGACGGCCAGCGGTGCAACAACAGTTCCCAATGCTGCGGCGGCCGCTGCGCGGCCGGAACCTGCGGCGTCACCGAGACCACGTTCGCCGTGCGGGCGACCGGTACCGCGAAGGCCACCAAAGGCGCGCGCTGCGAACGAACCCCGGGCGGCTGCACGTACGCCGTGACCGCCCGCCTGACGGACGGGTATCCGTTAGCCGCGGCGACGATCGTCGCGCACGTCGAGGTCACCCGGCACGTCCGCGCCGAAGATCGGCGGTACACGGCCTTCGCGGTCGCCACCGTCGAGGTCGTGGAAAAGACCACGCTGGACCGGGTCGTGCTCGAGGTGGAGGCCGAGGTCGCCGGACGGTACCGCGAGGTGACGTTCGTGCTCGACGGCTCCTACGCGGTCATCGAGGGCGACGGCCGGTACCGCGATGCCACCGGGAACGGGACGGCGAAGTTCGTCGTGGAACGGGGCCGGATCACGTCACTGAATCTGGCCGGCGAGATTCTGCGCGCAACCGGCTGAGGTCGCGGGTCGGGGCCGCCGTCCTGCGCCCGTCATCCCGAGCCGGGTTCGTCATTCCGCACCGCCCGCCGTCATCCCGAGCCTGTCGAGGGATCTCGTCTCCCCTTCTCCCCTCGGCTCCCCGGCTCGCTCGGGATGACGAACCCGGCGGACGGTCACGGTGGGCGGGCGGACCCCCGCCCGCCCCGAATTCCTACGGCTGCTCCTCGTCCGGCTGATCCAGTTCCGCCGGCCGCTCGGCAAGCGTGACCGGTACGGTCAGCCGCTCGCCGCCGCGGTCGATCGTCGCCTGCACGGTGTCGCCCGGGGCGAAGTCGAACAGCACCTCGATGAACGGGGTGTCGCGGTCGATCGCTACCCCGTCGAGCGCGAGGATGACGTCGCCCTCGCGGATGCCGGCCTCCCCGGCCGGAGAGAACGGGTCGGGGGACCCGACGACGATCGCGCCCTCGGCCACGCCGACGCCGATGGCCGCCGCCTCCTCGGAGACGATCGGGCGGGACGCCACCCCGAAGTAGGGGTAAACGACCGATCCTTCCCGGATCAGCGTGGTGGCCACGTCCTCGACGTTGTTGGAGGGCACCGCGAAGAACAGCCCCTGCGCGACCGGGATGCCGAGGGTGTTGACGCCGACCACGTCGCCGTTGGCGTCGATCAGCGGGCCGCCGGAGTTGCCGGGGTTGATCGCCGCGTCGTGCTGGACGAGGTTGGTGTAGGTGCCGAAGAACTCGGGGTAGGTGCGCCCCAGCGCGCTGACGATGCCCTGCGTCACGGTGTTGGTGAACGCCCCGAGCGGCGACCCGAGCGCCAGCACCGGCTGGCCGACCTTCAGTTCGTCGGAGTCGCCGAAGCGCACCGTGCCCGGCACCGGCGCGTCGATCTTGACCACCGCGATGTCGGAGATGCGGTCGGAGCCGACCAGCGTGGCCGTGCGCTCCTCGCCGTCGGCGAGGATCACCCGGAACGAGACGCCGCGATCGACGACGTGCCAGTTGGTGACGACGTGCCCCTGCTCGTCGATGATGAACCCGGTGCCCGCGCCGCGCTCGTCCGGCGGGAAGCCCTCGGGCGTCGGGGTCGCCAGCGGATCGTCGGCGCGCTGGAGGTTGATGACGCTGACCACCGCCGGGGCGACCCGCTCGACGACGGCGACGGCGTCCATCTGGGTCGTGGTGGCCGCGGTCTGGCCGAAGCGGGCGGAAACCTGGTCGGGCAGGGCGAGCGGCGGCAGAGCGCCCTGGTTGAGCGTTATCGCCAGCGCGGCGGTCGCGCCGGCGAGGGCGATCCCGGCGATTCCGCCGGAACCGCGGAATCGTCGTTGCCGGTCCTGGTGCTGGTCCACGTCGCGTGCCTCCGGTGGGTGCGTGGGCGAACGCCGGGCGTGCGCCGGGCGGACCGCTGCGGGCCGCGCCGGGTCCGATTCTGCACGTTTGGTGCCGGTCGGGGAGCGGATCGGGGCCGCGGGCACGAAAATGGCCGGGCGCGCGGCCCGGCCGAGGGGGGATGCAGGGTGAGGGAAGGCCGCGCGGGGTGGGATGGGGATCCCGCGCGGCCGTCGCCTCGGGAGGGAAGGAACACCGCCACGTGGCTAGCGGGGCGGGGCGGGGGGAGGGAGTCCACCCCAGCGCGGCCGTTGGGGAACCGCCGTGCATGACTACTGTACGTGCCCCGGTGTCGCCGGCCCTGCACCGTTCGGATAGGCCCGCCGGCACGGGAGTGCCGGTTTGCGGCGTCCGGTGCGCGGCGGCGCGCGGCAGCCGGTGACCGCCCGGCAGGTTCGGCCGATTCCCGCAGCAGCCGCCCTGGTCGGCGGCGCGGCGCCATCCTGCGGAGGTTCGATGCGGCAAGACCCCGGAATTTCGGCGGATGCGATCCGGGCGTGCCTCGCGGCGGAGTACGGCGTGGCCGCCGTGGCGGTCGAGTTCCTCCCGCTCGGGTTCGACGCGCGGGCGGCCGTCTACCGCGCGACCGCCGGCGACGGGCGGCGCTTCTTCGTCAAGGTCCGGTTCGGAGCCGCGCCGGAACCCGGACTGCGGGCGGCCCACGCCCTGCGCGCCGCGGGCATCGAGGCGGTGCTGGCCTCGTTGCCCGCCCGCGCGGGCCTGCCCTGGTGCGAGATGGACGGCCTCGGCGTCGTGCTCTACCCGTGGATCGACGGGCAGGACGCGATGACCGCCGGCCTGTCCCACGCGCACTGGCGGGTCTTCGGCGCGGCGCTGCGGGCGGTCCACGACGGCGGATTCGTGGATCGCTTCCGGGAGAGCCTGCACGCCGAGGCGTTCACCCTGCCGTCGGCGGCGGCGGTGCGCGACCTCGCCCCGGCCGTCGCTTCGGACGACCTGCCGGGGCCGGTGGCGCGCGCGTTCGCCGCGTTCTGGCGGGCGAACGCCGAACGGATCGAGGCAATCCTGAATCGGGCCGAAACGCTGGGGAGGATGCTGCGGGAACGCGGTCACGAACCGGTGCTCTGCCACGGCGACATCCACGCCGCCAACATCCTGGTCGGCGGCGACGGCGCGATCCACCTCATCGACTGGGACGCGCCGCTGATCGCCCCTCGCGAACGCGACCTGCTCTTCGTGGTCGGCTCGACCATCGCCCGCACCGTGCAGCCGGACGAGGAAGACGCGTTCTTCGCCGGGTACGGCCCGGCGGCGATCGACCCGGACGCGTTGGCCTATTTCCGGTACGAGCGCTTCGTCGAAGACCTGGCGGAGTTCGGCCACAGCATCCTGCGCGACCCGCGCCTGACCGACGAGAACCGGGCCGAGGAAGCCGCGCTCGCGCAAGGCTACTTCGACCCTGGCGGCTACCTCGACCGCGCCGAGACGGTGGTGCTGCCGCCGCTGTCGGAGTTCTCCGTGAAGCGGTGACCACCGTGGCCACCGTGGCTGGCGCGTTCATGAAGCCCGCCAGGATGATGCAGTCGCCGTCCGTGCCGCCCGTCAGGGTTTGAAACCGCGGGGTACCGGAA
>JAFAEX010000145.1 GCA_023423795.1 Chloroflexota bacterium | reverse complement strand
GCGCCGGGGAGGCCGCGCTCGCCGCGCGGGCCGGTGGGACCGGGATCGCCGTCTGCGCCGCGCTCGCCCTGCGGCCCGGGCGGTCCGATCGGGCCCGGTTCGCCCGGTTCGCCTTGTTGGCCCTGCGGACCGGTTTCACCCTGCGCGCCGCGCGGCCCTCGTTCGCCCGGAGCGCCCGGATTGCCCTGTTCGCCTTGTTCGCCCGGTTCGCCTTGCGGGCCGCGTGTCCGGGTTCCCCCGATTGCCCGGTGTCGCCCTGCGCGCCGGGCGGGCCGGGTTCGCCGGCCGGACCTTGCGGCCCTGGCTGACCGTCCTCGCCGCGCGGCCCGCGGGGACCGGTGGGGCCCGTGTCGCCGGCCGGCCCGCGCTCGCCCTGTGGTCCGGGAGGCCCCTCGGCCGCCCGGGCCACGCCCGGTTCGCCCGGAGGGCCGACTGGCCCGGTCGGACCGGTTGGCCCGGTCGGGGCGAGCGCGCCGCCGGTGGGTTCGGTCGTGTTGCCGCCCGGGGTGGGCGCCGGCCGGTTGGGCTGGTTCTGCCGGTTGCGGTTTCGATTCCGGTTGCGGTTGTTGCGTGCCTGGTTCGCTGCGCCGGTGCGGCTGCCGGACCCGGCCGAGGAGACGCCGGGCGCGGGGCGGGTCCGGTCAGAACCGGCTCCGAGTTCGCCGTGCCCGCGCTCGCCGGAATTGTTGTTGTTCCGGAATTGTTGTTGTTATTGTTTCGATTGCGGTTGTTGTTGTTCCGGTTGTTGTTGTTGTTCTGGGCCGGGGCGTCTCCGGCGCCGGTTGCCAGCGCGACGATGCCGGCCAGCGCGGCCGCGATGCCGCGCATGGTGGAGCGGCGCGGGGTCGAGGCCCGCCAGCCGTCTCCTGGCTCGATGTCGCCGGGAGCGTGCGGGCCGAGTGAGCCGTCGCTCCGGTCGGGTGACGCGGCGGGCGCGTCCGGCGAAGTGTCGTCGTCGGCGTCGTCTGCCTGGTCGAAATCCCGCGTCACGGCCGGCGCCCTCCACACACCCTATGCGTCAGCCGGAAAGTGTGGCGAGGCCGCGCTAGACCGGCATCCCTCAAACCGGCTAAATCCGTTCTTGATGAAAAACGCATGAAGCGCGCCATCGCAGCATCGGCCGGCACTGCGGCAGTGGCACGCGCGTTGCCGGGGATGCCATGGGTTCGCGCCCGGCCGCGGATTGGCGGCCGGGCGCGAAGCGGATCGGGAACGGTTGGGAGTGCGGCATGAACGGTGCGCAACCGGCGACGGCGCCGGCGTGGGAGATGGCGAAGGTCTTCTGGGACGGCGCCGCGCCCGGCGACCGCCGCCGGATCTGGTTCAGCCACCGCGACCCGGTCGAATTCGGCCCCGACGACTACGAGGACATCCTCTGGCGGCTCGGCGAAACCGGTTTCGAACCGGTGGCCTACCAGGCGTGGCCCGTTGCCGATGGAGCGGACGAGCCCGATACGGGAGGCCCGGCGAGGGGCGGCCTGCGCGAAGTGACGCTGTTCCGCCGGCCGTTGGGCGCCGCGCCGCCCGACCACCACCACCAGCAGGGCGAGGGAGACGGGTAGCGGTCCTTCCGGATCGTTGCGGCGCTGCTACGGGCAGTCGCTGCCCGCGCAATCGGCGTGCTCGGCGAGCGCGTCGGCGAGGCGCTGGGCCTCGGCGGGATCGAGGCGCGGCTCGATCCCGTTCCAGTCCGCCAGCAGGTTCTCCAGTTCGTACGGGTCGTTGGCGTAGTCGTAGTACTCGCGCTCGCCGCTGTCGTTTTCGACGTAGAGGAAGTCCGGTCCGCGCAGCGCCGTCCAGTCGCCGTTGCCGTAGGCGGTCGCCCAGCCTTCCAGCAGGATGACCTCGCGGTCGTGGTCCGAGAGAAGGGAGTAGCCGTCCGTCCACGGCAGGTCGAGGCCCGCGACCTCGGCGACGGTCGGCGCGATGTCGATCATGCCGACCAGCCGCGCGTCGGTCGATCCCGGCGCGAAGCCGGGACCGATGACGCCCATCGGGATCCTGGTCGAGGCGTCGTAGGGAACCGCCTTGTGCATCAGCCGGTGGTCGCCCAGCATGTAGCCGTTGTCCGAGAGGACGAACAGGTAGAAGGGACGGCCGCGCTGGACCAGCCGGTTGTGGATGGCGACGATCGCGCGGTCGGCCGAGCGCAGGGAGCGCATCCGGTTGCGGTTGAGTTCGTCCAGGCGCGCGAGTCGCTCGGGTTTGGCCTCGCGGACGTAGCGCGGCTTGTCGGAGATGTCCGCCTCGTTGAGAGCCGGCGTGCGTTCGCGGACCACGCGGCGGAAGGCGCGCTTGTCCCGTTTGTTTTCCGGCACGCTGGGGTGGTGGGGCGCGAGCACCGACACGTAGGCGAAGGTGGCGCCGGCGCCCCGCAGGAACCCGAGCGTGCGCCGCTTCAGTTGGGTCGTGTGGTACCCCTTCTCGGTGGAGATCTTGCCGTTGTGGTTGACCTTGTAGTCGTTGAACTGCTGGCTGCCGGAGGCCCACCAGGCGTCGAATCCCGGCGGGATCGCGCGCACTCCGTCGTACCCGTTGAGGAACTTGCCGAAGAGGCCGACCCGGTAGGTCGGGCCGAGCACCCGGGCGATCGTCTTGTCGGCCAGCCCATTGCTGCGGAACGCGCCGTAGCCGCCGTTCGGCCCGAAGTTGTCCTTGACGCCGGAGTTGTGGGCGTACATCCCCGTCAGCAATTCGACCCTGGCCGGGCAGCAGAGCGGGGTCACGGCGAAGAAGTTCGGGAACCACGTCCCCTTGCGAGCGATGAGTTGCCGCGTCCGGGGCAGCGCCCGCCAGTCTTCCTCGCGCATGTCGTCGAGCAGGACGACCACGATGTCGGGCCGCTCGCCCGCCGGCGGCGCGGCAGCGACCGCGTTTCCGGCCAGCATGACCAGCGCCAAAACCGCGAGCAGGACCTTCACGATTGTCTCCTCGGCCGACGATTCGCGCCGCCGCGGGGCGCACGAAAACGGCGCGTGCAGCACAACTGCCCGCGGGTGGCGGCGTTCGTTTGCGCGGCAACCCGCCGACACGGGCCACCGACTGGATGTGGGCTCGCCAGATGATACAGGTGAACTTGATTGTCCGCCAGCACGTTGTGGTGCTGGTGCCCGATCGAGCGGGGCGCTGGTGGCGGGAACCATCGCTTGCAGCGGGGCGTAGAACGGCCTATAAGGACTGGCGCGAGATGCCTGCCGAAGGACCGCCGTCGCTGGCGGGACGCCACGCGGAGTCGCCGCCCACCCGGCACGGGCCGGACGATCCGGCCGGGTGGCGACGTGGGACCGAGGACGGACGATGGACCAGGCTCCGGGAAGCGTGAGCGCCGAATCGGCGACCGAATGCGTCGTCTGCCATCGGCCGATCGTGGGCCGGGTGTACGAGATCGCGGGCCGCCCCTACTGTCTGGACGATTATTCTCGCTGCGCGCCGGGCAGCCGCGGCACGTGGCCGTCGGCGCTGGCGCTGCTGGCCGGGTTGCTCGGGTTCGCGCTGCTGATGCAGGTCGTCGGCCCGGCGATCGCGCCCGCGCTCGACGGCGGCTGGCGCACCGCGATCGGGCTGGCGCTGGCGATCCTGCCGGCCCTGCTGTGGCTGTTCGTCTTCCAGCGGCTGGACCGGCTGGAGCAGGAACCCCACCATTACCTGATCGGCGTGATGCTGCTGGCGGCGCTGATCGCGGGCGCGGTGGGCGATCCGTTGCGACGCAACCTCTTCGCGCTCCAGTTCTGGAGCGATGGCCGGCCGCAGTGGGCGATCCCCGTCTTCGCGCTGACCCAGGGCGTGCTGCTGGCGCTGATCGTCTACGCCGCCGTGCGCTGGTCGGTCTTCCTGCTCGACGAATTCGACGAGCGGGCCGACGGCATCATCTACGGCACGGCGGCCGGGCTCGGCGTCGGCGTGCTCTACAACGTCCGCTACGTGCTGGAGCACGAGGGCGTGCGGCTGGACGTCGGCGTCGCCCGCATCGTCGTCGCCGCGCTGGCGATGGCGTCCATCGGCGGCCTGGTCGGGTACGCGCTGGGGCAGGTCAAGTTCGAACCGCACTCTCCGCTGTACCTGCCGGGCTTCGTCGCGCTGGCGGCGCTGCTGACGGGGGTCTTCGAATGGCTCGCGTCCGAGGCGGGGACGTCGGCCCTCGGCTACTCGGCGTGGGCGGCGGTGCTGGTGGCCGGGCTGTTCGCCCTGCTGGTCTTCGGCGCGGTCTTCACGCTGCTGCGGGTGGCCGTCCGCGAAACGTTGGCGTCCCCGGGGGTGGCCTGAGATGACCGCGCGCGATGCCACGCTGCCGCCGGCGAAGACGGGCGCCTGGCGGTTGCCGCCGACGCCGTACGGGGCGCGCGGCGCCCGCCTGTCGCTGACCGACCTGATCGTTTCCATCGGCGGCGTGCTGCTGCTGGTGGCCGGCTGGGCCCTCGTGCGCGCCCACGATGCCCGGATCGTGCCGGTTGAGGTGGCGGGGGTGGAGGTCGCCCGGCCGGCAGGTTGGCTGCCGCTGCCGGCGTTGCCGCCCGCGCTCGCGACGTGGACCGACGACGGCGGGTCCGGCGGCTTCCTCGCGCTCTACGCCGAGGAGACCACGGCGGCCACGGCGCGGGAGGCGCTGGAGATGGGCGGCCCGAACCCGGCCTCGTCGCAACCGGCCTTCACGCCGCTGCGCTCCGACCTGGCCGATCCGGACGACCCGGCGTCGGCCGTCCGCTCGGACTACGCCTACGCGCGGGCCGAGGTCGCCAACTCGACGCCGCCGACGGTGATCCGCGGGCGGCAACTCGCGTGGGTGGCCAACGGCCGCCTCAATGTGCTCGCGCTCGAAGCGCCGGAGGCCGATTGGGCGCGGGTGGCGCCGCTGTTCGACCGCCTCACCGGCGCGGGAGGCACGCCATGACCGCCGAACGATTCGCCCGGCGACGTTCCCACCATCCGTTGGTCGCGCTGTTGCTGGCGGCGTTGCTGCTGGCGCCCGCGCTCTCGCTCGCGGCGCAGGAGGAGGAGCCGGTCCTCTTCGGGTTCGAGGACGTCAACTTCCGCGACGTCATCACCTCCACGGTCAAGCTGCTCGCCTGCGACGACCTCAAACCGGCCCTCGGCGCGGTCGATCTCAACACGTTCCAGACGACGATGCGGCGCTGCTCCGCCGCGTGGAGCGGGTCCGGCACCGTCATCCGGCCGGACGGGGTGATCCTCACCAACGCCCACGTCGCGCTCGACACCCGGCAGCGGGAGGCCGTCTGGCTGCTGGTGATGCGCACGATCGACGACCGCTCGCTGCCAGAGCCGGCCTTCTTCGCCCGGGCGGTGCTGTCCAGCCCGATCAACGACCTCGACCTCGCGGTGATCGTGCCGGCCTTCGGGCTCGACGGCACGCCGATCGGCCCCGGCGACGTCGCGATGCGCCCGCTGCCGATGGTCGAAGCGGGCGAGGTCTCGATTGGCGACGATCTGCGCAACATCGGCTACCCCGGCGTCGGCGGCGAACTGATCACCATCACCCAAGGCTCCGTTTCCGGGTTCGACCCGGATTCGGGCGTGCCGGAGATGGGCAACGTCGGCTGGATCAAGACCGACGCGACCCTCGGTGGCGGCATCTCCGGCGGCACCACGATCGACGACGACGGCCGCTTCATCGGCGTGCCGACGCAGTTGCGTGAGATCGAAACCCGCAGCATCGGGCAGGTCGCCCAGATCAACCTCGTCCGCCCGATCCCCGAGGGGTTCGACACGCTGCAGCGGATCGGGACGGGCGACGGCATCCCGCCGCTCGGCGAGGCCGCCGAAGCCGGCGCCGCGGCCGAGGTGGCGTTGCGCGGCTCCGTCGTCTCGGCCGATTCCGGCGAACCGGTCTCGGGCGCGTGGTTCATCGTGCTGAAACCGGGCGTCCCGGTGACGGACTACCTGGACGGAAGGCAGGATGCCGTGCATGCCTTCGCCACAACCGGCGCCGACGGTGCGTTCCAGATCCGGGAACCAATTGCCCGGGGGCAAGCGTATGGAGTGGTGGTGGTCGCCCGGGGCTACCGCAACACGAGCGAGGACAACCGGGTGTTGGCGCCGGACGACGCGCCGGCGGTGCTGACGCTGCCGCCGATCGAACTGGCGGTCCAGCGGTAGGGCGGTCCAGGGCGGGTCGCCAACGGAATCCTGCGGGCGGGCCGGAGCGCCCGCCTGGGCGCGGCGAACCCGCGCCGGAGGTCGCCATGACGCCGAATCGTCGGTCACGGACGTCGGTCGCGCTGGTCGCGGCCGTGGGCACGCTGGTGCTCGGGGGCGCGGCATCGGCCGTCGCCGCCGACCTCGCGCCGGGGCTGGAAAAGGACGGGATGTTCCGGAACGGCGCGTTCGCGCAGGATGCCGCGCCGAGCGGGAGCGACCTCGTTTCGGCCGCGGTGGCGGCCATGCGCGGAGCGGCCGGGGAACCATCCGCGCGCTTCGCGGCGGCCGAATCCGACGCGATCGCGGCCGCCGCGGCCCTCCTCAGCGGGGCGCAGGAGGCGTCCGCGGGAGCGTTCGCCGGCGAAACGGACGGCTTTGGCCGACTCCGATCCGTCGCGTACGGCGGCGAGGGCGGGTTGATGGCCAACTCCGACCTGTCGCCCAACATCCGGCCGACGAACCCGGCGCGCAATCGTGGATCCGGACGCTTCGCCGCCGCCAACCACCCGGTGCTGGCGGCGATTGCCGCGGCCAAGGGCTGGTTCGGCGGAGACGCACGCTTTGCCGCCCCGGTGGAGGTCGGCGCGTTCGACAGCCTGCGCGGAATCGGGACCGACGGCCGCTTCAAAACGGACAGGCTTCCGGTGAACGCCGAAGGCTACGACGCCCTGCGCGAGGTCGCCGGCGACGTCGGCGCCCAGGCGGCATCCGGCCTGATGTCCGACGCCGCCTTCGCGGGCGCGCTGGATCCGGCCGCGATCCGCAACGCCGCGTCGTACGTGACCGGCGGGCGGCTCGGGTACAGCGCTCCGTTGTCCGGTCTTGCGGCGCTGCCCGCCGTCGGTCAGGCTGCGTTTGCCGCGGATGCCGATGCCGGCATCGTGGCGCGGCTGCGGCAGGCGGCCGCATCGTTCGACAACGGGTTCTCGGTCTCGATCGGGACCGGCATCGCCACTGGTGAGGACGCCGGCGCGTCCGTCGATCCGGGGCTTCGGCAACCGGACTTCGGCATGTCCGGCGACGCGGCGGAGGCGATGCGGGACCTCGTCGGGCAAGGGACGTAGCGAGGAAATGGCCGGCGACCAACGGGGGTCGCCGGCCACTCGTTCGAAAAGGCGGGCGCGGACGCCCGTCTCGGCAGGGAGACCGAAATGATGCGGCGGTGGATGCGGATCGCGACGGTCGTCGTCGTTACGGCGTTGGCGGGGATGCCGGCGCTCGCCTCGGCGCAATCGAACTTCCCGTCGCAGGGCAGCAGCGGCGGCGGCAACTTTCCGTCGCAATCGGGCGGCGGCGGCAATTTCCCGTCGCAGGGGCAGCAGGCCGGGCGCGGGGGGGTCTTCCAGAGCCAGGTCTTCGGCTTCAACTTCGAGTGGGGCGCCGGCTGGGAGTTGGTCGGGGAAGACAGCCAGCCCGGGTTCGAGGCCGTCGCCATCGCCAACGGCACCAGCACCATCATGGTGATGGGCGTCGATACCTCGCAGGCCACCGAGAGCCCGCAGCAGTTCGTCGAGGCCGCCGCCAGCGGGCTGGAGATCCCCGACCTCCGGTTCGCGCAGGTCATCTTCGACGAGCCCGACCGCGCCGCCGCCGTCTACGAGTCGCAGTCCACCGGCGCGGGCATCTTCCTCGACGCCATCCAGCGCGACCCGGCCACGATGATCGTGGTCTTCTGGCAGTTCCCGCTGAACCAGTTCGACAGCGAGATCGAGCAGTTCGACACGGTGATGGCGGGGCTGTCCTTCTAGGAGGGCGTTCCCGGGAGGTCGGCGGCAAGCCGCCTCCGTCCTCCGCCATCCCGCTGCCCGCCCGAGCGCTTTTTCTGTCATCCCGAGGCTGTCGAGGGATCTCGTCGGTGCGAGCCGAGGCGAAACCAGATCCCTCGACCGGCTCGGGATGACGGTGGCGGGCGGGGTAGCCGCCATCCTGACCTGATACGCATGGCCAATCGGCGCATTGCGACCGACCGGGCAACCGGCCGGGTCGCCCAACAAACCCCGCCCGGGCGGAAAGGAGCCGAGATGCGGACGCGAAACGCTGCGCTGGTCGCGGGCGCGCTGCTCCTGCCGGGGATGTGGGCCGCGCTCGCTGCTCCCGCCGGCGGGGTCGTCGCGGCGCAGGCGGGGCCGCTCTCGGCCGAACTGCGCTCAGGCTCCTGCGAGGACCTCGGCGCGGAACCGGTCGCGGTGCTGGGCGACGTCGCGCCGTGGGCGCAGCCCGGCGAACCGGGGCTGCCGGTCCGCTACGCCGAAACGGCGCTCGAAACGCCGCTGGCCGACATCCTTGCCGCGCCGCACGCGGTGGTGCTCACCGGCATCGACTTTACCCGCGTGCTGGCCTGCGGCGATCTGGGTCCGACGGAAGACGGGTCGCAGGTGGCGGTCGGTCTGCGCGAACGGGGCGGCTCCGGCGTGACCGGGCTGGCCTGGCTGAACGCCGCCGACGCCGGGACGGTCGCCTCGGTGGTCGGCCTGACCGGGCTGGAGGATACCGCCTCGTTCGCTGCGCCGCCGCCGCCGGATGCGCCGGTCGGGATCGGGCTGATCGCCGGGTCGTGCGCCGAGCCGGGACGGCCGCTGGCGGCCCTGCCGCAGGCCGTGCCGTGGGCGCCGCCGCAGGGCGTCTCGGCCGCGCCGGTACTGCTCTCGTTCGCCGACCTGCCCGTCACCCTGGTCGAGGCGGTGGGCCGGCCGCACGCGATCGTGGCTTCGCTGGGCGCGGTCGGCGGGCCGCCGCTAGCCTGTGGCGACCTCGGCCGCGCCGCGCCGGATGGCGTGCTCGGGATCGGTCTGCGCGAGCAGAACGGCTCCGGCTACACCGGGTTCGCCTGGCTCAACGGCGGGCAGGGGGTGATGCCAACCTCGGTGCTGCTGGCGCAGGACCTCGACGAGGACGGCGCGGCGGCGCCCATTGTCGAACCCGCGGCGAGCCCGGCGCTCGACGGTTCTCCCGCCGTCGGCGCGACACCGGTTGCCGACACGCCGGAATCCAGCGCAACGCCGGCCGCATCCCCCGTGGCCGAGCAGACCCCGACCGCCACGCCGGAACAGCCCACGCCGGCGACTCCGACGCCGACGGCGAGCCCGACCGCGACGTCCGTCGTCCCGTTCCCGAAGGGGACGACTGGTCCGGCCGCGACGCCCACGCCCACGCCGACGCCCGCATCTCCGGAGCCATCGGCGGCTGCCGGCGAATCGCCGTACGTCAGCGAGCGGTTCGGCTTTGCCGTCGCCTTCGGTCCGCCGTGGGAAGTGGCGTCCGACGAGTCCACGACGGACCTCGATTACCTGTTGCTGGACAGCGGCGTGAGCGTGGTGGACTTCATCGGTGCGGCTCGCGACTGGACGGCGCCCCAGTGCATCGACCAGCTCTACGACAACTGGCTGCGCGGGCGGCCCAACCTGCGCTCGGTCGTGCCCCATGCCGGCGTCGATACCGGGAACATGATGCGGACCGACCGGGAGGCGATCGAGGCCTGGGACGTCTCCTTCAGCGACGGGCCGGGGCAGGTGCGCGAGGAAACGATCTACGCGCGGTGTCTCGTGCTCGAACCGGGGGTAATCCTGCTGACCACGCACGAATCCCCGCGTGATGCGTATCCCGTGCAGGCCGCCCTGCGCGAGGCGCTGTACGCCGGGGTGGCGCTGCCGTAGGGCGAGGAGATTGCCGCGGGGAGGTCCGTGAGGGGTGGCGGTTGCCGTCCGCCCGGGGAGGATGGCAATTGCCGGGGTAGTCTGGGCATCTGCCAGTCGGGCGCGATGATGGCGGGTGCCAACATGGTCCGGGCATCGGCGGGGCGGGCGCGAATAATAGCGCCCCCATATAGGCGGGTATA
>JAFAEX010000143.1 GCA_023423795.1 Chloroflexota bacterium | reverse complement strand
GGGGGACAACGTGGAGATGGGGGTGGAGCTGATCACGCCGGTGGCGATCGAGGAAGGGCTGCGCTTCGCGATCCGCGAGGGCGGGCGCACCGTCGGGGCCGGCGTCGTCACCTCCATCACCGAGTAGGCAACAACCCCCGCGGCGCGGGTACCGGGAAGGTTTGGGAATGGTTGCGCGCAAACCGAGCCAGCGGATTCGGATCCGCCTGAAGGCATACGACCACAAGGTGCTCGACCAGTCGGCGAGCAAGATCGTGGAGACGGCGGAGTCGACCGGGGCCAAGGTTGCCGGGCCGATCCCGCTGCCGACCCGGATCGAGAAGTTCTGCGTCATGCGGTCCCCCTTCGTGGACAAGGACTCGCAGGAGCAGTTCGAGATCCGCACCCACAAGCGGCTGATCGACGTCCTCGAGCCGAGCGGGAACACCATTCGGTCGCTGATGCGGCTGAACCTGCCGGCGGGCGTCGATATCGAGATCAAGCTGTAGCGTTTGGCACGGGGGCGACCCGGTTTGGCTGCCGGGTCGTCCCTCCGATTGCGACACGCTCTGCAGGCGGCTACGGCCCGAGTGCTGGGGCCGCGTCCTGGCAGACAGGAGAGAGCCAATGATCCAGGGATTTATCGGGCGCAAGCTCGGGATGACGCAGGTGTTCGACGATAACGGCGTCGTCCATCCCGTCACGGTGGTCGAGGCCGGACCCTGCGTGGTCAACCAGGTCAAGACCGTCGCGACGGACGGGTACGACGCCATCCAGCTCGGGTTCGGGCTCAGCAAGCGGCTGAACAAGCCGGAGCAGGGACAGCGCGCGAAGAGCGGGTTCATGTCCCGCACGCTGCGCGAAGTCAAGGCGACCGACGTCTCGGCCTACGAGGTCGGGCAGGTGCTCAATGCCGACGTCTTCACCGCCGGTGAGGAAGTCGATGTCACCGGCACCTCCAAGGGCCGCGGTTTCCAGGGCGGCGTCAAGCGGCACGGGTTCAGCGGCGGGCCGCGCACCCACGGTCAGTCGGACCGGCTGCGCGCGCCGGGCTCGATCGGCGCCAGCGCGACGCCGGGCCGCGTGTTCAAGGGCATGCGGATGGCAGGGCACATGGGCCACGAGCGCGTGACCGTGCAGAACCTGGAGATCGTCCGCGTCGATACCGAGCGCAACCTGCTGCTGATCAAGGGGTCGGTGCCGGGGCCGAACAACGGGCTGGTCATCATCCGCCGGGCCGTCAAGGGCACGAAGAAGAAGTGAGCCGGCGGGCGCGGCAACGCGGTTCGCTTTCGGCTCGTGCGGAGTGGTGAGATGCAGATCGACGTTTACAACGCGGCCGGCGCGGTCACCGGCCAGATCGAGCTCGACGATTCGGTGTTCGGGATCGAGCCCAACATTTCGGTGATGCACCAGGCGATGCTGCGGCAACTTGCCAACGCGCGCCTCGGCACCCACCAGACCAAGACCCGCGGCGAGGTCCGTGGCGGCGGCGCCAAACCGTGGCGGCAGAAGGGCACCGGCCGGGCGCGGCAGGGTTCGACCCGCTCGCCGCAGTGGGCCGGCGGCGGCGTCGTCTGGGGACCGCACCCGCGGTCCTACGAACAGGACATGCCGAAGCAGATGCGGCGGCTGGCGATCCGCTCGGCGCTGTCGGCCAAGGTGCAGGACAGCCTGCTGACCGTGGTCGAGGGACTCGACGGGGTCGAGCCGCGGACCAAGGCGATGAAGGCCACGCTGGCCGGGCTCCCGTCGGGCCGCTCGACGCTGATCGTGCTGGCCGAAAAGAGCGAGACGATCCAGCGCGGCGTGGGCAACCTGCCCGGCGTCTGGACGATCCTGGCCGGCAACGTCAACGTGCGCGACCTGCTCAAGTACGAGCGGGTGCTGGTGACCCGCGAGGCGGTCGCCGTGATCGAAGGGCTCTGGGCGCTCCCGGCGGACAAGCGGGAGCCAAGCACCTGGAAGCAGGCGCGGCTCGCGGCGCGCGCCGCCGAGGAGGCCGCGTAATGGCACAGATCGCGATCGAGGACGTCATCCGGCGTCCGGTCATCACCGAGAAGAACACGCTGCTCATGGAGCGCGACCAGTACACGTTCGAGGTCGCCACGAGCGCGAACAAGATCCAGATCCGTGAAGCCGTCGAGAAGCAGTTCGGCGTCACGGTGAAGGCGGTCAATACCCTCAATGTGAAGCCCGTCAAGCGGTCCCGGTCGATCAAGAAGGGGCGGGGTCGCGTGGCTGGTCACGAACCGGGCTGGAAGAAGGCGATCGTGACGCTCGAACCCGGGCAGCGCATCGACATCTTCGAGCAGGTCTAGCCAGCCCCGCCGGGGCGTTTGGAGACAGCGATGGGCGTTCGCATTTACAAACCGACCTCGCCGGGGCGGCGCTCGATGAGCGTCAGCACCTTCGAGGAGATCACCAAGAAGCGGCCCGAGAAGAGCCTGATCGAGCCGCTGAAGAAGCACGCCGGGCGCAACAACCGGGGACGGATCACGGTCCGGCACCGGGGCGGCGGCAACAAGCGCTTCTACCGGATCATCGACTTCAAGCGGAACAAGCTGGGCGTCCCGGCGAAGGTCGCCGCGATCGAATACGACCCCAACCGGTCGGCCCGGATCGCGCTGCTGTTCTACGTGGACGGCGAGAAGCGCTACATGCTGGCCCCGAACGGGCTGAAGGTCGGCGACACGGTGGTGTCGGGGCCGGACGCGCCGATCCGGACCGGCAACGCGCTGCTGCTGCGGGACATCCCGACCGGTTCGCAGATCCACAACATCGAGCTGTACCCCGGTCGGGGCGGCCAGATGGTCCGCTCGGCCGGCACCTCGGCCCAGCTGATGGCCAAGCAGGGCGATTACGTGACCATCCGCATGCCCTCGGGCGAGGTGCGTCTGGTCCACCACATGTGCATGGCGACGCTGGGCCAGGTCGGCAACGTCGATCACGAGAACATCGTCATCGGCAAGGCGGGCCGCAACCGCCACAAGGGGCGCCGGCCGACCGTCCGCGGCTCGGTGATGAACCCGCGCGACCACCCGCACGGCGGTGGTGAGGGCAAGGCGCCGATCGGCGGCCAACCGAAGACGAAGTGGGGCAAGCCGGCCCAGAAGCGGACGCGCAACAACAAGCGGACCGATTCGATGATCGTGCGGCGTCGGCCCGCGAAGCGCAAGTAAGCGGAGGATCTGAGCCGTGGTGAGGTCGTCGAAGAAGGGTCCGTACATCGACCCGAAGCTGTACATCAAAGTCGAGAACATGAACCGCGCCAACGAGCGCAAGGTGCTCAAGACGTGGGCGCGGGCGAGCACGATCTTCCCGGGGATGGTCGGCCACACGGTTGCCATCCACAACGGGAAGGCCCACGTGCCCATCTTCATCACCGAGCAGATGGTCGGTCACAAGCTCGGCGAGTTCGCCCCGACGCGCACCTACCGCGGTCATGGCAAGGACGCCGACCGCCGCGGCCGGCGCTAGGCGCGAAGGAGGACGAACATGCAGGTCCGAGCCAAGGTGACCGGACTGAGGGTTTCGCCGCGCAAGGCCCGCCTGGTGGTGGACGCGGTGCGCGGCAAGAAAGTGGTGGACGCCATCGACATCGCGCGGTTCCTGCCGAACCGCACGGCAACGGATGTCGAGAAGCTGCTGCGCTCGGTGGCGGCGAACGCCGAGAACAACTACGACCTCGACCCGCAGGATCTCTGGATCAAGGAGATCTTCGCCGACGAAGGGCCGCGCTTTCGCCGGTTCAAGGCCAAGGCCCGCGGGCGCGTCGGGCGCATCCAGCGGCGCAACACCCACATCACGGTGATCGCCGAGGACCGGGAGGCGTAGGAATGGGACGCAAGGTCAACCCGATCGGGTTCCGCCTCGGCATCGTGTCCGACTGGGAATCCAAGTGGTACGCAGAGAAGAACTACACCGACCAGCTGCATGAGGATCTGCGGATCCGGCGGCTGATCATGCGGGAACTCACCCGCGCCGGCATCTCCCGCATCGAGCTGGAGCGGTCGGCCAACCGGGTCGATGTCACCCTGCACACCAGCAAGCCGGGCATCGTCATCGGCAAGCAGGGCGCCAACGTCGAGCGCATCCGGGCGATGCTAGAGCGCGAAGTCGGGAAGAAGATCCACCTCAAGATCGAGGAGATCAAGGTTCCCGAGACCGACGCCCGGCTGATCGCCGATTCGATCGCCGAGCAGATCGGTCGGCGCGTCGCGTACCGCCGGGCGATGAAGCACGCGGTGCAGCAGGCGATGCGCCGCGGCGCCAAGGGCGTCAAGATCACCCTGTCCGGCCGGCTGGGCGGCGCCGAGATGAGCCGTTCCGTGACCGAGATGGAAGGCCGCGTGCCCCGCGCGACCCTCCGCGCCGACATCGACTTCGGGGTCGTCCACGCCCACACCACCTACGGCCGGATCGGCGTGAAGGTGTGGGTGTACAAGGGCGAGGTGATGCCGGAGCGCAAGCCGGTCACCGAAGCCAGCCTGACCGCCGACCTGGCGGCGATGCCGGGGGACTAACCGGCCACGATCTCTCCGGAACGGCCGGGGAGATGGCCCTGAAAACCCCGGTCGGACGGCCGGGGTGCTGTGGGCCGAGCGTCTGGAGCGTTTCGTTATGTTGATGCCAAAGCGGACCAAGTACCGCAAGATGATGAAGGGGCGGATGGGCGGCAAGGCCTACCGCGGCTCCACCATCGCCTTCGGCGAGTTCGGCATGCAGGCCCTGGAGCCGGCGTGGGTGAACAGCCGCCAGATCGAGGCCGCGCGCCGCTCGATCACCAACTACCTCAAGCGCGGCGGCAAGATCTGGATCCGGATCTTCCCGGACAAGCCGGTGACGCAGAAGCCGGCCGAGACCCGGATGGGCTCGGGCAAGGGCAACCCGGAATACTGGGTGGCCGTGGTGAAGCCGGGCCGCATCCTGTTCGAGATCGCCGGGGTGCCGCGCGATCGGGCCGAAGAGGCGCTGCGCCGCGCCGGCATGAAGATGCCAATGGATGTGCGCTTCGTCGAGCGCGAGCAGGTCGGGGTCGGCGTGGTTGAAGAAGAGACGGACGACGCCGGCGAGGTCGAGGCGATCGCCGAGGAGGTGGTCGCGTGAGGCCGGCGGATATTCGACAGATGAGCGACGAGCAGCTCGAAACGCAGGTGCAGGAACTGCGTGCCGAGTGGCGCGACCTCCGGTTCCAGGAAGCGGTCGGGCAACTGACCGCGACGGCGCGCATCCGGCAGATCCGCAAGGATATCGCCCGGATCCTGACGATTCGCACCGAGCGCCGGATGGACGCGGCGATGCGGGCCCTGCTCGACGAGCAGGGAGTCACCCCGGCCTAGCGCCGCCACGGAGGTCGTAGATGAGCGAGCAGATCGACGCGGCGGTGGCCGCCGAAGCGAACGCGCCGGACCAGAAGCCCCGAACCCAGAAGGTCGGGCGGGTCGTCAGCGACAAGATGCAGAAGACCGTGGTCGTCGCGGTGGACAACGTGCGCCGGCACCGGCTCTACCACAAGCGGATCACCCGCACCAGCAAGTTCATGGCGCACGACGAGTTCGAGCAGGCCAAGCCCGGCGACCTGGTGCGGATCGAGGAAACGCGGCCGCTCTCCAAGCGCAAGCGGTGGATCGTGCGCGAGATCATCGAGCGCGGCGTTCAGGTCTAGCGCATGCGGGCCGCCGGGGTTGACCTGGCGCGCCGCGACGGGGGACGGCAGTGATCCAGCAGGAAACGCGGCTCAAGGTCGCGGACAACAGCGGGGCGCGCGAGTTGCTCTGCATCCGGGTGCTCGGCGGTTCCGGGCGCAAGTACGGCGCGGTGGGCGACATCATCATCGCGGCGGTCAAGCAGGCGCAGCCGAACGCCGGCGTCAAGCGCGGCGACGTGGTGCGGGCGGTGATCGTGCGGACGGCGCAGGAGTACGGCCGGCCGGACGGCAGCCACATCAAGTTCGACGACAACGCCGCGGTGCTGATCAACGCGCAGGGCAACCCGCGCGGGACCCGCATCTTCGGTCCCGTCGGCCGCGAGCTGCGCGAAAAGCAGTTCATGCGGATCGTTTCCCTTGCTCCGGAAGTCCTCTAAGGGAAATTCGGGCACGGATACTCCGGGAGCAGCGAGCAATGAGGAAAATTCGGCGCGGCGACGAGGTGGTTGTCATCTCGGGCCGCAACAAGGGCCAGACCGGCACGGTGCGGATCAACGTGGTTGACCGCGACCGGGTCGTGATCGAAGGCGTCAACCTGGTCAAGAAGCACATCAAGCGCGGCCGGGCGCGGCAGTCGGGCATCATCGAGGTCGAGGCGGCGTTGCACGTCTCGAACGTCAAGCTGATCTGCCCGAACTGCAAGCAGGCCACGCGGGTCGGTGTGCGGGCCGGCGCCAACGGCAAGAACGAGCGGTTCTGCAAGAAGTGCACGCAGACGGTGCCGCGCCCGGAGGCCTAGCCTTCGCGGCGCGCGCCGGACGCGCGATGGACACGGCGGCCTGAGCGCCCATGCGGGCGGACCAGGCGGGATACGCCGGATCGGGAAGCGCAAGGACGACGAGATGGCGACTCCGCGATTGAAGGAACGTTACGCGAACGAAGTGGTGCCGGCCCTCCGCGAGGAGTTCGGCTACAAGAACGTGATGCAGGTGCCCAAGATCGAGAAGATCGTGGTCAACATCGGTCTCGGCGAGGCGGTCGCCAACGCGAAGGCGATCGATGCGGCCGTCGGCGACCTGCAGCAGATCACCGGCCAGAAGCCGGTGGTGACCCGGGCCAAGAAGTCGATCGCCGCCTTCAAGCTGCGGGCGGGGATGCCGATCGGCGCGATGGTGACGCTGCGCGGCCCGCGCATGTACGAGTTCCTGGACCGGTTGGTCGGGATCACGCTGCCGCGCATTCGCGACTTCCGCGGGGTGTCGCCGAACGCCTTCGACGGCCGCGGCAACTACACCCTCGGGCTGCGCGAGCAGATCGCGTTCCCCGAAATCGACTACGACAAGATCGACAAGACGCGCGGGCTGGAGATGAGCATCGTCACCACCGCGAAGACCGATGCCGAAGGGCGCCGGCTCCTGGCCCTGCTGGGAATGCCGTTCGCCCAGACCGAGCGCCGCAACTAGCCGGACGCCGGAAAGGAGACCGCAGTGGCCAAGAAGTCGCTGATCGTCAAGTCCCAGAAGCCGGCCAAGTACGCGGTGCGCCAGGTCAACCGCTGCCGGCTCTGCGGGCGAAGCCGCGCGTACATGCGCAAGTTCGGGACGTGCCGCATCTGCTTCCGCGAGCTGGCCTCGGTGGGGCGGCTGCCCGGCGTCACCAAGTCGAGCTGGTAGGCCGGGAGCCGGGGAGAGCCTTTCGATGAGTGTCAACGATCCCATCAGCGACATGCTGACCCGGATCCGGAACGCCGGCATGGCGCGGCAAACCGAAACCACCATGCCGTCCACCAAGGTCCTGGTCGCGATCGCCCGCATCCTGAAGGACGAGGGCTACATCAACGACTTCCGGGTGATCGAGCAGCAGCCGCAGAACAAGCTGGTCGTCTCGCTGCGCTACGGCCCGGACAAGCGGCACACCATCAAGGAGATCAAGCGGGTCTCCAAGCCGGGCCTGCGGGTGTACGCCGGCAAGGACCAGATTCCTCGCGTTCGCTCCGGCCTCGGGATCGCCATCGTCAGCACGCCCCAGGGCGTGATGAGCGGCTACGAGGCGCGGCGCCGCGGGGTCGGCGGCGAGGTGCTGTGCACGGTGTTCTAGCGCTTCGGCGCGGACGCCCGGGAGAACGACGATGTCGCGTATTGGGCGCAGGCCGATCACCGTCCCCACCGCGGTGGAGATCACGATCGGCGACGATAATCAAGTTCGGGTGAAGGGTCCGAAGGGCGAACTGGCGCAGGTCTTCGACCGCGACATGCAGTTCGTCCGCGAGGACGGGACGATCACGGTGGAGCGGCCGGACAACGAGCGGGAGCACCGCTCATTGCACGGGTTGACCCGCACGCTGCTGAACAACATGGTCGTCGGGGTGACCGACGGCTACAAGCGCGATCTCGAAATCCAGGGCGTCGGTTACCGCGCCGCCATGGACGGGACGACGCTGGTGCTTTCGGTCGGGTACTCGCACCCGGTTCGGATGACCCCGCCCGAGGGCATCACCTACACCGTCGAGGCCAACACCCGCTTGTCGGTGATCGGCATCGACAAGCAGTTGGTGGGCGAGGAAGCCGCCCGCATCCGCCGGGTCCGGCCGCCGGAACCCTACAAGGGCAAGGGCATCCGCTACGCCGGTGAGTACGTCCGGCGCAAGGCGGGCAAGACCGGCAAGGCCAAGTAGCGTTCGCGCAAGGCCGGGTTTCCGTCGGGTTGGCGGCCGCCTCCATCCGCGCGACGCGCGGCGGGCCGCCGGCCCAGCAACGGTCCGGCAGAAACGGGGAGATATCGTGGCGCGTGTGAAGTACCGCCGAGCGCTTTCCCAGCGGAAGCGCCGGCACGTCAGGGTTCGGGCCAAGGTCAGCGGGACGCCGCAGCGGCCCCGGCTGAACGTGTTCCGGTCGTCGGCGCACATCTACGCCCAGGTGATCGACGACACCAAGGGGCACACGCTGGTCAGCGCGAGCGACCTCGAAGAGGACGTGAAGGCGCGCGCCGGCGATGGCGCCACCAAGACCCAGCGGGCAGCCGCGGTCGGCGAAGTCGTCGCCGAGCGGGCCAAGGCGCTGGGCATCGAGGCGGTCGTCTTCGACCGCGGCGGATTCCTGTACCACGGCCGGATCAAGGCCGTGGCCGAGGCCGCCCGCGGGGTTGGGCTGGTCTTCTAGCGGCGCCGGGGCGGCCGTTCCCGATCGGGGATGCGCGGCCGGGCGACCGGGATCGATGGAGCAGACGATGGACCGACAGCGTGGAGACCGCGGCGACCGCGGACCCCGCCGCCGCGCGGAAGACGACGGCGGCAACGAACTCGAAGAGCGCGTGGTGCAGATCAACCGCGTGGCCAAGGTGGTCAAGGGCGGGCGACGCTTCGCCTTCGGCAGCCTGATCGTGATCGGCGACGGCAAGGGCCGCGTCGGAGCGGGCATGGGCAAGGCCGGCGAGGTGCCCGACTCGATCCGCAAGGGCGTCGAGGCGGCCAAGAAGTCGATGGTGCAGATCCCGCTCGACGGGACGACCATCCCGCACGAGGTCGAGACCAACTTCGGCGCTTCGCGCGTGCTGCTGAAGCCGGCCGCGCCGGGCACCGGGGTGATCGCCGGCGGCGGCGCCCGCGCGGTGCTGGAAGCGGCGGGCGTCAAGGACGTGCTCTCCAAGTCGCTGGGCAGCAACAACCCGGTGAACGTGGTGCGGGCAACGATCAAGGCGCTGCAGCAGCTCGAATCGGCGGAGACGGTGGCACGGCGGCGGCAGCGGTCCGGTGCGCTGCGCAAGCCGACCCAGAGCGCGGTGGCGGCCGCCAACGCGGCCGCGTCGGCGGCCCCGGTCGCGCCGCAGGGCAACGACGGTGGTGGCCGTGGCCGCAGCGGCGGCGGGCGGTTCCGCCGGGATGGGCAGGCGTAGTCATGACTGAGGCGACCAACAACGCCGGCGGCGCGCTTCGGATCACCTTGGTCCGCAGCACCATCGGCCGCAAGTACGACCAGGAGCGGACCGTTCGCTCGCTCGGGCTGCGACGGCTGAACCACACCGTCGTCCGGCCCGACAACCCGTCGATCCGCGGGATGGTGACGAAGGTCCGCCACCTCGTCGTGGTCGAAGAGATCCGGGGCGAGGCGGGCGCGGCCGAATAGCCGCCCATCCCCCTGGGGGAAAGCAGGACACCACGATGCCACTCACGCTCGACGATCTGCGCCCGAATCCGGGCGCCCACAAGGTTTCCAAGCGCGTCGGCCGGGGCCACGGCTCCGGCAAGGGCAAGACCGCTGGCCGCGGCCAGAAGGGGCAGAAGGCCCGTTCCGGCCCGAGCGCCGGGCGCGGCTTCGAGGGCGGGCAGTTGCCCATCCAGAAGCGGATGCCCTACAAGCGCGGTTTCACCAACATCTACAAGACCCCGTGGGAAGTCGTGAACCTCCGCTCGCTTGCCGCCGTCGCCGCTGGCGAGGCGGTCACCCCGGAGGCGTTGCACGCCGCCGGCGTCACCCGCGGGTTGGAGTTCCCGGTCAAGATCCTCGGCATTGGCGAGGTGCCGCAGGGCGTGACCGTGCGCGCGCATGCTTTCTCTAAGTCGGCCAAGGCCGCGATCGAGGCCGCCGGGGGCACCGCCGAGGTGCTGGAGCGGACCGACGATTGGGTGACCGCCAAGCCGCGGTCGCGCCGCGTTTCCTTGCCGAAGGACGTCAAGAAGCTGGGCGTCGGCAAGGTCGGCGGGCCGAAGCGCCGCGAGGCGCTGGCGTCCGCGGGGGCGGCCCAGGAGGCCTAACCGATGCTCCAGGCGGTCATCAACGCATTCAAGATCCCGGACCTGCGGCGGCGCATCCTGTTCACGCTGGCGATGCTCGTCGTCTTCCGGTTCATCGCCGTCATCCCCGTGCCGGGGGTCGACCGCGCTGGGCTGCGGGAGTTCGTCACCAACAACGAGCTGCTGGGAATGCTCAACCTCTTCTCCGGCAGCGGGTTGCAGTACTTCTCGATCGCCGCGCTAGGCGTGTACCCCTACATCACGGCGTCGATCATCATGCAGTTGATGACCCCGGTCGTCCCGCGCCTGAACGAGTTGAGCAACGAAGGGGCGTCGGGCCGCAACCGCATCAACCAGTACACGCATTGGCTGACCGTGCCCCTGGCGCTGCTCCAGGGGTACGGCCAGGCGGTCCTGTTCTCGCGGCAGCCCAGCCCGTCCGGCGGGTACCTGCTCGATGGCTTCGGGCTGTTCAACGGGGACACCTGGCTGCGGTCGGTGGCCCTGCTGCTGTCGATGACGGCCGGCACCATGCTGCTGGTGTGGATCGGCGAACTGATCACCGAAAACGGCATCGGCAACGGCGTCTCGATCATCATCTTCGGCGGCATCGTCGCCTCGTTGCCGGGCTCCATCGCCGCCCTGTTCGGCGGCGGCACTGGGTTGAACGTGATCAGCATCCTGCTGTTCGCGATCATCGCCCTGATCACGATCGTCGGGATCGTGCTCATCAACGAGGGACAGCGGCGCATCCCCGTCCACTACGCGAAGCGGGTGCGCGGCAACCGGCAGTACGGGGGAACGACCACCTTCATCCCCCTGAAGGTCAACTCGGCCGGGATGATCCCGCTGATCTTCGCAGTCAGCATCATGGTCTTCCCGGGGATGATCGCCCAGTTCCTGTCGCAGTCGGAAACGACCTGGGTGAGGAACCTGGCCGGCGAGATTTCGACGCTCATGAGCCCGAACTCGCCTGCTTACAACATCCTCTACTTCCTGCTGGTGGTCGGCTTCACCTACTTCTACACGATGGTGGTTTTCCAGCAGCAGAAGATCCCGGAGAACCTCCAGCGGCAGGGCGCGTTCATTCCCGGCGTACGGCCCGGCAAGAACACCGCGATCTACCTGACGAAGGTGCTCAACCGGATCACCCTCGTGGGAGCGCTGTTCCTCGGCACGGTGGCGATCCTCCCGTTCTTCGCGTCGCGGCTGACGGGGGTGAACACGCTGTTGCTGAGCGCAACCTCGATGCTGATCGTCGTCGGCGTCGCGATCGACACGATGCGGCAGCTCGAATCGCAGTTGATGATGCGCAACTACGAAGGCTTCATCCGTTGACGAGAGGGGCGGCCGGGCAACCGGCCGCCCCGTACCGCGCCCGGGCGTCCGGCGCGGGCGATGCCGGCCGCTCCGTGCGGCCGGCGCAGGGACGGCGATGTACATCATCCTGATGGGGCCGCAAGGCTCCGGCAAAGGCACCCAGGCGGAGCGGCTGCTGCCGAAGCTGGGTCTGGTCTCGATCGCGACCGGCGAACTGTTCCGGTCCGCGGCCAAGGCGGGCACCCCGCTTGGGCTGCGGGCGAAGGAACTGATGGACCGGGGCGAACTCGTCCCGGACGACGTCACCGTGGCGCTGGTGGCCGAGAAGCTCGCCGAGATCGACGCCCGCCGCGCTGCGGGCGAGAACGTGCGCGGGGCGCTGTTCGACGGGTTCCCACGCACGGCGGCGCAGGCCGAAGCGCTCGACGCGCTGCTGGCCGGGCGCGGCGAAGGCGTCGACGCGGTGGTTTCCATCGAGGTGCCGCGCGACCAGTTGATCGAACGGCTTGCCGGCCGCCGCACCTGCCCGGTCTGCAACACCGTTTACCACGTCGCGTTCAACCCGCCCGGGACGGACGGCGTTTGCGACAACGACGGCGCGTCGCTGGTGCAGCGGGCCGACGACACCCCGGATGCGGTGCGGAAGCGGCTCGATACCTACGACGAGAAAACGGCTCCGCTGTTGGCGATCTACGACGGGCGGGGGATCCTGAGGAAGGTCGATGGTTCGCAAGCGATCGATGACGTTACCGAGGCCATCGCGGCCGTCGTCGCCGCTCGGCAAGAGCGCGTCGGCTAAGGCCGGCAAGATGGCGCCCACGATCAAGAACGCGAACGAACTGGCGAAGATGCGCGAGGCCGGGCACGTCGTTTCCGTTGCCCACTCGCGCGTCGAGGCGATGATCGCCCCGGGCGTGACGACCGCCGAGATCGACGCCCTCGTTCGCACAACGCTGGACGAGTTCGGCGCGACCTCCTCGTTCCTTGGGTACGGGCAGCCGCCGTTCCCCGGGCACATCTGCGCCTCGGTCAACGACGTCATCGTGCACGGCATCCCGGACAGCCGGGTGCTGCGCGACGGCGACATCATCTCCGTCGATATCGGCGCCATCCTCAACGGGTTCCACGGCGACTCCGCCTGGACCTACCCGGTCGGGGAGGTGTCGGAGGAGGCGGCGCGGCTGCTGCGCGACACCGAACGGTCGCTCGACATCGCGGTGGCGATGGCGAAGGCCGGGAACCGGCTCGGCGCGCTCAGCCACTCGGTGGAGGCGTTCGCGGTCCCGCTGGGCTACGGCGTGATCCGCGACTACGGCGGCCACGGTATCGGCCGGTCGATGCACGAGGAGCCGCACGTCGCCAACCATGGCGACCCGAACCGCGGCATGGTGCTGCGGACCGGGTTGACGCTGGCGATCGAACCGATGCTCACCACCGGCACCGAGGAAACGCGGACGCTGGCCGACCAGTGGACGGTGGTGACAGCCGACGGGTCGCTGGCGGCCCACTTCGAATACACGGTCGCCGTCGGCCCGGACGGCGGCGAAATCTTGACGCCGCGTCTGCCGGTTGCGGTACACTGACAACTTCGTGCGCATGCCCGCGAGCATGCGCCTTTTGCGCGTCCGGAATCGAATCTGGATTGCACGCCCGCGCCGGTCGCCGCCGCGCCCGGGCGGAGAGGATCGGAAGACCATGAAGGTAGCGGCTTCGGTCAAGAAGCGATGCGAAAAGTGCCGGATCATCCGGCGCCACGGCATCATCCGGGTGATTTGCTCCAACCCGCGGCACAAGCAGCGGCAGGGCTAAGCGCCGAGCGTGACGGCGCCGGAAAGGCGAGGGACGGATGGCACGTATTGCGGGGGTTGACCTGCCCCGCGAAAAGCGGGTCGAGATCGGGCTGACCTACATCTACGGGATCGGGCGCCATACCAGCCAGGTGCTGTTGCAGCGCACCAACATCAACCCTGACACCCGCGTCCGCGAACTGACGGACGACGAGGTGAACCGGCTGCGCGAGATCGTCGATAAGGAAATGCGCGTCGAGGGCGACCTGCGGCGCGAAGTGTCGATGAACATCAAGCGGCTGATGGACATCGGCTCCTACCGGGGCCTGCGCCATCGGCGCGGTCTTCCGAGCCGGGGCCAGCGCACGCGCACCAACGCGCGGACGCGGCGTGGTCCTCGCCGGGCGGTCGGCGGGCGCAAGAAGAAGTAGCGGGTTTCGTATCGAATCGCGGTAACCGGATCGATCTGGTTGCTCCGATGATATCGGCCGGGGCAATGGCCGCCGGCCGGTGGAGGCGCTGAAGAACCAATGAGCGAGCGACGGCGCGGCGCGCAGGGCAAGGGCAAGACGCGGGTTCGCAAGAGGGACCGAAAGAACATCCCTCGCGGACGGGCGTACATCCAGGCCACCTTCAACAACACGATCGTGACGCTGACCGACCCGGCCGGCAACGTGATTTCGTGGTCGAGCTCCGGGTCGAATGGGTTCAAGGGCAGCCGCAAGAGCACGCCCTACGCCGCGCAGGTGACCGCCGAAGCGGCGGCGCGCAAGGCGATGGAGCACGGCCTGCGTCAGGTCGATTGCTTCGTCAAGGGCCCGGGCTCGGGCCGGGAGATGGCGATCCGCTCGTTGCAGTCGAGCGGCGTCCAGGTGATCTCGATCACCGACACCACGCCGATCCCGCACAACGGCTGCCGGCCGCCGAAGCGGCGGCGCGTCTAAGTCTTTAGGTTGCATGCTGCGCCCCGGCCCGGCGGGTACGGGGCAGGAGGATCGAACGAACGATGGCGAGGTATACAGGCCCCGTTTGCCGGTTGTGCCGCCGGGAGGGGATGAAGCTGTACCTGAAGGGTGCGCGGTGCGACGGGCCGAAGTGCCCGATCGTGAAGCGGGCCCCGGCGAAGAACTTCCCGCCCGGCCAGCACGGCCAGCGGCGGACCCGCCGCCCGTCGGAATTCGGGCTGCAGCTTCGCGAGAAGCAGAAGGTCCGGCGCTTCTACGGGATCATGGAAGCCCAGTTCCGCAAGCACTTCAAGGAAGCCGTGCGGCGCGGCGGCGTCACCGGCGACAACCTGCTCCAGATCCTGGAGTCGCGGCTGGACAACGTGGTTTACCGGATGGGCTTCGCGGATTCGCGGGCGCAGGCGCGGCAGTTGGTGCGGCACGGCCACTTCATGGTCAACGGCCGCAAGACCAACGTCCCGTCGTACCTGGTCAAGGCGGCGGACGTCGTCTCGGTCCGGCCGGAGAGCCGCACGCGCGAGTACTTCAACGGCTACGCCGACGTCCTGCAAACGCGCCGGGCGCCGGAATGGATCAGCGTGGACGCCAACCAGCTCGCCGGCAAGGTGCTGGCGCTGCCTGGGCGCGACCAGATCGAGGTTCCGCCGTTCAACGATGCCCTGATCGTCGAGCACTACAGCCGCTAAGGTCGGCATCGCAGGCGAGGTCGCCGGTCCGGCGCGGGTCCACTGCCTAACCTCGAACCATCGAATCCGGGCAGGAACCGCGCCGACGAGGCGCTCGCCGCAGGAGGCGATCAGGCATGTTCGAACGTCCCCCGATCGAATTGAAGCAGGTCGAAGAGGGCCTCAACTACGGGCGCTACGAGGCCGGCCCGCTGGAGCAGGGCTACGGCACCACGCTGGGCAACGCCCTGCGGCGCATCCTGCTGCGCTCGCTGGAAGGCGTCGCCATCTCGCGGGTCCGCATCGACGGCGTCTGGCACGAGTTCTCCACGATCAAGGACGTCCGCGAGGACGTCACCGAGATCGTGCTGAACCTGAAGAACATCCGCCTCAAGCGCGTGATGGACTTCAACGGCGAGGTGCGGGCGCACCTGTACGCCCGGGGCGACGGCTCCGGCGAGCGCCTCGTGACCGCCGCCGACGTCAACTGGCCGACCGAGGTCGATGTCATCACCCCGGACCAGCCGATCGCGACCATCGACACGCCGGACGGCGTGCTCGACATGGACATCGTGGTCACGCGGGACCGCGGGTACCTGCCGGCCGAGGCCCAGGACATCCACAACTACTCGCTCGGTGAGATCCCGATCGACGCGATCTACACCCCGATCGAGCGGGTGAACTTCGTCGTCGAGCGGACGCGGGTCGGCGCCACGGTCGATAACGACCGGCTGATCCTGGAGATCCTGACCGACGGCACGATCGAACCGGACGACGCGCTCGCCGAGGCGGCGCAGATCCTGGTCGATCATGCCCGGGTCTTCGCCGAGTTCAACCGGGTCGGCCGCGATGCGGCGGCTCCGGCCAGCCCGTTCATCCCGGACGAAGTCCAGCAGAAGGCGCTGGCCGACCTCGGGCTCTCGCCGCGCGTGCTCAACGCGCTCCGATCGCGCCAGATCGAGCGGGTGGGTCAGGTCCTGACGATGGATCCGGACCAGCTCCTCTCGATCCGCAACTTCGGCCCGCGCTCGCTGACCGAACTGCGGCAGAAGCTGGCCGAGTTCGGCTACCTGCCCGAGAGCGAGGTCGGCCCGTTCGGCGAGGACGGCGGGCTGGACGACGACGCGGGCGAGGACGGCGGCGACGAGTTCGCCCCGGACTCCGGCGATATGGAGGCGATGGCAACGCTCGGCGGCTCCCTTGCCCCGGCGGACGGCGGCCGCGCCGGCGACGAGGAGTAATACGACGATGAGGCACGGCAAGGCCGGGCGCAAGTTCGGACGCAACCCAGCCCAGCGCGGCGCGCTGCTGCGGCAACTCTCGATTTCGATGATCATGCACGAGCGGATCACCACGACCGAGGCGAAGGCCAAGACCATCCGCCCGGTCGTCGAGAAGCTCATCACCCTCGCCCGCGAGGACACCCCGCACCACCGGCGGCTCGTGATGTCGAAGATCGACAACGAGCCGGCGATGGTCCGGCTCTTCGAGCAGATCGCTCCCCGGTACGAGGCCGTCAACGGCGGCTACACCCGGATCTCCAAGCTCGGGCCGCGCAAGGGCGACGCGGCGCCGCTGGCCCTGATCGAGCTGATCGAGGCCTAAGGCGGGAGCATGGCCCGGCTGGTGCTGGTGGTCAGCTACGACGGAACCGGTTTCGCCGGTTCGCAGGTCCAGCCGGCCGGCCGCACCGTCCAGGGCGAACTGGACGCGGCGATCGCCCGCATCGCCGGGTTCAGGCCAGCCACCCGGTTCGCCGGGCGCACCGACCGCGGCGTCCACGCCGCCGGGCAGGTGGTCAGCCTGGAGGACCCGCGGCCGGACTGGCCGCCGGAACGGTTCGAGCGGGCGCTGAACGCGCTCTTGCCGGACGATCTGGCGGTCGTCCGGGTGGTGCGGGCGGATGGCGGGTTCGACGCCCGCTACGACGCCCGGTGGCGGGAGTACCGGTACCGGGCATGGTTCGGCGGACGGGTGCCGCTCGCCGAGCGTACGGTCTGGCGGGCGCACGGATCGGTCGATCCGGACGCCATGCGGGCCGCGGCGGCGATGCTGCCGGGAACCCACGATTTCGCGGCCTTCGCGGGCGGCGGGGAAGGGGTTCCCTGGTCGGAGCGCCGGCAACGGCCACGCGGCACGCGGCGAACGTTGTTCGCCAGCGAGGTCCGCGAACTGGACCCGTGGTGGGGTCCCGCGCCGGACGGACGCCTGGTCGAGTACCGGGCGGTCGGCGACGGGTTCCTGCCGCAGATGGTCCGGGCCATCGTGGCGGCGCTGGTCGAGGTCGGCCGGGGCCGCAAACCGGCCGACTGGATGGCCGACCTGCTGGCGTCGGCCGACCGGCGGGCCGCGGGCGGTCTCGCGGGACCGAACGGGTTGACCCTCTGGCGCGTCGGGTACGCGCCGTGGAACCCGGACGAAGGGGCGGCGGGCCGCTTCGAGGACATCGAGGATTGCGTGCCCGCCGCGCGGGGGTAGCCCGGGCGGGATGGCGACGAGGAGCAATGGGATGGAACGGAAGACCTGGTCCCCCAAGGGGCACGAACCGCATCTGAACCGGTCGTGGTTCATCGTGGACGCCGAAGGCAAGACCCTGGGGAGGCTGGCTTCGATCGTCGCGCATGCGCTGCGCGGCAAGAACAAGCCGACCTACACCCCGCATATGGACATGGGCGATTTCGTCATCGTCGTCAATGCCGACAAGGTTGTCCTGACCGGGAAGAAGGAAACGCAGAAGCACTACTACCGGCACTCGGGGTACCCGGGCGGCTTCCGCCAGACGTCGGTGCGCGACACGCGGCTCAAGCACCCGACGCGCATCGTCGAGGCCGCCGTCCGCGGCATGCTGCCGAAGACGACCCTCGGCGACCAGCAGATGAAGAAGCTCAAGATCTACGCGGGCGCCACCCACCCGCACGCCAGCCAGCAGCCGAAGCCGATCGACGAGGGCACCCTCGAGCAGGCCGGCGCCCTGCGGCACGCCTAACGAGCATGACGCGGCCGGCGCGGCGTCGCTGGCCTGACGCGGAGGAACGAGCGTGAGCGAACAGGCCTATCACTGGGCGGTCGGGCGCCGCAAGACGGCGATCGCGCGGGTCCGGCTCATGCCGGGCAGCGGCCAGATCACCGTCAACGGCAAGCCCTCGAAGGAGTACTTCGGCGGCCGCATGATCCTGCAATCGACCCTGACCCAGCCGCTGCGCACCATCGGCGCGCTGGACCGTTTCGACATCACCGTGCGCGTCGTCGGCGGCGGCGTCAGCGGGCAGGCCGGCGCGATCAGCCACGGCATCGCTCGGGCGCTGCTGAAGGTCGATGAAGAGCTGCGGCCGACGCTGAAGCAGGCCAAGCTGCTGACCCGCGATGCCCGGGTCAAGGAGCGCAAGAAGGTCGGGCTCAAGCGGGCCCGGAAGGCGCCTCAGTACACCAAGCGGTAACACCCCTCGGGCTTGCCGATTCGAACGGGACGGGTGGCTTCGGTCGCCCGTCCCGTTCTGCGTTCTGGACCCGCGCGCTCCGTCGTCTCGATCAGTTCGCCGTCATCCCGAGCCGTTCGCCGTCATGCCGAGGCTCCCTATCGTCATCCCGAGCCTGTCGAGGGATGACGATAGGGGAGTTGCCGAGACAGGTAACCCTGCGCTACAGCGGTGGCCGGGACCGACGCGAGGGATGGGGCCAGGTCCGGTCCGGATCGAGGTGGTCTGCGCCGATCGGAGGCGCGAACCACGACCGCAACCGTTCTTCGGCTTCCAGCCAGACCCGCCCGCGCTCTGCCGACGCGAACGCCTGCCACCACGGGAGCGTCGGCTGTACGGACACCGACAGGTGTGGGCACCGCTCGATGGCCGCCCGCACCGCCCGGCGCGCGACCCGGTCGCGGTCGATCGGACCGGGTCCGATCGCGCGGCTGCCGACGCGCAACAACGCCAGCCGGCTGCCGAGCCGGACGATGGCCGCTTCCGCTTCCCACTGCGGATCGAAGTTCCCGGTGAGGTCGAGCGCCACACCCAGGTTCCACTCTTCGGTGAGCCGGCGCAGCGCGGTTAACGTCGCCAGGTGGCGCCGGCCACCGACGAGCCGTGACGTGCGGATCGCCAGCACGACCCGGGGCGGTCCAACGTCGTCCGCCAGCACGGTCGCGAGGGCGTCGAGGTGCGCCAGCAAGTCCTGATGGGCGTCGCCGTCGCCGGGAGGATCGACGGCGATCGTTCCGGGTACGGCCTCGCCGATACGGGCACGCAGCCCGGCTGCCACCGTCGCCACCGGCATGTCGAAGGCGACCGACGGGAGCCACACCGACGCCGGCGGCTCGGCCGTATCGCGCAGCCAGGGCAGCGCTGGAGCGCGCAGGTCGAGGTCCGTTGCCGGCCAATCGACATCAGGCGGCAGGGACACGCCGCCGGACGCGCGGAGCCACGGGCCGCCGCGGGCGAGCAGGATGCGTGGACGTGATGGATGTTCGTGGCCAGCCATAGCGCCGACCCATCGGTGGGGCGAGGCGAGCGGGCGCCAACCGGACGCGGCGTCGCCGATCGATTGTAGCACCGGCGGCGTGGCCGGGGCTCACGGAGCAACGTTCACCACTCGACGGTCGTTCCCGGCCGGCCGAGGAGGATGCGGCCGGGAAACTCGGCGGCTGCCCTTTCACAGCTCCGCTCCTGACCGTGCTCTTCCCACAGGTGGGACAGGACGAGCGTGCCTACCCCAGCCTCGCGGGCGAGCCGGCCGGCTTCGGTCGAGGTGAGGTGCCCGCGGCCCTCGAACGTCTCCGGGTGATCCGGCGGCAGGGGGTCCCGCGCCGCGCCTTCCGTCACCAGCACCTCGGCGCCAGCGAGGAGCGGCAGCAGGTCGGCGGAGGGGCCGGTGTCGGCCGTGTAGGCCAGCGCGCCCGCGCCGCTGCCGTCGTCTACCCGCATCGCCCAGCACGGGACGTAGTGGACGGTGGGCCGGAACGTGATGGCGAACGGACCGATCGTCAGCGGCTGGGCCGGATCGTACTCGGCGATATCGAACCGCTCGGCGAAAAAGTGCCCGCCGTCGTCGTCCGCCAACGCGTCCGACAGCCGGTCGAGGAACGCGGCGCCGCCGGGCGGCAGCCACACGGGAACCTTGCGGTCGCTTCGCTTCGGGTTGTAGGCAAGCGCGTAGCGCAGCGCCAGCAGGTCGAGCATGTGGTCGAGGTGCAGGTGGGAGATGACGACCGCGTCCAGGTCGCGCACGTTGGCGTGCCGGCGCAGTTCCGCGAGCGTACCGAACCCGAGGTCCAGAACGATTGCCGCGCCCCGTGATTGCACGAGGTAGCCCGACGTGCCCTGCCCGGGGTTGCCACCAGCCGCCGCGCCGCCAAGGACCGTCAACCGCATCATGGCACCTCGATCGTTTCCGGGGGTTCGACCAGGTCGAGCAAGTGCTCCACGTCGTTGAACCGGTGGACCTCGGTATCCGTCGCCCGGACGTGGAGGTGCGTGATCGAACAGTTCCGGATCGAGAAGATGGCCGGGTCGTTCGGCGATTGCTCGCGCAGGATGGCGAGGAACGCCCCGATGACGCCGCCGTGGGCGACGACCGCGATGCGCCGGCCGGGGTTGCGCTCGACGACGCCTTCGACCGCCGTCCAGACGCGGTGGTAAAAGTCGCGGCGGATCTCGCCCTCGGGCGCGCCCGCTTCGTCGTCGGAGATGTCCTCGAACCGGGCCGCGAGGGCGGGGTCGGTCGCGCGGACCTGTGCCCAGGTCAGGCCCTCGTAGCGGCCGAAACTCATTTCCCGGAGGTTGGGCTCGAGCATCGGTTCGAGCCGGGTGAGGCGGCCGATCGCCTGCGCCGTTGACAGCGCGCGCGAAAGCGGGCTGCTGACGATGCCGTCGAGCGCGAACTCGCTGGCGATCCGGGCCGCCACCCGTTCTGCCTGCATCAGGCCGAACGCGTCCAGCGGGACGTCGATCGTGCCCTGCAGGACGCCGGCGCGATTGGCCGCTGTGCGGCCGTGGCGGACCAGCAGCAGTTCGGTTGAGCCATCAGGCAGGGGGTGGCGGAACGCACGGCGGCGCTCCGGGCTGGTGATGGGCGGTGAAGTAGTCACAGCACTCCTGCAACGGACAAACGGCGCAACGCGGCGCGCGGGCGAGGCAGACGGTGCGACCGTGGGCGATCGCGTTCAGGTGGAAAGCGTATACCCGGTCGCGATCCGCGCCAACGAGCCGTTCCAGCATTGCGTGGGCGGCATCGGCGCTCGTGCCCGGCGGGATGAGCCCGAGCCGGAGCGATACCCGGTGGACGTGCGTATCCACCGGCAGTGCCGGCATCCCGAGCGCGAACAGCAGCACGCAGGACGCCGTCTTCGGACCGACCCCGTGCAGCGCGGTGAGCGTCGAGCGCGCCACCGGCAGCGGCATCGGGGCGAGGTCGGGCAGGCGCGGCGTGCCGTCATCTCCGGTCAGGTCGCGGAGCACACGCTGGATGCGCGGCGCCTTGACATCGGCGAGGCCGCCGCTGCGGATGGCGTCGGCAACTTCGGCGACGGGCGCATCCCGTACCGCCGACCAGTCCGGGAAGCGTCGCCGGAGGGAGGCGAAGGCGCGGTCGGTGTTGGTGTCCGACGTGTGCTGGGAAAGGATGGTGCCGACCAGCGTCGAGAGCGCATCGCCGTTCGACGACCAGCGGCGGGCGCCGTAGGCCGCTTCGAGGATCGCTGCCGTTTCGTCCATCCCGCATGCCATCGCGTCGTCCTCGGCGTGTCTCGGCCGGGTCGGTTCGTTCCCGCGGACCGGCCGCGTTTCGTTTGACCCGAACCCGCGAGCGGGGGTACACTTCCGCCCCAGTATCATGCACCGCACGCAGGAGTACCCGTTGCCGATCGGGGTCCGATCCGACGCACCGCCGCAGGGTCCAGCCGGGACCCGAGAGGCGGATTTTTTTTGCCCGGCGGTGGACACACGAAGGAGGAACGGTCGTGGCTGAGGGAACGATCCTCCTTCGCGGCGGTCATGTGGTCGATCCCGCATCCGGCATCAACGGGCGGGCGGACGTGCTGGTGCGCGATGGTGTGGTCGCGGCCATCGGCGCACTCGACGCCCCAGCCGGTGCGCGTGTGGACGATGTCGATGGCTTGGTCGTCGCGCCGGGGTTGATCGATGTCCACGTCCACCTGCGCGTGCCGGGCTTCGAGGCCAAGGAGACGCTGGAGACCGGGACGGCAGCTGCGGCGGCGGGCGGTTTCACGACCGTCTTCTGCATGCCCAACACGCGCCCCGCGCTCGACTCGGTGGAAGCCATCCGTTGGCTGAACGAGGAGATCGCCATCCGCGCCCGGGTGCGGGTACGGCCGATCGCCGCGATTACGACGGGACGGGCCGGCGAGAAAGCCGTCGATTTCGACGCGCTGGCCGCGCTAGGCGTCGTCGGCTTTTCCGACGACGGCGACACCACCGCCGACAGCGCGATCATGCGCGCCGCGCTGGAAGCATCCGCCCGGTTGAACCTGCCGGTTATGGTTCACTGCGAAGACAAGGCGCTCGCCCACGGCGCGATGCACGAGGGCGACGTCTCGCGCGCGCTCGGCATCCCCGGCATCCCGGCGGCGGCGGAAGAGATCATCATCGCCCGCGACATCATGCTGGCCCGGCTGACCGGCGGCTGGCTGCACGTCTGCCACGTCTCCACCGGCCTCGGCGCGGACCTCGTGCGGCAAGCGAAGGCCGAGGGGCTGCGCGTCACCGCCGAGGTGATGCCCCACCACCTGACGATGACCGACGAGTGGGTGGCGGGCAGCCGCCGGCTGGTGAACGTGGACGAACGCGAGGGCGCGCCGGGCCGGCCGAGCGACCCGGACACCAAGGTCAACCCGCCGCTGCGCCCGGAAGCCGACGCGGTCGCGCTGCTGGCGGCTCTGAAGGAGGGCACGTTCGACCTCGTGTCCACTGACCACGCGCCGCATGCCGCGCCGGAAAAGCAGGGCTCGGAGTTCGCCAAGGCGGCGTTCGGCCTCAGCGGCAGCGAGTTTGCGCTGCCGACGATGCTGGCACTGGTGCGGGCCGGCCACATCACGTTGCGCGATGCGATCGAGCGTCTCAGCGCCGTCCCGGCCCGCCTGTGGGGCCTGGACGGCGGCACGCTGGCGCCGGGCGCGCCAGCCGATATCGTGGTCTTCGACCCTGACGAGCGGTGGGTCGTGACCCCTGAATCGCTGCACACGAAAAGCCCGAACACCCCGCTCCTCGGCATGGAACTGCGGGGACGGGTGCGGATGACCCTGGTAGGGGGAGAGGAGCGCTACGGTGGCTGACGGAACGGCGCGGACGCAATCGGGTGCGGCTGGCGCGGTCCGCCGCTACCGTCCGCCGGCGGGCGCCGCGCTGGCGCTCGCCGATGGCCGCATCTTCCGCGGCAACGCCTTCGGCGCGCGTTCGGACGCGGCCGGGGAGGTCGTGTTCACCACGACCATGGTCGGGTACCAGGAGGTCTGCACCGACCCCTCGTTCCGCGGCCAGATCGTGTGCATGACCTACCCGCTGATCGGCAATTACGGGGTGAACGCCGACGACGACGAGTCGCGGCGGCCGTGGATCTCGGCGCTGGTGGTGCGCGAGGCCTGCGACGTGCCCAGCCACTTCCGCGCCAGCGGAGACATCGACGGGTACCTGCGGGAGCACGACATCCCCGGCATTTGGGGCATCGACACCCGCGCCCTGACCCGGCATATCCGCGAGGTCGGCGACATGCGGGCGGTCGTGGTCGCCGACGCGGCCGGGCTCTCGGATGATGACCTCGTCGCCCGCGCGCAATCCGCGCCCTTGCCCGGCGAACTGGACGTGGTGGAGGAGGTCGCCGGCGACGGCGAGCGCCTCGGCAACCCGGACGGGCCGCACGTGGTCGTCGTCGATTGCGGCGTGAAGCGCAGCATCCTCCATTCGCTGGTGAAGCGTGGCGCGAAGGTCACCGTCGTGCCGTTCGGCACGCCGTGGGCCGACATCGAGGCGCTGCGGCCGGCGGGCGTGATCGTGTCGCCGGGGCCGGGCGACCCGGCCAAGCTCGACGACGGGCTGGACGTGGTCCGCAATCTCGTGGCGACGAAGACGCCCTACCTCGGGATCTGCCTCGGGCACCAGTTGCTGGCCCGCTCGATCGGCGCGACGACGACCAAGCTCAAGTTCGGGCACCGGGGCGGAAATCATCCGGTCCGCGACGAGCGCACCGGGCGGGTGACCATCACTTCGCAAAACCACAGCTACCAGGTCGATGCCGAATCGGTCCCGACCGGCGAGGGCTGGGAGGTGGCGCTGGTCAACCTCAACGACCGCTCGGTCGAGGGGATCGCCCACCGCGACCTGCCGGTGCTGACCGTCCAGTTCCACCCGGAATCGTCTCCGGGGCCGCTGGACAACGACGACCTGTTCGACAGCTTCCTCGCCTCGGTGCGGGAGCGGGGCGCCAGCGCGGGGGTGATCGGGTGAGCGGGGAAGACGCGCCGCTGCGCAGTGTGCTGGTGCTGGGCTCCGGCCCGATCGTCATCGGGCAGGCGGCCGAGTTCGATTACGCCGGCACGCAGGCCTGCCGCGCCCTTCGCGAAGAGGGGCTGCGGACGATCCTGATCAACTCCAACCCGGCCACGATCATGACCGACGAAGACGTGGCCGACGCGGTCTACATCGAGCCACTGACCCCGGATGTGGTACGCCGCGTAATCCAGCGCGAAAAGCCCGACGGGCTGCTGCCGACCCTCGGTGGGCAGACCGGACTGAACCTCGCGGTGCGTGTCGCCAAGCTCGGCATCCTCGACCGTTACGGTGTGCGGCTGCTCGGCACGCCGCTCTCGGCGATCGAGCGTGCCGAGGACCGCGCGCTGTTCAAGGACCTGCTGGAGAAGATCGGCGAACCCGCCGTCGAGAGCGCCATCGTCACCACGCTGGAGGAGGCGCGGGCCTTCGCCGAAAAGGTGCCGCCGCCGCTGGTCGTGCGGCCCGCGTTCACGCTCGGCGGCACGGGAGGCGGCATCGCCCGCGACATGGAGGAGCTGGACCGGATCGCCGCGGGCGGCATCGCCGCCTCGCCGATCGGGCAGGTGCTGCTCGAAAAGTCGCTGATCGGCTGGAAGGAAATCGAGTACGAGGTGATGCGGGACGGCGCGGGCACCTGCATCACGATCTGCAACATGGAGAACATCGACCCGATGGGCGTCCATACCGGGGACTCCATCGTGGTCGCGCCGACGCAGACGCTGTCCGACGATGAGTACCAAATGCTCCGAACGTCGGCCCTGCGGATCATCTCGGAACTGGGCATCGAGGGCGGCTGCAACGTCCAGTACGCGCTCGACCCGCACTCCACGAACTACTCCGTGATCGAAGTCAACCCGCGCGTCAGCCGCTCCTCGGCGCTGGCCTCCAAGGCGACCGGCTACCCGATCGCCCGGATGGCCGCCAGGATCGCGGTCGGCCGCCGGTTGGACGAACTGGCCAACCCGGTGACGCGCAAGACGACGGCGGCGTTCGAGCCCGCTCTCGACTACGTGGTCGCCAAGATCCCGCGTTGGCCGTTCGACAAGTTCGCCCGCGCCGAGCGCACCATCGGCACCCAGATGAAGGCGACCGGCGAGGTGATGGCGATCGACCGCTCCTTCGAGGGCGCGATCCAGAAAGCCGTCCGCTCGCTCGAAACCGACGCGAAAGACCTGCTCTGGGAAGACCCCAACTGGGACGACGCCAAACTCGACGACCTGATCGCCCGGCCGAACGACATCCGGCTCTGGGCGGTGATGGCCGCTCTGCGCCGCGGCCGGACGGTCGAGCAGATCCACGCCAGCAGCTTCATCGACCGCTGGTTCCTGACCAAGCTCGCAGGCATCGTCGCGCTGGAGCGGGAGATCGCCGCGGCGGACCCGCTGACCGACGACCTTCTTTGGCGGGCGAAGCAGGCCGGGTTCGCCGACCGCAGCATCGCGCGCCTGCGCCGGACCGGCGAGGCGGGCATCCTCGGCCAGCGCGAGGCCGCCGGGATGTTCCCGGTCTACAAGATGGTCGATACCTGCGCCGGGGAGTTCGAGGCGGCCACGCCGTACTTCTACTCGACCTACGAGGAGGAGGACGAAGCGCCGCCCATCGGCGGCAAACGCACCCTCGTCGTCGGCTCCGGCCCGATCCGGATCGGGCAGGGGATCGAGTTCGACTACTCCGCCGTGCACGCCGCCCGCGCGCTGCAGGAGGCCGGCGTCGCCTCGATCATGGTCAACTCCAATCCGGAAACGGTCTCGACCGACTTCGACGCCTCCGACCGGCTCTACTTCGAGCCGCTGGACGCCGAGAGCGTGCTTGAAGTGATCCGCAACGAGGGCGGCGACGGCGAATCGCTCGACGTGCCGACCATCGTCCAGTTCGGCGGCCAGACGGCGATCAACCTCGCCGAGCCGCTGTCGCGGCGGGGTGTCCCGATCTGGGGCACCTCGGTCGATGCGATCGACCTTGCCGAGGACCGCAAGAGCTTCGAACGCTTCCTGCGCGAACTGGAGATCCCGCAGCCGCCGGGCGCCGCCGTGCATTCGCTGGCAGACGCGGAGTCGGTTGCCTCGCGCATCGGCTACCCGGTGCTGGTGCGGCCGTCCTACGTGCTCGGCGGCCGGGCGATGGAGGTCGTCTACGGTCCGGACCACCTCGCGCGCTACATCCGCAACGCGGCCGAACTCGCCCCGGAGCACCCGGTCCTCATCGACAAGTACCTGATCGGCCGCGAGGTCGAGGTCGATGCGATCTGCGACGGGGAGCAGGTGTTGATCCCCGGCGTGATGCAGCACATCGAGCGCGCCGGGGTCCACTCCGGCGACTCGTTCGCGGTCTACCCGGCCATCGATCTCTACCCGGCCGAAGTCGATACGCTGGTCGATTACACGACCCGCATCGGCATCGCGCTGGGGGCGAAGGGGCTCATCAACATCCAGTTCGTCATCCACGCCGGCCGCATGTACGTGCTGGAGGTCAACCCGCGCGCCTCGCGCACGGTGCCGTTCCTCTCAAAGGCGACAGGTGTGCCGATGGTGACGCTGGCCACCAACATCATGCTCGGCAAGAGCCTGGCGGAGCAGGGCTACCCGGGTGGACTCTGGCCGCGCCAGCCGCTCGTCGCGGTGAAGGCGCCCGTCTTCTCGATGGCCAAGCTGCGCGGCGTGGACACCCACCTCGGGCCGGAAATGAAGTCCACCGGCGAGGTGATGGGCATCGACCGCACCTTCGAGGCCGCCTTCTACAAGGCCCTCGTCGCCGCCGGCATGGGCCTGCCGAAGCACGGCTCGATCCTGATCACCCTGTCCGACGACGACAAGCCGGACGCGATCGAGATGATCCGCGACCTCGTCCGCATGGGCTACAAACTCTACGCGACCGAGGGTACCGCCGCGTTGATCGAGCGGGCGGGCATGCCGGTGCAAATGGTCACCCGCCGGATCGGGCGGGGCCACCCGGACATGCTGGACGTGATTCTCGACCGCACGGTCGATGCGGTCATCAACACCCCCGGCCCGGCCAACAAGGAAATCCTCGACGGGCTGGAGATCCGCCGGGCGGCGGTGGAGCGCGGCATCCCGTGCATTACCTCGATCGACACGGCGCGAACCGTCGTCTCGGCCATGGCGAAGGCGAACGCCGTCTATACTGTTGAACCGCTACCGGCTTACCGCCGAAACGTGGCGGGGTACTGATCGCGGAGAGGAAGCCGGGGCAGGGCATGGTCGATTTCGCAACGGAACCGGGACTGGCCGAGGACGAAGGGGCGGGCTCCCTCGGAATCGGGCAGTCCGTCGGCTCGTCCCGCGAATTCGAGGGCGAAGTCATCGGGTTCGAACCGGTGATGGGCGACTCGACCCTGCTCACCGTCTCCGTCCCGGCCAACGTCGCGCGGGAATCCCGCCCGGGCCGATTCGTCGATATCCTCTGCCGGTATGACGATTCGTTCGACCCGCTGCTGCGCCGGCCCTATTCGATCTACGCCGCCGACCCCGAGCGGGGCGAAGTCCGCTTCCTCGTCCGGCCGTACGGGCGGGGCAGCGCGTGGCTGGCGCGGCGATCCCCCGGCGAGGTCCTCGACATGCTGGGGCCGCTCGGCAATACCTATCGGATCGACCCGAACGCGAAGAACCTGCTGATGGTCGCGGGCGGGGTCGGCGTCGCGCCGCTGGTGATGCTGGCACACGAGGCGGTCGCCTCCGGCCGCAACGTCACCTTCCTGCTCGGGGCGATGAACGAGCACGGGTTGCTCGCCGCCCATCACCTTCCCGCGGACGTCGAGTACGTCGTGGCCACCGAGGACGGCAGCCGCGGGCACCGTGGCTACGTCACCGACCTCGTGCCGGACTACGTGCGCTGGGCCGACCAGGTCTTCTCCTGCGGCCCGGAGCCGATGTACCGCTCGCTGAGGAACAACCTGCTGCCGCACCGCATCGGCAAGCGGCCGCCGGTGCAGGTCTCGATGGAGCGCGAAATGGCCTGCGGCCTCGGCGCGTGCCTCGGCTGCGTCGTGGAGACCAAGCGGGGCATGCAGACGTCGTGCGTGCAAGGCCCCGTGTTCGATATGGACGACATCGTCTGGTAACCACTGGACCGCGCCCGCGACGGCGGGGGAGGGAGCCATGGCCGAAGGAACGGCGCCCGACCTGTCGGTCGATCTCGCCCCGAACAACCCGCGCGAATTGCGGATCGCCAACCCGGTGATCGCCGCCTCCGGCTGCTTCGGGTACGGCACGGAGTACGCCGGCGTCATCGACATCCAGCGGCTCGGGGCGTTCGTCTCCAAGGGCATCACGCCGCGCCCGCGCTCCGGCAACCCGATGCCGCGCATCGCCGAGACCCCGTCCGGGATGCTCAACGCGATCGGCCTGCAAAACCCCGGCATCCGTGGGCTGGTGAAGAAGTACCCGCGCATCTGGGAGGCGTGGGACGTCCCGGTGCTGGTCAACATCTCGGCCGAGTCGGTCGAGGACTATGCCGAAATGGCCGCGATTCTCGACGAGCAGCCGGGTGTGGCCGGGATCGAGGTCAACGTCTCCTGCCCGAACATCCACGCCGGAGGGTTCTGCTTCGGCTGGGACGCCGACATGACCGCCGAGGTCACCCGCGCCGTGCGCGCCGCGACGACGCTGCCGGTGATGGTCAAGCTCAGCCCCGGCGCGGTGGACATCGTTTCGGTCGCGGTCGCCGCCGAAGAGGCCGGCGCCGATTCGCTCTCGTTGATCAACACGCTGGTCGGCATGGCGATCGACGTTCGCCGGCGCCGCCCCGTCATCGCCAACGGGACCGGCGGGCTGTCCGGGCCTGCCGTGAAACCGGTTGCCGTGCGGATGGTCTACCAGGTGGCCGGGGCGGTGCGGATCCCCGTCGTCGGCATGGGCGGGATCATCGGCCTGCACGACGCGCTGGAGTTCTTCATGGCCGGAGCGTCGGCGGTCCAGCTTGGTACGGCCATCTTCGTGCAGCCGAGCGCGCCGATCCGGTTGATCGACGAGCTGGCGGCGTGGCTCTGGCGGGAGGGATTGACGTCCATCTCCGACATCGTCGGCGTGGCCAACCCTGCGGCGCTCGCGCGCCGCCCGGCCGAGCCAACGTGGGCAACGGTGGGCGAGGGATGAGACCGCTCTACCTGCTCCTGCTCGCCGCGCCGGCGGCGCTGGTCCTCGATTTCCGGGGCGGGGCGAACCCCGCGCTGGTGTTCATCGTCTCGGCCCTGGCGATGATTCCGCTGGCGGGGTTGCTCGGGCAGGCCACGGAAGAGGTCGCCGTCTACACCGGGCCGAAGATCGGCGGGCTGCTGAACGCGACGCTCGGCAACGCGGCCGAGTTGATCATCACCATCGTGGCCCTGCGCGAAGGGCTGGTGAACGTCGTAAAGGCCTCCATCGTCGGCTCGATCGTCGGCAACATCCTGATCGTGCTCGGCGCGTCGCTGCTGCTTGGCGGGCTCCGCTGGGGCACGCAGACGTTCGACGCCGCGACGGCCGGCACCAACGCGACGATGCTGATGCTGGTCATCGTGTCGCTGTCCGTGCCGGCGATCTTCAACATGCCGGTCGCCGGTGAGCGCATCTCGCCGGCGAACATCATCCTCCTGAGCGACTGGCTCTCGATCGTCCTGATCGTGATCTATGCGCTTTACCTCGCGTTCATCCTCCGCACGAATTCTTCGGTCGCGGACGCGGCGGCCGGGCATGGCTCCAGCCAAATGCACACGCCGGGGATGAAACTCCCGGTCGCGCTGGGCATCCTGGCCGCCGCGACGGTCGGGATCGTGGTCATGAGCGAGGTGCTCGTGGGCGCGATCGAGCCGACCGCCGAGGCGTGGGGCCTGTCAGACATGTTCATCGGCGTGATGCTGGTTCCCCTGATCGGCAACGTCGCCGAGCACCTCGTCGCGGTCCGGGTCGCGTTGCAGAACAAAATGGACCTCAGCCTCGGCATCGCCGTCGGCTCCGGACTGCAGATCGCCCTTTTCGTGGCGCCGCTGCTGGTATTGATTGGCGAGGTAATCGGCGCACCGATGAACCTCGTGTTTCACCCGTTCGAGCTGATCGCGTTGATCGGCGCCGGCCTGATCGCCGTCCTCGTCTCGGTGGACGGCGAGTCGAACTGGTTGGAAGGCGCGCAACTGATCGCGCTCTACGTCATCCTCGGCGTCGCGTTCTTCTTCGCCCCGTAGCGCCCGGAGTTGCCCACCGTGCCCGAGAATGGTTCCTCGCTGCTCGACACCCTGAAGGCGGCCCACGCCCTGAAGGAGGGCCACTTCCTGCTGGCATCCGGCCGCCACAGCGACCGCTACGTCGAGAAGTTCGACCTGTTGCGCCGTCCGGCCGCGACCGAGGAGGCCTGCCGCCAGTTCGCCGACCGGTTTCGCGACCAGCGGATCGACGTCGTCGCCGGCCCGACCACCGGCGGCGTCATCCTCGCCTTCGAGACCGCGCGCCAACTCGGCACGATGGCGGCCTACGCCGAGCGGGCGGCCGACGGCGGATCGGCCCGGGAGTTCCGCCGCGGAACGACCTTCGCCCCGGGTTCCCGCGTGCTGGTGGTGGACGATATCCTGACCACCGGCGGCTCGATCCGCGAAACGCTGGCCGCCCTTGCATCGCAGCCGGTCGAGGTCGTCGCCGTCGGCGTGCTGGTCGATCGGTCGAACGGGGCGTTCGATCCCGGCGTGCCGCTTCACGCGCTCGCGACGCTGGAGATCGCCACCTGGGAGGCGGGCGCGTGCCCGCTGTGCGCCTCTGGCGTCCCGCTCGTCAAGCCAGGGACAACGGCGGCAACCGCGGAAGCGGGCGGCCGGTAGCCGGCAAACGGTCCACCATCGTTCGTATGGGAGGGACCCGTGCCCTCCTTCGCCCCGCTGCATCCTATCCGCCCATCCGTCTATTCGCCATCCCGAGCTTTTCGAGGGATCTCGTCGTCTCGTCGTGCTTGGGAGGAGCGAGATCCCTCGACAAGCTCGGGATGACGATGGGGGTGACGACGACGGACGTGGTGAACACGGACGCAGTGACGACGGACGCGGCAATGAAGCGCGCCGTTGTAGGAAAGCGGGCGGATCAGCCCAGAACCGCCGGCCGGTCCAAGGTCGGCGGCGCGGTCGGCCCGGTTTATTCGGCATTTATTCGGCATTGATTCGGCGTTTATTCGGCGGCGGTTTTCCCATGGACATGCGGAAACCGGGTTTCTTCGGCGACCCTCTGCCACGCACGCGGGTGCACCGGGGTAGCCGCGCCCATGAGAAGGTTCCGGGCATCGAGCCTGGGAGGGCGGAGCGGGTAAACTCCAAATTGGTCATAAAGGCGCGTACGTATGCGATGTTCCATCACCGGACGAATGCCGAATAAATACCGAATAAACGCCGAACAAATACCGAATAAATGGACGCCGCAGGGCCAACCGGGCGCCGCCGTTCGCGGCGGGGGAGGGCACCGTCCCTCCCCGGCGACGACGAACGGAGTCCCGGTTCGCTCGGCCGGACTGCGTGCTATTCCTGACGGGGCGACTGGCCGATCCGGGCGCGCAACTCGGCATGCAGCGATTCGAGGTCGGTGAGCCGCTGGTCGATCTGCACCAGCAGGTCCGGGCGCGGGCGCTGGACGTACTCGTCGCGCAACTCGATGACCATCTGGGCAACGCGGGCGATGGTGCGGACGGTGTGGATGGGGTCGTCTTCCCGGCTGGGGTGGGTGTAGCCGCTCATCCCGCCGTCTCCTCCTGTGCCGTTGCCGGGCCGGCCTCGTCGTCGCCGTTGCCGGGGATCTTGCCCTCCAGCAGGTCGAGCAGCGCCGCTTCGTCGAGCAACGGCACCTTCAGTTCGCGCGCCCGATCCGCCTTGCTGCCCGCGTCCTCTCCCGCCACAACCCAGGTCGTCTTCTTCGACACCGAACCGGTCACGTTCGCACCGAGTTTGCGCAGCCGCTCCTCCGCCTCGGAGCGGCCCATCGCCGCGAACCGGCCGGTGAGCACGATCGTCGTGCCCTTCAGCGGCGAGCCGCCCGAGCCGTTGCCGTTCGCCGCCTGGTCGGCGGTGCGGACGCCCGCCTCCTTCAGTTTGGCGATGACTGCGACGTTGCGGGGTTCCTGGAAGAAGTCGAACACCGACGCCGCGAGGGTGGGGCCGATGCCGGGAACCTCCTCCACGTCCTGCAAGGATGCCGCCATCAACGCATCCAGCGAGCCGAAGCGGTCGGCCAGCAACCCGGCCGAGCGCTCGCCGATGTGGCGGATGCCGAGGGCGTTGATCAGCCGGGCCAGCGGGCGCTGCTTGCTTCCTTCGACGGCGGCGGCGAGGTTGGCCGCGCTCTTCTCGCCCAGCCGCTCCAGCCCGGCGACGGTTTCCCAGTCGAGGGTGTAGAGATCGGCCACGTCGTGGACCATGTCGAGGTCGATGAAGCGGTCCACCAGTTTTTCGCCCAGCCCCGCGATGTCCATCGCGCCGCGCGAGACGAAGTGCTGGATGCGCTGCTTCAGTTGTGCCGGGCAGGCGGCGTTGGTGCAGTAGCGCATGGCGACGCCCGGTTCGCGGTGGGTCGGCGCGCCGCAGACCGGGCACGTTTCCGGCATCACGAACGGCCGTTCCTCGCCGGTGCGGCGCTCGGGGATGGATGTCACGATCTGGGGGATGACGTCTCCGGCCCGCTGCACGACCACCCAGTCGCCGATCAGCAATCCCTTGCGCTCGATCTCGTCTTCGTTGTGCAACGTGGCGCGGGAAACGATGACGCCGCCGATGTTGACCGGTTCGAGGATCGCCAGCGGGTTCAGGGTGCCGGTGCGGCCGACGTTGATCTGGATGTCGAGCAGTCGCGTCACCTGCTGGATCGCCGGGAACTTGTAGGCCGTCGCCCAGCGCGGTTCGCGGGCGACGAATCCGAGTTCCTCCTGGTGCCGGAACGAATCGACCTTGACCACGACGCCGTCGATCTCGAATGGGATCGACGGTCGTCGTTCGAGCCACCACCGGCAGCGCGCCCAGACCGCGTCGATGTCGGCGTGGGGCGCGTGGTCCGGCGTCGCGTCGAACCCGAGGTCGCGCAGCCAGTTGAGGCTGTCGAGGTGCCCGGTCGGCATCTCGCCGCCCTCGACGTAACCGATCCCGTAGACGAACAACCGCAGCGGGCGGGAAGCGGTGATCTTCGGGTCGAGCTGGCGCAGCGATCCGGCGGCAGCGTTGCGCGGGTTCATGAATGGGCGGCCGCCATCGCGTTCGATCCGCTCGTTCAGCGCGGCGAACCCGTCCGTGCGCATGTAGACCTCGCCGCGGACCTCGATGGTGCGCGGCATCGGCCGTTCGGATTGCCGCAGCCGGAGCGGCACGTTGCGAATCGTGCGCAGGTTGGCGGTGATGTCCTCGCCGACGGAGCCGTCGCCGCGCGTCGCGCCGTGGTGGAAGACGCCATCGACGTAGGTGAGGGCGACCGCCAGCCCGTCGATCTTGGGTTCGCTTATGAATCGGAAATCGGTACTGGGCAGGATACGGGACAGGCGCTGCGCCCACGCGCGCAACTCGTCCTCGTTGTACACATTGGACAGGGAGAGCATCGGGATCGGGTGGACGACCTCGCCGAACCCGGCCTGCGGGGTCGCGCCGACGCGCTGGGTGGGAGACTCGGGCGAGACCAGTTCTGGGTGCTCGGCTTCGAGCGCGCGCAGGTCGTTCATCGCCGCGTCGAACTCGGCGTCGGAGGCCGTGGGCTTGTCCAGCACGTAGTATTCGTAGTTCCATCGGTCGATCGTGGCGCGGAGCCGATCGATGCGGTGGGACACGGCCTCGGGAGTCTCGGCAACGTTCGCCATGGGCGCCCTCGTCGCGGCAGCAGGGGCGTGCGGACGGACCGGCACGCGGGTGAACGTACACCCCGAGTCTAGCACAGCGTCCCGGCCTGTTTGGCTGCCTTTCGGCGGGGCCGGGGGTGGGCCGGCCGCGAAGCGAATGCAACGTCGGGGGGGATCGACCCGGCCGCGACTCGGTCGTTCTCCTGGAAAGGCCGGGAACGGGTCGCCACGAACGATCCAGGTTGTTCGGAGGGAACATGGGCGACGCGGCGGGCGTCGAAGCAGGACACGGGGCGGGGGAAGGAGTGCTGGGCTACGCGCACCTCGCCCAGCGAGCCGAACTGTTCGTGCGCGAACGGGGCGGCGCCGCACCCGAGGACGCACTGATCGCCCACGTCTTCGGCAGCACCGGATCTCCTGCCCTGTGGCGGCCCCTTCTGCGCTCCCTGCTGGCCGGGGCCGAGCGGTTGTCCCTGCGTGCGGACGGCTACTGGATGGTGCCGACCGAGCGGCCGGTCTGCTCGGTGACGCTGCTCGACGAGTTCGTTTCGGTCGATGTCGAAACGACCGGGCTGCACGCAACCCGGCAGCGGATCGTCGAGGTCGCCGCAATCCGCTACCGCGGTGGCGCCGAGGTCGAGCGGTTCGAGACGCTGGTCAACCCCGGCCGCAGGTTGCCGAAGTACGTCGCCGACCTGACCGGCCTGACCGACGCCGACCTCGCGGAAGGACCGCCGTTCGAGCAGGTCGCGGCGCAGGTCGCCGAGTTCATTGGCGACGCCCTGCTGGTCGGGCACAACGTCGCTTTCGACATCGGGTTCCTCAACGCCGAACTGGCGCGGGCGGGGCTGCCGGGTCTCGTCAACGAGCGGCTGGACACGATGGGGCTCGCGGTCCGGCTCATGCCTGGCCTGCGGAAGCCCTCGCTCGACGCCATCGTCCAGAAACTCGGCGTCGCCGGGCGGTCGCGCGGCCGGCACCGTGCCGGAACCGACGCCGCGATGACCGCGCAGGTCGCGCTGCGTCTCGCCGAACACGCGCGCGACGCCGGCTGCGCCAGCGTGGACGACCTGCGCGCCCTCGGGGCCACGCTGCCGAAGCGCCCTAACGAGCGGCACGCCCGCGCCAGCGCGCTGATCGACCGCTCGATGCTGGCCGACGTGCCGAAGAAGCCGGGGGTGTACCTCTTCCGCAACGCCAACGGGGAGATCGTCTACGTCGGCAAGGCGAAGAACCTGCGGGACCGCGTCGGGTCGTACTTCTCGCAGCAACTCGGCTACACCCGGAAGATGGACGGCCTCCTCGAATCGCTGACCGCCATCGACACCGTGGTCGTCGGTAGCGAACTGGAGGCCCTGCTGCTCGAATCGCAACTCATCAGGCGCTACCAGCCGCGCTACAACACCGCGCTGCGGTCCCACGAGCAGTACCCGTTCATCCGGGTGGACGTCGCCAACGCCTGGCCGCGCATCACGTTGTCCAAGACGCGCAAGGATGACGGGGCGACCTACTTCGGGCCGTTCCGCAACGCGTCCTCGGCCCGGCGCACGGTGGACCTGCTGAACCGGGTGGTGCCGCTGCGGACCTGTTCGCGCTCCTTCAAGGACGCGCGGTCCTACGGCTCGCCGTGCATCGAACTCGACCTCGGACGCTGCCTCGGTCCCTGCGTCGGCAAGGCCGACCGCGAGCAGTACCGCGCGATCGTGCACGACGTGGTGACGTTCCTTGACGGGCGCGACGAGACGCTCTACGAGATGCTCTGGCGCGGGCTCGAGGAAGCCGCCGAGAAACTGGACTTCGAGCGGGCCGAGAAAATCCGGCGCGAACTGCGCCACGTTTCCTCGGTCGTCTCCTCGCAACGGCGCATCCGGGAGGCGGTCGAGAACGCGACCTACCTCCTCGTGCTGCCGTCGGCCGAAGAGGGCGCGCGGGAGGTCGTGCTGGTCTCGGCGGGGCGCATCTGGGCGCAACTACGCGCCGCCGATGCCGCCGGGCCGGATACGCTGACGGCGCGGTTGGCCGCGAGTTGGGCGCGATTGCGGGACAACGGCGCGCCGCGGCTCGACCACGATTCGGTGGACGAGGCACACATCCTGCATCGCTGGCTGGCGCGGCTGGAGCCGGGTCCGGGCCTGCTGCACCTGCCGGATGACCCGGACTGGGCCGAGGCGGCAGCGCAGGCGATGGCGCCGGCGATCGCCGACCTGCCGTGGGCGTTCCCGCCGGCGTCGTCGCCCGACGACAACGACGGGGACGAGGCGGTGCAACCGGATCTGGCCCCGGCGGCGGGTGATCCGACCGCGGAGTGAGACGCATCCGGCGGCTGCCGGTGCGTGCTCCGCTATACTCGCGTGCTGGGGCGATCCGGCAAATCGGGACGGGGTGCAGCGTGGCGGAACTCGACGCGGCGGCGCGGGCGCAGGTGTTGGCGGAGGTCGCCGCGGAAGTTAGCGGCTGCCCGAAGTGCGAACTTTGCCGCACGCGGACCCACGCGGTGCCCGGCGAAGGCCCGGCGGACGCCCGCATCCTCCTCATCGGGGAAGGCCCGGGGTGGCACGAGGACCAGCAGGGGCGGCCGTTCGTCGGCAACTCCGGCAAGTTCCTCTCCGAATTGCTGGGCAAGGCCGGGCTGGAGCGCAAGGACGTCTTCATCACCAACGTGGTGAAGTGCCGACCGCCCGGCAATCGCGACCCGATGCCGGACGAGATCGCGGCCTGCTCGGAGTACCTCGACCGCCAGATCGCGGCGATCGACCCGGACGTGGTGGTGACACTCGGCCGGTTCAGCATGGCGCGCTGGTTTCCCGGCGAGCGGATCTCGAAGATCCACGGCCAGCCGAAGCAGGTCGGCCGGCGGCTGGTCGTGCCCATGTACCACCCGGCCGCCGCGCTCCACCAAGGCTCGTTGCGCGGCGCGATCGAAGAGGACTTCGCCAAGCTGCCGAAGTTCCTGGCCGAGGTGGAGCGGATGCGCGCCAGCGAGGCCGCGCAGGCGGCCCCCAAACCGCAGCAGGGGTCGCTGTTCTGATCCGAGCCATCCCAGCGACGGGGGAACCATGCCCGAGGGCGACGCGGTCCGGTTGATCTTCCTTGGCGGTATGGCCGAGGTCGGCAAGAACATCCTCGCCCTCGAAAGCGGCGACGACATCATCGTGGTCGATTGCGGCCTGGCTTTCCCCGAGGAGGACCAGCCCGGCATCGACCTCGTGCTGCCCGACATCTCGTGGCTGCGGGAGAACCGCGACCGGCTGCGCGGCATCTTCATCACCCACGGGCACGAGGACCACATCGGCGGCCTGCCGTGGCTGCTGGGCGACCTGCTGCCGGTCCCGGTCTGGGCGACCCGGCTGACGCTGGGGCTCATCACCGTCAAGCTGGAGGAGGCCAAACTCGCCGGCAAGGCGGATCTGCACGAGTTCGATCCGGACACGAATCCGGTGCTGGAAGCCGGCGTCTTCCGCATCGAACCGTTCCGGGTGGCGCACTCGATCCCGGACGCCGTCGGGTTCGGCATCGAGACGCCGGCCGGCCTGATTGTCGTCACCGGGGACTTCAAGTTCGATCCGACGCCGATCGATGGTCGGCCGACCGATGAGGCGGCGCTCGCTCGGTTCGGGGAGCGCGGGGTGCGGCTGCTGGTCTCCGACTGCGTGCACGTCGAAGCGCCCGGCCACACGCCCTCCGAGCGGGTGATCGGGGAGACCTACGACCAGGTCTTCGCCGAGGCCGAGGGACGGATTTTCGTCTCGACCTTCGCCTCGCTCATCGCCCGCATCCAGCAGGTGGTCGATATCGCCGCTCGCCACGGCCGGCTGGTCGCGCCGCTGGGGCGCTCGCTGGTCAACAACGTCCGCATCGCGCGCGAACTGGGGTACCTGAACGACCCCGAGAACGTGATCATCGAGGCACGGGACGCGACCTTCCTGCCGGATGACCGCATCGTCTACGTGCTCACCGGGGCACAGGGCGAACCTATGGCGGCCCTTTCCCGCGTGGCCAACGGCGACCACCGCGATGTCTCGATCGGGGAAGGGGACACGGTCATCGTTTCCGCAACGCCGATCCCCGGCAACGAGACGGCCGTCTCCCGCGTGATCGACAAACTCTTCCGCGCCGGGGCCGAGGTCATCTACGGCCGGCGAGCCCTCGTCCACGTCTCCGGCCACGCCAGCCAGGACGAACTGAAGCGGATGCTGGAGTTGACCCGGCCGCGCGACATCGTGCCGACCCACGGCGAGCCGCGCCACATGGCCCTCTACGCCGACCTCGCGATGGAGGCCGGGTTCGACCGGGAGCACATCCACTTCCTCGACAACGGGCTGGTGCTGGAGGTGACGCCGGATGAGATCGGCATCGCGGGAAAGGTCGATGCCGGGGCGCTCTTCGTCGATGGCGGCACCGTGGGCGAGGTGGGCGATGTCGTCGTGCGCGACCGCCGGGCGCTGGCCCGCGACGGCATCGTGATGGTCGTCGTCACCGTGGACCGCGAAACCGGCGAACTGCTCGCCGGACCGGACCTGGCGACCCGCGGCTTCGTTCACGCCCGCGAATCGGCGGCCTTGCTGGACGCCGCCAAGGACCGGCTGCGCGATGCCGTGGTCCCGATCGAGGGCGAGGCGAACGGGGACCGCCGGGAAGCGCTGTCGCGGCTGCTGCGCGAGACCGCCGTGCAGTTCCTCCATCGCGAAACTGGTCGGCGGCCGATCGTGCTTCCGGTGGTGCTGGAGGCGTAGGGCGACGGTTTGCCGTTCGGGCTTCGGGTTTGGCGATCGCCGTCCTGCCGACGACCCGGCCATAAATGACCGGGCTAACGTGGAAAGCACCCTGAAGGGCGCTACGAAACGTGTTGGTCGTCAGGGCGCTTTAGCGTCCGTTCCATTCTCAGCCCGGTCCTTTAGGGCCGGGTTTTCGGCGATGCGAGGCACGCCCTTCGCATGACGCCTTTGGACTCCTCCGCCGTTGCTGCCTCCTCACCGGTAGTTGTGCGACGCCGGCGCCAGCGTCCGCAGCGGCATGCTCGCCGGGTCGGCCGCACCGGAGCGGCCGGCGCGGGTGGCGATGATGCGGATGTCCTCGTCGCTGGGCGGTGCTGCCGGCAGTTCGTGGCGGCGCGCTTCCTCCAGCGGCGTGATCGCGTGGGCCACCAGGTTGATCGTGTTGTTGCGCTTCTGGAGGACGCCCTCGACGACGAGGAAGGGTTCGCCGCGGACGACGTGCCGCCGCTCCTCGTAGAGGTCGGGGAAGACGACGACGTTGACCATCCCGCGCTCGTCCTCCAGCAGCATGAAGGTGATGCCCTTGGCGGTACCGGGGCGCTGCCGGCAGACGACCAACCCGGCGAGACTCAACCTCATGCCGTCCGGCAGCGTCTCCAGGTCCTCGGTCGTGACCAGTCCGGCCGGCAGGCGGGCGCGCAGCAGCCCCAGCGGGTGGTAGCGCGGCGAGAGGCCCATCGTGGCGTAGTCGGTGGCCATCTGCTCCCAGGCGCCCATCGGGGCCAGTTCGACCGCGGGTTCGGTCGGTAGCGCCAGCGGCAGTTGCGCGCCCGCCTCCTTGCCGGTCTTCTTGCCGCCGAAGGAGCGCGGCCCCTGCAGCAGCCCGACCAGCCAGAGCGCCTCGCGCCGACCCAGCCCGAAGCAGTCGGCCGCGCCGACGGCGACGAGGTTCTCGGCGGCCTCGATCCGCAGCGGCACGCGGCGCACCAGGTCGGCCAGCGAGGCGAATGGACCGTTCTCCGCGCGCTCGGCGGCGATGCGGCGGGCGGCCTCCTCGCCCACGTCGGCGACGTATCCCAGCCCGATCCGCACCGCGTTGCCTTCCACGGTGCACTCGGCGCCGCTCTGGTTGAAATCCGGCGGCAGGGTCCTGATCCCGTGGCGGCGGGCGTCGTTGACCAGCACGTGGGGTGGGTAGAAGCCCATCGGCTGGTTGTTCAGCAGCGCGCAGGCGAACTCGGCCGGGTAGTAGCGCTTCAGCCACGACGACTGGTAGGCGAGCACCGCGAAGGCGGCCGAGTGGCACTTGGGGAAGCCGTAGGCGGCGAACCCGAGCAGTTTCTCGAAGACGGTTTTGGCGATCTCGGGATCGACCCCCTTGGCTTCGGCCCCGTCGCGGAACTGGCCCCACATGCGGGCCATCGCCTCATGGGAGCGCTTGCGGCTCATCGCGCGGCGGAGCTGGTCGGCCTGCCCGGCGGTGAAGCCGGCCAGCGCCATCGAGATGCCGATCACCTGCTCCTGGTAGAGCGCGACGCCGAGGGTCTCCTTCAGCACCGGCTCCAGCAGCGGGTGGTCGTAGGTCGGTTCGGCCGGGATGCCGCGCCGGCGCAACTCGCGCAGCCGCACGTAGGGGTTGACCGCGCCGCCGATGATCGGCCCCGGCCGCACGATGGCGACCTGCACGACGAGGTCTTCGAGGCAGCGCGGCTGCGTCCGCAGCAGGGTCTGGATCTGGGCCCGGCTCTCGATCTGGAAGGTGCCGACGGTGTCGCCGGCGCAGATCATGTCGTAGACGCCCTGGTCGTCGAAGTCGATCCGACTCAGGTCCACCGGCTCCTTGCCGCCGACGGCGATCAGGTGCAGGCACTCCTCGACCAGCGAGAGCATGCCGAGTGCGAGGAAGTCGATCTTGACGAAGCCGGCGTCGTCGCAGGAATCCTTATCCCACTGGCAGATGTAGCGGCCCGGCATCGCTGTCGGCAGCACCGGGACCAACCCGGTCAGCGGGGCGGAGGAGACGATCATGCCGCCGGAATGCTGGGAGACGTGGCGCGGGAAGCCGGCCAGTTGCCCGGCCAGTTCGACCAGGTGGCTCCACGGCGGCACGTGCATCCGCGACGCGAATTCTGGGATGCGCGCCAGTTCGACGCCGAGTTCCTTCGCCGAGCGCGGTTCGCTCAGCTTGGCGATGCGGTCCACGTCGCCGGCCGGCAGCCCGAGCGCCTTGCCGACATCGCGCACGGCGGAGCGCAACCGGTAGGTCGGGAAGGCGCAGACCATTGCCGCGTGGTCGGCGCCGTAGCGCTCGTAGACGCGCTCGATCAGCTTCTCGCGGATCTCGCGCGGGAAGTCGATGTCGATGTCCGGCACCGAGGAAAGTTCCTCGTTGAGGAAGCGGCCCGGCATCAGGGCGTGGGCCAGCGGGTCGATGTGGGACAACCCGATCAGGTAGCAGACGATGGAGGAGACCGACGAGCCGCGCCCGCGCCCCGGCGGCAGGGTGGAGGAGGGCGCGCCGGGTCCGCGCAAATCCGCCGCCACCTCGGCCGCCATCCGGAGCAGGTCGCGGTAGAGCAGGAAGAAGCCGGCCAGTCCGTGTTTGGCGATCAGGCGCAGTTCGTCGGCCAGGCGCTGCTCGGCCTCGGCGCTGCCGTCCGGGTAGCGGCCGGCCATCGCTTCCCGGCAGACCCGCGCCAGCAACGCGTCCGGGGAATCGCCGGGATCGGTCGGGTAGCGCGGGAAGGCGTAGGCGAGGTCGCGGGAAAGGTCGAAGTTGGCGCAGCGTTCGGCGATCTCCAGCGTGGCGGCGACGGCGCCCGGGTAGCGCCGAAAGCGGCGGGCGGCGTCTGCGGGCGCGCGCAGGAACCACTCGGCGTTGGCGCGGCGCTCGCGGTGGGAGCCGTCCAGCGTCGTCCGGTTGCGGATGGCGACGAGCACGTCCTGCAAGCGGGAGCGTTCGCGGCGGTGGTAGTGGACGTTGCCGGTGGCGACGATCGGCAGCCCGGCGCGGTTGGCGCAGTCAACGAGGGCGCGCACCCGGTCGGTGTCGCCGTGGACGAGGTTGTGCTGGAGTTCGACGTAGACGCTGTCGCGTCCGAACCACTCGGCGTACTCGCCCAAGGCGTGGTCGGCCTCCCTCGCCCGACCCTCGGCCAGCAGGCGCGACAGATTCCCCTGCCGGCAGCCGGTGAGCAGGATCAGCCCTTCGGCGTGCAGCGGGAGCAGCGCGGGGTCCAGCCGCGGTTGCCGGCGGTCCGGCGGCTCCCAGTCCTCATCGTCGGGATCGTCGCCCCACGGGTCCGTCTCCGCGAAGACGGGCCGTTTCCGGCGGGTGGCGTCCGTCATGTTGGGCGCGGGCAGGGGCGTGCGCACCGGAGCGGCGTCGCCCGGCAGCCCGGTTGGGCCGCCGTGGGCGGCGGTGATGAGGCGGCAGAGGTTCGCATAGCCGACGGCACTCTCGGCCAGCAGGGTCAGGTGGGAGCCGTCGGCCAGCGTCAGTTCCGCGCCGGTGAGGGGGACGATGCCGGCCGCGTTGGCGGCGCGGGCGAACTCCATCGCGCCGTAGAGCCCGTCGTGGTCGGTGATCGCCAGATGACCGTACCCTAGTTCGGCGGCGGCCGCGACCATCTCCTCGGGCAGCGACGCGCCGTCGAGGAAGGAGAAGGCGGTGTGGAGGTGGAGTTCGGCGTAGGCGGTCATGCCGTTCCTGATGGCTTGATATATGTACGTACACTATGAACGTACTCTAATGAGGGTGCTTGTTTCGTCATGAACAATCCAGAATCTCGGCGGAGCGGGCGCGATGGATCGCGCTCCTGCATTCGGGCAAGGCCGATGCGGGCTGTAGGGGCGCAATCCGTCGCGCCGTTCCGCCTACGCTCGCGCTGCGCTTGTTGGGCATCCGCCGTCATCCCGCCCACCCAGCCGCCAAGTGCCCGCCTCGATCTGGCGACTCCACGAACTCCCGAGATACGGGCTACGGGCGAGGTACAGCCCGATACGAAATCCGGTTGATCGGTGCGGAATGCCGTTCGTCGTTAGTAGGGGAGGGCACGGGTCCCTCCCCTACGAACGACGGGATGTCACGGGCGAAGGGGCAGCGATCGAACGGTTTCCGTATGAGTCCCGCCGACGCTCGCCAACCCGTCATCCCGACCCCGGCGAGGGATCTGGTTCTCGTTCGCGACGAAAGCACGGCGAGGTCCCTCGACGGGCTTGGGATGACGGAGGCCCGTCCGAAGCACGCTCCTGGTACTGGACGTGCCCCGCGCGTATCCGTCCTCGTGTCTCCGTCGGGGGATCGCTTCCTCGTGGCAGGAGTACGAGCCAGTTCGCGACACCTCGTGGGTTCGGCAGGGGAGGGGCGTCTCGCCGATGGCGGCGGGAGCGAAGGGCGGGGACACCAAGCCCGCTGCCGCTCTCCGGTCAGTAGGGCTGAGCGAACCACTCGCCGGTAAAGGTGTCCGTAAATAATGTACGTACACCTCCGTCGGCCAGTTCCACTGCCCAGTAGGCGCGCGCGATCGGCTCCCGCCACCACTCGTCCTCGACCAGCCAGCGGTCCCGCACCGCCGACACCCGGCGCCGCCGGCCGCGCTCGACCAACGCGTGGGGGATGCCGTTCGGACCCGTCTCCACCGCCACCGTCCGGGGCGCGTTCAGCATTCGAAGGCGATCAGCGCCAGCCGCCGCTCCGGAATCCGCGACCATGGTTCCACCTCCACCGCCCGGTACAGCCCGGACGACCCGAACCGCTGCGCCAGTTGGCGCGCGGCCTCCACCAGTTCGCGCGGCCGGCGCGCCCGGAAGCCGGGCAGCCCTTCCTGCCGTCCCGCCGCGTCGATCGGGGCGACGAGGTCGAGCGCCAGCCGCTCGACCGGGCCCGGCAACTCGACCCCGTCCAGCCGGTAACCCAGCGCCCGCTCCACCCGCTCCTGCCCGCCCGGTTCGCGCAGCGTCGCCAGCACCTCCCACGACCCGCCTCCTTCCAGCGCCGCCAGCAGCCGCGCCTGCCGAACGTGCCGCCCGTCCAGATCGGGCCGGGCGAACGCCCGCGCTGCCAACCGCTGGATCGCCAGGACGAGCAGTTCCCGCGTCGTCGCCGGCGCCGGCAGTTCGAGCGCGACCGAGACCACCTCTGGCGGCGGCAACGGGCGCACCCGGTCGCGGTCGATGCCGGCGGCGAGGTCGCGCGCCCGGCCGCCCTCGGCCCCGAAGCGCGCCCGCGCCGCCGCCGGAGGCAGGGCCGCCAGGTCGCCCAGCGTCCGCAGTCCCAACCGCTCCAGCCGCCGCACCGTTTCCGGCGGCAGCGGCAGCAGCGCGACCGGGGCCGGCGCGAGGAAGGCGGCGACCCCGTCCCCGTCGTCCGGCGCGACGCGAACCTGCCCCGCCCCGGCGCTGGCCGCGGCCACGCGGGCGGCGAACTTGCCCGGCCCGACGCCCACCCGCGGCCGGAACAGGGGCGGCACGGTCGCCAGCAGTCCTTCGGCCGCGACCGCCGCCGGTCCCAGCAACCGTTCGGACCCGCGCAGATCGACGTACCAGCAGCCCGGGCGCTCCGCATCCGGCTCGACCGCCGGGCTCAGTGTCGCCAGCCCGGCCAGCACCCGGTCGGCCGCCGCCGCCTCGCGGGCGGGGTGGGGCGGCAGGATGGTCGCGTCCGGGCAGAGCGCGGGAACCTCCCGCAGGCCCAGCCCGGGACGGATGCCGCGCGCGGCGGCCTCCGGGGTCGCATCCAGCACCAAAGGACGGGAACCCGGCGGCGTGCCCAGCACCAGCGGTGCGCCGTCGAGGTCCGGCCGCTCCAGCAGGGCGACGCGCAGGGCGAAGTGGGGGACGGAAACGCAGGCGACCGGCATCGGGGACCTCCGGGCGGGGCCGGCGGCCGCGGCGGGAGCGGCCGGCCGGGCGCGTACCCGGCATTGGCAGACTAGAACATATGTTCTAATCCCGCAAGGGCCCCGACGGTCCTGCTGGTGTATACTCGGACGCAGCGAACGTACACGTCCCGGCGCTCCCCGCCGCCGGTCCCGGCCGCTTTCCCGCGCGGCCGTCGCCCGGTTCGGCAGGGAGGGCGCGCCCATGGCCTCCACCACGAAGACGCGCAGCGCGCCGGCGCGCCCGGTTCGCGCCGGCGCGGCGCGGCCCAACCCGCTGGCGTCGTTGCGCGCCCGCCTCGCCGGCGTGCCGCAGGCGCTGCCGCAGGTCGCCGGCTCGCCCCGGTTGCGGCGCGAGGCGGTCGGGCTGGCGCTGATGCTGGCCGCCATCCTCACGGCGGTCGTGCTAGGTCGCGGCGGCGACGAGGGCCGGCTGGTCGCCTGGTGGGGCGGGGTGCTGGCCGATTCCTTTGGGCAGGCCGCGCCGCTCGTGCCGTTGCTGCTGGGGCTGGTCGCGCTGCGCGCCCTCGGCGGTCAGCCGGGACCGGTGCTGGAAGCCCGGCACTTCCTTGGCGGTTTTCTGTTCGCGCTCGCCGTCGTCGGGTTGCTGCAACTCGGGGCCGGTTTGGCCGATCCCGCCGCCGGCGGTTACCTCGGCGTCGCCGTCGCCACCCTTTCGCTGCGTATGCTGGGGCAGGTCGGGTCCGGGTTGGCGCTGTTCGTCGTCGGCGTTTTCGCCGTCTTCCTGCTGGCCGGCAGCGATCTGCAGACCTTCCTATCCGACGTGCGGGCGCTCGCCGCGCTGATCTGGCGCTGGCTTTCCCGCGTCGGCCGCCTCATCGCCCGGGCTGTGCGCGCCCTGCCGCGTCCACGCCCAAAAGCGGCCGACGCGGCTTCGAAGGTGGCCGTGGCGAACCCGGA
>JAFAEX010000137.1 GCA_023423795.1 Chloroflexota bacterium | reverse complement strand
ATTCTGGCAACCGCCATCAACCCCGGGCGGGCCGGAGGCCGGTTCGATCGCGAAACCGACATCATCCGCGGGCGAGACCGGTCCGGCCCTCGTCCGTTCCCACCGGATGCGTGCCGGCCGCTACCCGGCGGTCGGTGGCGCGGGGATGCGCTCCTGGCGGCGCATGGCGGCGACCCGGCGGTCCAGCCAGCGGGAAACGCGGGCTTGTTCGGGAATCAGGCCGCGCGGGTTGAACAGCAGCACCAGCACGATCGTCAGGCCGACGAGGGTGTCGCGCAGGTGCGGGACGCGGTCGGCGACGAAGGGCGGCAGCGCGAACCCCTGCAGTTGCAACGTGACCGACCAGAGGCCCCAGACGACGTATGCGCCGACGATGGCGCCGACCATGTTGCCGCTGCCGCCGGCGATCAGCATCGCCCAGATGATGAAGGTGCCGAAGAAGTGGGTGAAGGTGTCCGGCGAGATGGCGCCCTGCATGTAGGCATAGAGCGCGCCGCCGACGCCCATGATCGCCGCGCCGAGCACGAAGTCCTGCAACTTGAAGGCGTTGACGTCCTTGCCGGCGGCGGCGGTCGCCGCTTCGTCCTCGCGGATGGCGCGCAGCACCCGGCCCCACGGCGAACGAATCCCGAGATCGACCAGCACGTAAACGAGGGCGAGCATGGCGAGGGCGATCAGCAGGAAGACGTACTTGTAGTTGCCGGGATCGACCAGCCCGGCCAGCGGGCGCGGGATGCCGCCGAGGCCGCGGCTGCCGTTGACCAGCCACTGTTCTTCGGTGGCGATGCGGCGCAGCACCTCGGCCGCGCCGATGAGGGCGATCGCGAGGTAGTCGCCGCGCAGCCGCAGGGTCGGCAGCGCAAGGATCAGCGCCAGCACCGAGGAGAGCGCGGCGGCGACCACCAGCCCGACCACGAAGGGGAACCACTGGGCCGCGCCGGGCAGGGGCACGGATGCCAGCGCCGGGCCGAAGCCGCCGACGTAGCTGGCGAACTGGCCGTCGGACGGCGGCAGGACGACGACCGAGGCGGCATAGGCCCCGACCATGAAGAAGCCGACGACGCCGAAGTTGAAGATGCCGGCGTAGCCCCAGTGGACGTTCAGGCCGATGGTGACGATCGCCAGCACGGCCATCGTCGCCAGTTGCGGCACCATGAAGTCCAGCACCGCGCGCGGGTTGCCGGAGCGGCTGAGCGGCAGGCCGACCAGCAGGATGGTGACGAACGCGACGACGACGATCGGCAGGAGGCGCGAGTTCCGCGTCATGACTTGGCTCCGAACAGCCCGTTCGGCTTGACCAGGATCACCGCCGCCAGCACGGCGAAGGTGACCGCCAGTTTGTAGCCCGGCGAGACGAACCCCGCGCCGACGGTGGCCTCGCCGACGACGCCGACGACCAGCCCGCCGACGAACGCGCCGTGCGGGCTGCCGATGCCGCCGAGGATCGCCGCCGCGAAGATCGGCAGCAGCAGCACGAAGCCGAGTTCCGGCGAGAGTTGCGATTGCAGCGCCAGCAGGCAGCCGGCGACCGCCGTCAGCCCGCCGCCGATGATCCAGGTCCAGCGGCGGGTGGCGGCGGTGTCGATGCCGCTGGCGCGCGCCAGGTCCGGGTTGTCGGCGGTGGCGCGCATCGCCGTGCCGAGTTTGGTCCGGTACAGCGTCCAGTAGGCGGCGACCGCCAGGACGACGACGACGGCGACGATGAAGAGTTGGTCGGCGACGATGCGCGGCAGCCCCGGAATATCGACCGTGGTGCGGATGCCCTGCGAGTAGCGGCGGCCGGCCGCGCCCCAGATCAGCAGCATGGCGCCGCGCAGGGCGATGGCGACGCCGAGCGAGGAGACGGCGACGATGGCGGTTCCCGCGCCGCGCCGCTGCAACCGGCGGTAGACGCCGCGGTCGATGGCCAGCAGGATCGGGGCGGCCAGCACGGCGGCTAGCGCGATGGCGATCACCAGGCCGTAGCCGAAGGAGAATCGCCAGATCTTCTCGGTCGAGCCGGGCAGCATGTCCAGCCGCAGCGGGAACGTCGCGTCGGTGGCGCCGGCGCCGGCGACCGCGCCGGTGAGCACGAAGAGCGCGAGGTAGGCCGACAGCATCATCGCGTCGCCGTGGGCGAAGTGGGAAACGCGGGCGATGCCGTAGATCAGCGTCAGGCCGACCGCGGACAGGGCGTAGATGCTGCCGACGATGATGCCGACGACGAACTGGTCGGTGACGGCGACGGCGGCCCAGATCCCGATGGCGGCGATGACCAGCCAGATGATCCGGTCCGAGTAGCGCTCCCACCAGCCGGCGGTGACCTGGCCGCCCGCCCGTTGCTCGCTTTGGGCCAGCCGCCCGCTCGCGATGTCTGCCATGCCGCGTCCCTATTCCCCGAGGTAGAGGCGGCGGACCTCGTCGCTGGCGAGGAGCGCCACCGCCGGGCCTTCGAGCCGGTTCTCGCCGTTGGCCAGCACGTAGCCGCGGTGGCTGATGGCCAGCGCCTGCCGCGCGTTCTGCTCGATCATCAGCACGGCGGTGCCGTGGCGGTTGATCTCGGTGACGTGGGCGAAGACGGATTCGACCATCACCGGCGAGAGGCTGGCCGAAGGTTCGTCGAGCAGCAGGATGCGCGGCTCCAGCATCAGCGCGCGGGCGATGGCCAGCGTCTGCCGCTGCCCGCCGGAAAGGCGGCCCGCCTTTTCGCGCAGCCGGTCGGCCAGCACCGGGAACATCGCCAGCACCCGCTCGATGCGCGTTTCGAGCCCGTCCGTCAGGGTGAACCCGCCCATCGCGAGGTTCTCCCGCACCGAGAGCGTGCCGAAAACGTTGTCGGTCTGGGGCACGAAGGCGATGCCGCGCCGCACGAGTTGCTCCGGCGGCAGCCCGGTGACGTCGGTCCCGTCCACGGCAATCGAGCCGGTGCGCGCCTTCAGCAGCCCGAAGACGGTCTTGAGTAGGGTCGATTTCCCCGCGCCGTTGGGGCCGATGATGGTGACGATCTCGCCCGGCGCGACGGTGACGGAGATATCGCGGACGATGGGAACCTCGGTGTAGCCGCTGGTGATGTTGGTCGCCGCCAGCGCGGGCACGGCCTGCACGGGAGCGGTCATCGGAACTGCCCGCCGAGGTAGGCGTCCAGCACCGTCTGGTCGCGGCGCACGTCGGCGAAGGAGCCCTCGAAGATGCGCGCGCCCTGGCTCATGACGACGACCGGGTTGCACAGGCGGGCGACGAGGTCCATGTCGTGCTCGACGATCAGGAAGGTGACCCCGTGGTCGCGGCACTGGTCCTCGATGAGGCCGGCCAGTTCGCGCATGAGCGTCCGGTTTACCCCGGCGGCCGGCTCGTCGAGCAGCATCACCCGCGGTTTGGCCATCAGCGCCCGCGCGAATTCCAGCAGTTTCTTCTGACCGCCGGAGAGGGTGGCGGCGTAAGCGTCGCGCAGGTGGATGAGGTTGACGTAGCGCAGCACGTCGATGGCGCGATCGACGATGGCGTCCTCCTGCGCGCCGACGCGGCCGGGGCGCAGCCAGGCGTTCCAGATCTTCTCGCCGGCCTGGTCCTGCCCGGCGAGCACGAGGTTTTCCAGCACGGTCATCGTCGGGATCGGGCGCGGCACCTGGAAGGTGCGGGCCAGTCCGCGGTGGAGCAACTGGTCCGGACGCAGGCCGTCGGCCGGCTCGCCGTCGAGCAGGACGGAGCCGCCGTCGGCGCGCAGGACGCCGGCGATGACGTTGAGGAGGGTGGACTTGCCGGCGCCGTTGGGGCCGATCAGCCCGGTGATCGAACCCCGTTGCACGGTGAACGAGCAGGCATCGACGGCGCGGTTGCCGCCGAAGACCTTGGTCACCGCGCGCACGTCGATTGCCGGGGTGTCCGGCGCCGGCGCGAGCGTTGCCGCGCGCCCGGTCGCATTCGTCGCTTCAGCCGCCAAACTCGATCGCTCCGGTTGCGGCGCCCGCGGGGGAGCGCCGCCGTCAAGGGTCGTTGCTCGCACCACGGTCGCGGGTCGTTTCCGTCATCCCGTGCTCGTCGCGGACTCGACGTGCGAACGAGATCCCTCAACAAGCTCGGGATGACGGGGGGTGTTCACGGGATGACGGGTTATTCACGGGGTGACGGAAGGTGTTCACGGGATGACGGTGGTTCGTCATTCACGGGCGGGGCCGGGCCGCTGGTGCGGTCCGGCCCCGCCGGGTGTCGCGTCGATTCCGTGGGGAATCGGCGCGGCTAGCTCGCGGGAGTCGCCTCCGGGGACGCCTCGCCGGCGCCGCCCTCGAGGTCGATGGCGCGGGTCTCGATGTCCTCGATGTCGTCGCCGGTCACCTGCCAGACGACGATCGAGCCCTTGGTGACGTCGCCGGCCTCATCGAAATCGACCAGGCCCGAGGCGCCTTCGTAGTTGATGTCGCCGCCGCTGCCGAGCGCTTCGATCGCCCCGGCGAAGCCCTCGACGCCCGGCATCACGGCGTCGCCGCCGGTGGACACGTCGCGCAGGGCGTCGCGGATGGCGGCGCTGTCGTTGGAGCCGGCCGCCTGGGCCGCCAGCGCGATGACGTAGACGGCGTCGTAGACCTCGCGCAGGTACGGGACCGACGGCACGTCGCCGTAGGCTTCCTCGTAGGCCGCGACGAACGCGTTGCCGGCGTCGGACTCGGCGGAGCCGGCGGAGGTGCCGCGGACGCCCTGGAAGACGTCAGAGCCGAGTTCCTGGAACATCTGGGCGGAGCGCAGGCCGTCGCTGAGGATCAGCGCCGGGGTGGCGCCGGACTCGACGAGTTCGCGCAGGTAGACGCCGCCGCTCTCCGGGTAGGACGCGCCGATGAGCACGTCCGGCTCGCCCTCGACGCAGGCGGCCACTTCGGAGGCGTAGGAGGCCTGCTCCTGCTCGTGCGGCACCTGGGCGGTGATCGTGCCGCCCTCGGCGGTGAAGCGCTCGGCGAAGGCTTCTGACAAACCCTGGCCGTAGGCGTTGTTCACGTAGAGGACGCAGGCCGACTCGTAGCCCTGCTCGCGGGCGACGTCGGCCATGACCACGCCCTGGGCGGCGTCGGAGATGGTGGTGCGGAAGAAGAAGTCGTTGTCGTTGGCGACGGTCAGCGCCGGCGAGGTGGCCGACGGCGAGATCACCACGACGCCGTCCGGCCCGGCGACGGACTCGACGACCGGGAGCGCCTCGCCGCTGCCGGCGGGGCCGACCATGGCATCGACGCCTTCGATGTCGATGAGGCGGCGGGCTTCCTCGACGGCCTGCTGCGGCGAGGTGGCGGTGTCGCCGCGGATCAGTTCGACCGGCGCGCCGTTGACGCCGCCGGCCTCGTTGATCTGGTTGACGGCGAGTTCGGCCGCGTTCCAGAAGTTCGGGCCGAAGTCCGACAGGTCGCCGGTGAACGGGAAGAGCGTCCCGATCCGCAGCGCCTCGCCCTCCTGGGCTGCGGTGGAGCCGAGCAGGGCCCCGGCGCTCATCGGGAGCGCGACCGCGGCGACGGCGGCGATCCGCGCCACGCGAGCGAGCAGCGCACGCCGGCCAAAGCCGTTCCGGCGCGATTCTCCGACCGACATCATGTACCTCCCACGATGGATCGACCCACGATGATCCCCCGGCGCCCTCGCCGGCGCGGACATCTTAGGACATTGTGTCACACGCGGGCATCATCGCCGCCCATTGCCGTGCCGTAAAGGGGCGGATAAGCGCATTCGCGGCCGGAGCGCCGGGGATTGGCTGCTTGCCGCCGCGTGGGTGGTGAGCGGGCGCCTCCCTCATCACCCCGTCCTCCCCCTGTCATCCCGCCTCCCAGGGGGAAGGAGCGGATCACTGGCCGCGGGTCCGGCGGCCATGCGACCCTGCCGCCAGACGGGAGTGCTCGCACGACGCCGGATGCGGCCTGCGGAGCGGGCGCCGGGCGGAGGCGCGGGTGGCCGAGGGGATCGACGGGGCGGCGCGGCAATCGCCGGCGGCCGGGCGCTGGCGGTGGGCGGACGGCCGGATCGGGCTCGGCTACTTCTGGTTCTTCGCCGCCATCGGCTCCTACGGCCCGTTCGCCGCCATCTGGTTCCTTTCGCTCGGGCTGGACGGGGCGGAGGTCGGCGTCCTCGTCGCGCTGCCGGCGCTCGGGGCGGCGTTCGCGGGGCCGCTGTGGGGCGCGGCGGCCGATGCCCGCTCCCGGCACCGGATCATCCTGTGCGGCGCGCTGGCTGTCGCGGCGACCGCCGCGCTGGCGGCGACGCGGGCGGCGGGGTTCTGGCCGCTGCTCCTGCTGCTCGGCGTCTCGGCGCTGGCGGCAGGGCCGATTGCGCCGCTGCTGGACGCCTTCGCGGTGACGATCGGCGAGCGGCTGGGGCGGTCCTACGGCAACCTGCGGGTGTGGGGCTCGATCGGCTACACGCTGGCCGCGTTGCTGGTCGGCCGGCTGATGGGGCAGGGCGGGTCGGCGGCGTTCCTCGTCGCCTACGCCGCCTTCCTCGGGCTCACGCTGGCGACCGCGGCCGGGTTGCCCGACCTCGGGGAGCGGACGTCGCGGCCGCTGCTGGGCGGGTTGCACGAGTTGCGGCGCAACCGGCCGTTCGTGGCGCTGCTGCTGGTCGGGTACCTGACGGCGAGCGGCGCGGCGATCATGAACGGGTTCCTCGGGGTGCGGCTGCTGGAGATCGGCGGCACCACCGGGCTGGTCGGGCTGGCGATCGCGCTCGGGGCGGCCTCGGAGTGGCCGGTGGTCGCCTTCGGCGGGTGGCTGCTGGCGCGGTTCGGCGCGGCCCGCCTGGTCGCGCTGGCAATCGTTGTCTACGCGGTGCGCTTCGTCGCCTTCGCGACGATCCCGGTGGCGGCGTGGGTGCTGCCGGTGCAACTGCTGCACGGGTTGTCGTTCGGGGCGTTCCTGATCGCGTCGGTGACGCTGGCGCACCGGCTGGCCGGCCCGGCGCACGCGGCGGCGGCGCAGGCGCTGCTGGCGGCGACGTCGTTCGGGTTCGGCTCCATCACCGGATCGCTGATCGGCGGGGCGCTGCTGGAGCGGGTGGGGCTGTCCGGGCTGTTCCTCGGCGCGGCCGGGGTGATGGCGGTGGCGCTGGCGCTCTTCGCGGCGACGCAACGGGGCTTCGAGGATGAGCTGGGTGGGATGAGCGGGACATCGGCCGAAGCGTGAGTGTCCGCGCCGGTCTTGCTCCGAACAAGGTTGATTGGTGGCGGCGATAACGGGACCGATCGAACGGAAGGCCCAGCGTCCTCGCGTGACGCGATTGGCGGCGAACGCGGGGCGTCGCCGGGGCCTCCCCTGCAACCAGTAGGCGTGGCCGGCGACGTTTCGCCGCCGGCCACACGGATTCCGTAGCACGTCCCGGCTGGTCTTCCGCGCGATGCGCGCTACGGCGCTGGGGTCGCGGCATCATCGACGTAGGTCGTGAAGGGTTGTGAGGGGTCGAGCAGCCGGGCTTCCCACAGCATGGTCGTGCCGTCGCCGGCGTTCCAGCCCGTGTGCTCCATATGGGAGGTGAACTCGTCGAACGTGATGCAGTCGCGGGGTTCGAGCACGACCTCCACGCCCGGGGTCAGCGCTTCCGGCTGGCCCGGGGCGTCCGCCGTGCCGCCGCGGGTGACGAACGCGGCGCCGGCGTCGAGCCGGAAACCGAGCGCGCCCTCCGAGACGCAGGTGATGAGCGCCGTCGGGTGGAAGTGGCGGGCCGCGTAAGCGCCGGGTTCCCATTCCAGCTCGACCACCTCCAGCCGGTGCCCGGGCGCGGCCTGCGGTTCGATCGCGCCGAGCGGGACGCCGCTGACGCCGACGGAGTCCGGCGACACGCCGGGCGGCGGCGGTCCGCCCTGGGCCAGGACCGTTGCGGCCACGGCAGCGCCGATGGCGACGGCGACGACGGGCGCGAGGCGCAGCAAACGGGGAGCGCGCGGGTGCATGGCGTCCTCCTTCGGGCATGACGGGTGGGAACGGCGAAGCGGGCGACCGACGACACCAGGGCTTGAGGGCGCCACCTCCTCCTCGCACCCGGCGGCGGGCGCGCTCGTCGAACCGACGATTCGGCGTATATGGCAAATCATTTTTCTGCGATAATGATCGGCCACGCCGCCACCGTAGCCGGCGAGCGTTGCAGGAACGTTCCAAGGGAGCGCCGCATGGCCCACCTCCACGTCGCGTTGCTCGGCGCTCCGGTCGTCCGTCACGGTGGCAACGAGGTGGTCGTGCCGACGCGCAAGGCGCTGGCGCTCTTCGTCTACCTCGTGGCCGAGGGCGGCCCGCAGCCCCGCGACAAGCTGGCCGCGCTTTTCTGGCCCGACAGCGATGCCGAGTCCGCCCGCGGGACTCTGCGCAGCACGCTGACCAGGCTCGGACAGGGGTTGGCGACGGCGGGCGGCGACCGCCACCTGCTGGCCGGTCGGGACCTCATCGCGCTCGACCCCGGCGCGGGGCTGGACCTCGACCTCGACGCCCTCGGGGCGGCCCACGCGGCGGCGTGCGCCGACGACGGCCGACAGCCGGCGGGGGAGGCCCGGCGGGCGCTCCTCGATCTGCTGGTCCGGGGCGCCGATGCCTGGCGCGGCGAGTTCGCCGACGGGCTGGAGGTGCGCGATGCGCCCGACTTCGAGGATTGGGTCGGGCTCCAGCGGGAAACCTGGCGGCGCCGGGCCGAGGCGGTGCTCGACCGGCTGTCGGCCCTCCACGCCGACGCCGGCGCCACCGCCGGCGCGGCGGACGCGGTCGACCGCTGGCTCCGCCTGAGCC
>JAFAEX010000129.1 GCA_023423795.1 Chloroflexota bacterium | reverse complement strand
GGGGGACAACGTGGAGATGGGGGTGGAGCTGATCACGCCGGTGGCGATCGAGGAAGGGCTGCGCTTCGCGATCCGCGAGGGCGGGCGCACCGTCGGGGCCGGCGTCGTCACCTCCATCACCGAGTAGTAGACTTCGCGATTGGCCGGGCCGCCTGGCGGCCCGGCCACGTTTCCGGACGGCGCGCTTGGGTTGCCGGGTCGGTTGGCTGAGAAGGGTGTAGTACAATGGCGAAGAAGGCGAAGGCCGACCGGCACGTGATCACGCTCGAATGCACCGAGTGCCGGGAACGGAATTACACGTCCGAGAAGAACCGGCGCAACGACCCCGGGCGCATCGAACTCCAGAAGTTCTGCCCGCGGTGCCGCGCGCACAAGCTCCACCGGGAAACCCGCTAGGGCAGCCCGGTTCGACCCCGGCCCGGCGCGCATAGGGCTGTAGCTCAATTGGTAGAGCAGCGGTCTCCAAAACCGCAGGTTGCAGGTTCGAGTCCTGTCGGCCCTGCCGAATTCCAGCGCCGGATCGGGTGGTGACGGGGGCGGCCCTCGCGTGGGGCGGCCCCTGTCGCGTGTCGGGGAGCGCACACGGAAGCGCTCGGAGAAGGACGGATCGGGATGAGCGCGCCGCGCCGCACCGCCGACAAGCCAACGATCGCGACGGCGCCCCGCGGCAGCGCCCCGGGGACGGCCGCCCGCAAGAACGCCGCGCCTCCGGTGCCGGCCCGCCAGGGCAAACCGGTGCCGCCGCGGCAAGACCCGCGGGCCCAGGCCAAGGCCGGGTTCTCGAGCAGGATCGAAGGCCTCAAGAAGTCGTACCACGACACCGTGGCCGAACTGAAGAAGGTCAACTGGCCCGACCGGGAGACGACGAAGAACCTGACCATCGTGGTCATCGGCATCTCCATCGTGCTGGGGCTCCTCCTCGGCGGGATCGACTACGTCCTGCAGATGATCTTCCAGGCCGTGGGTTAGCGGCCGGTCGCCTTCCCGGCAGAGCGGAGGAGAATCGCAATGGGACGGCTATCCCTCAAGGAGCGACTGGCCGCCAAGCGCGCCGCCGAGGCCGGAGAGGTCGTCGAGCAGGCGCCCGGGCGCTGGTACGTGCTCCACACCTACTCGGGTTACGAGAACAAGGTGAAGCGGACGATCGAGACGCGCGTCGAGGCGCTCGATCTCGCCGACCGCGTCTTCGAAATCGTCGTGCCGACGCAGGAAGAAATCGAGATCCGCGCCGGCCAGCGCTTTACCGTGGAACGCAAGGTCTTCCCCGGCTACGTGCTGGTGCGGATGGACCTCGACGACGACACCTTCTACGCGCTGAAGAACACGCCGGGCGTGACCGGGTTCGTCAGCATCAACAACCGGCCGAGCCCGCTGCGCGACGACGAGGTGCAGGGCATCCTCAAGGGGATGACCGCCGAGGCGCCGAAGGTCAAGTCCACCTTCGCCGTCGGCGACACGGTGCGCATCATCGACGGGCCGTTCGCCGATTTCCGAGGGGAGATCGACGAAGTCAACCAGGAGCGGGGCAAGATGAAGGTCCTCGTCTCCTTCTTCGGGCGGGAAACGCCGGTCGAACTGGACTTCCTCCAGGCCGAGCGGGAAACGTAGCGCCGCGCGGCGGTTGGACGTTACACGGGTACGGATACGTCGGTCCCCCGCGGCGTGCGGACCACCCCAGGGGCCGGGTGAGGTGAGGAAACGATGGCGAAGCGCGTTCGTGGGTACGTGAAGTTGCAGATCCCGGCCGGCAAGGCCACCCCGGCGCCGCCGATCGGCCCGGCGCTGGGCCAGCACGGCGTGGCGATCATGAACTTCGTCAAGGAATACAACGAGCGGACCGCCTCCATGGCGGGCCAGATCGTGCCGGTGCTGATCACCGTCTACGAGGACCGCTCGTTCACGTTCGTGACGAAGACTCCGCCTGCGGGCGACCTGCTGCGGCGGGCGGCCGGCATCGAAAAGGGCGCGGCCAACCCGCGCACCGAGCGCGTCGGCAAGGTGACCGCGCAGCAGGTGCGCGAAATCGCCGAACTGAAGATGAAGGACCTCAACGCCATCGACATCGACGGGGCCATCAAGCAGATCGAGGGCTCCGCGCGGTCGATGGGCATCGAGGTCGTCGCCTAGCGTTTGCTTGACGCGCCCCGGCACGGACGGGGGCGTTCATACGTGGGAGGGGCCGCTCGCCCCGTTCGCACCACGGGAGGACCCAGCATGCCCAAGCACGGCAAGAAGTACCGCGCCGCCGAGGCGCAGGTGGATTCCGAGAAGCTGTACCAGGCCGGCGAGGCGATCGACCTGCTCAAGCAGGTGGCCTTCGCCAACTTCGACGAGTCGGTCGAGGTCCACGCCCGTCTCGGGATCGACCCCCGGCAGGCCGACCAGACGGTCCGCTCCAACGTCATCCTGCCCCACGGCACCGGCAAGACCGTCCGCGTGCTCGTCTTCGCCGCCGGCGAGGCCGAGCGCATCGCGCGCGAGGCCGGGGCCGACTACGCGGGCAGCGACGACCTCGTCCAGCAGATCCAGGGCGGCTGGCTGGAGTTCGACGCCGCCGTCGCCATGGCCGACCAGATGGGCAAGGTCGGCGGACTCGGCCGCATCCTCGGCCGTCGCGGCCTCATGCCGAACCCGCGCTCCGGCACGGTCGTCCGCGACCCGGCCGACCTCGCCAACGTCCTGCGCGAACTGAAGGGCGGCCGCGTCGAATTCCGCAACGACCGGACCGGCATCGTCCACATCGCCATCGGCAAGAAGAGCTTCGATCCGGAGCAGATTCGCGGCAACCTCTACGCCTTCGTGGACGCGCTCCAGCGCGCCAAGCCGTCTGGCGTGAAGGGCGTCTACTGCCGTACACTTTCCATCGCGACCTCGATGTCGCCGGGCATTGCGCTGGACGTGACGCAGACCCTGGCCGACGCCGCCGAAGCCGCCGCCTAGGCGAACGGGGCCGCCCCACAACCAGAACGATCGTTCCCGGCCGGAGACCGTCGGTGCGGTTCGCCGCTTAATTCCCGACCGAGGCCCGTGGAAGCATCGAACGCCTCCTTTCTTCGCGGAAGCTGGCGGCATGCGCCCCGGGTCTAACCAACCCGGGGCGTTTCGTTGCCAACATCCTGCGAAGAAAGGAGGTGAAGAAACATGCCAACCGCAAAGAAGGCCGCCGAGATCGACGAGTTGACCGGGGCGCTGGGTCGGGCCCAGCTCACCATCGTCACCGACTACCGCGGGCTGAAGGTGGGGGACCTCGAAGGGTTCCGCACCAACCTGCGCCCGTTCGGGGCGTCGTTCCGGATCGCCAAGAACACGTTGACGACCATCGCCGCCGAGCGGGCCGGGGTTTCCGGCTTCGAGGGGATGCTGGAAGGGCCGACCGGCCTCGTCATCGTCGAGGAAGACGTGGTCGGCGCGGCGAAGGCCGTGTCCGATTTCGTCCGCACCTCGCGCGTGCTCACCGTTCGCGGCGGCGTCATGGAGAACCGGGCGCTGTCCACGGCGGATGTCGAGGCGTTGTCCACGCTGCCGTCGAAGGACGAGCTGCGGGCGAAGGTCCTCGGGATGCTGGTGTCGCCGATGGCGCGCACCGTCGGCGTCCTGTCCGGGCCGGCGCGTTCGGTCGTCTACCTGCTCAACGCCAAGTCCGAGCAGGGCACGGCCGCGGCGGCCGACTAGGCCGCATCGTTCCACCACCACGCCGCGCTGGCGGCGAACATCGCAGAATTGCGGAGGACCACGATGGATCAGGAGCAGTTGATTTCCGCCCTCGAAGGGATGACCGTCCTCGAGCTGAACGCGCTCGTCAAGTCGCTTGAGGAGCGCTGGGGCG
>JAFAEX010000098.1 GCA_023423795.1 Chloroflexota bacterium | reverse complement strand
AGGATAAAGTGGTCGCAGCAGGTGCCGTCGGCGTCGCTGTCGGCGCCGTCCGGACAGGTGGTGTCGGCCCAGAGCGCGCCGGTGACGTCGGCGCCGAAGAAGTTGGCGCCGGTCAGGATCGCCTCCGCGAACTGGGCGGCGCTGGCGTCGGTTTCGAAGAAACTCGCGCCGGTCAGGTCGCAGCCGTTGAGGTTGGCCCCCGAGAGGTCTTGGCCGCCGCAGTTCCAGACGCCGGGGCCGTCGAGGAATTCGCAGCCCGCGCCCTCGAGCGTGGCGGCGCAGTCGGCGGCCTCCCGGCAGGCGCCGCCGAGGCAATCGAGCTCGCCGCAGCACGCGAGGTCGCCGCTCGGGCAGGCGCCCTCCGCGGGGATGCACAGCGTCGCCTGCACCGTGCAGAGGCCGTCGACGCAGGACCCGCCGCAGCACTGCGCCGAGTTGCCGCAGGCCATCCCGTCCGGCTTGCAGGCGCAGCGGCGGCGGCCGTTGGCCTGGACGACGCTGTAGCGGCTGCAGCACTTGCGGCAGGGCTTGCCGCGCTTGCCGGAGCCCTTGCCGCAGCGCCGGCCGTTGGGCTGGCACTTCTCGGCCCCCGGCTTCGCCTCGGCCGCGGCAGCCAGGCCGAGGGCGGCGGCCAGCCCGGCGGCGATCCCGCGCAGGCCGGAGCGGCGGGTGAGCGAGCGGGTCAACACGTCGAACCGTGATCCATCCATGACCGTTGTGCCCTCCGTCGTGGCGCATGACGCGATCGCCGCGTCGGTCGGCGCTCGGCCATCAACCGTCCGTTTATCGGACGCCCGGGGGACGGTACACGGGCGGGCGGCTTCGGCGCGACACGATGGTGCTAGCGGACCGGTCCGATGGTGCCTGGCATGCAAGCTCCGAAGGCGGGGGGCGGGAATCGGGTAGAATGGCCCCGACAACCGAGATGGCAGAGGCAACGGCTGCCGGCACGGGACGCGATCAGCGCCCCGGCCGGCGGCCGTTTTTTGATCGGGGCTGAAGGCGATGCGGACGCGGATGCTGTTCGGAACCGGGGCGCTGGCGGGGCTGCTGGCGCTGGGCGCCGGGATCGCCGCGGCGCAGGACGCGCGGCCGGATGGGCCGCCGGCGGGGCAGCGGCAGGTGATCCAGGCCGGCGGGCTGGACGTGGAGCTGCTGCCGGACGAGCCGATCCAGGTGTGCGTCCTGGAGCGCGCGGAGACGGCGCACGGCGCGGCGGTGCTGGCCTTCGAGGCGGTGCTGACGCCGAGCGGGGCGTACGCGGAGGCCCCGCGCTGGCTGCGGGCGGTCGGGCCGTTGGCGGATGCGGGGGTCGAGGAGTGCTTCGGCCTGAGCGGGGCGGCGCTGGAATGAGCACCGAGGCGGTGGTGGCGGCGATGGCGCTGCTGGTCGTGTGCCTGGCGCGGTGGCTGTGATGGGCGGACCGGCCCGGTTGCCGTTCGGGGTGCGCTTCCCCGTGCCGGGGGCGGCGCCGGTCCGGGAGCGGGTGCTGGGCGACGGGCCGCGCTGCCCGTGCTGCCGGGCGTTCGCGGCCGGCGGCGACGGGCCGTGCGGCGCGTGCCGGAAAGAGGCGTACCGGTTGGGGCTGGCCGCCAAATCGGAGGCGCGGAGATGAGCCCGATCCGCAAGCGCGAGCCGGAGCCGACTTCCCAGAATCCGACCACGGATGAGGGGCCGGTGCTGGAAAACCAGCTCGAAAACCACTCGAAAGCCGAGGGCCCGGAATCCGCACCGGATCGGGGAAAACGACCCGAAAGCGGCCTGAAAGGGCTTGAAAGCGGACCGCTCGCGCTGCCGGCCGGGGAGCCGAAGACGGCCCCGCCGTGGGGCGGGCGGTTCGGCGTGCCGTGGGCCAACGCGCGGCCGCTGCTGCCGGTGTTCGCGGCGGCGGCGGCGGAGTTCGGGCTGCCGCCGGAGTTGCCGATCGCCGTGGGGCTGGTCGAGTCGAACTGGACGCAGGCGAAGAACGGCGCGGTGCTGTGCGTCGGCGACGCCTACGGGGGCGGGCAGTCCTGCGGGATCATGCAGGTGAAGCCGACCCTGTGGGCGAAGATCCTGCCGGACGCGGACTGGCGGACGGCCGAGGGCAACATCCGGCTGGGATGCGCGCTGCTGCGCCGGTGGATCGACGAGACGGGCAGTTGGCAGGAGGCGATCAAGACGAAGTACCACCCCGGCACGAGCGGCAACGGCACGACGCCGGAGTCCTACGTGCGGTCGCTGACCGGGCTGATGGCGGAAATCGCGGCGGCCAACACGGCGCCCGCGCCGGAGCCGCCGAAGCCGGCCGATCCGTTGTCGGCGATCCTCGGCGGCAAGCCGGTCCCGGCGATCACATACGGCTGGCTGGCGGACGCGGGGCTGAACTATTACGCCTACGGGGTGAATCACGGCACGAGCCGATCGACGCAGCATCCGGGCGTGGACCTCGGGGTGCCGTGCGGGACCGCGCTGCACGCGCCGGCCGCCGGGGTGGTCGATTGCGTCGGCAACGCCGGGACGCCGCGTTGGGGCCAAGCCTGCGGTGCGTACGCGGACGTGGACGGCGGCGGGGTCGGCAACGTCACGATCCTGCTCGACGGCGGGGTGAAGCTGACGCTCGGGCACTGCCGGCAGGCGTTCGTGACGCCCGGGCAGCGTGTGACGGCGGGCCAGAAGGTCGCAACCGTCGGCTCGATGAATGGTTGCCATGTCCATATCGAGGTATCGATCGCCATTGAGGAGGGTGAGCGATGCCCGCCTCGCTAGCCCCAGCGATTGCCGCGCCGGACGTTCTCTGCGACCGTCACCGGTTCGAGGTGGGCAGGGTTAACGCACGCCGGATTTCGGCAGAGGTGGTCGAGAACCAAGCCTTCGGGGATGGGGCCGTTCATCCGTTCGTAGACGAGCCGGTGCGCTCGGACGTTACGGCGTTCCCCAAGGCGAGAAACGAGGCCGTAACCGTCCGCGTTCCTGTACCCCTGCCACACCCAGCACGGCGAGCAGTGTCCGCAGTCTCGCTCGATCCATTCCGCGCCGCCGGTATCTTCACGCGGTTCCTTGCGCGATTGATGGCCCATGATCCAGCGGACATGTTCGCCTCGGACGTGGCCGACGCGGAGTCGGGTGGCCGGTGCGATCGGCGTCGTCCCTCCGCAGCCGCAGAAGCACTTGCCGGAGGGGTTGGGCGGGGTCAGCGCAGCTCGCGCGTCGGCATGTCGCTTCGTGGTGGCGCACGACCGGCACCGCACGGCGTCGTGGGCAATCGTCACGCCGCAGTCCGCACAGGTGTTAGGCTTCGGGGGCATTGCTCTGACTCCTCCAGCGAGTCGGGGGGTGCCGTGGCCGGGGGTGTTAGCAGCACCCGCCGGCCCTTTGCGTTGCCTCCATTGTACCGCAGAAATCGCATCGCCATGCGGAAATCGGGGGTGCGCTGATGGCGAAGACCTACTGCCTCGTGGAGCCGGTGGCGGCGCTGCGCGGGGTGATGCAAGGCGCGGCCCCGCAGCCGGGGCGGCAGGCCCCGGTCGTCTACGACCTCGCGAAACCGGCAGACGCCGCGCGGTTCGGCCTGAGCGAGAAGCAGGCGGCGACGCTCCGCGCGAAGAAAATCCCCGGCCGCGCCGGCTACCGGCCGCAGGCGATCGTCTGGCACATCCAGGACGGGAACACGCGTGGCTCGCTGTCCCACTGGCTGACGGTGTCGGCCAGCGCCAACGTGATGATCCAGCGCGACGGCAGCATCCTGCGGGTGATCCCCGACGAGGATGGGCCGTGGACGAACGGCGACGTCAAGAACCCGGACGCCTGGGGCCGCTCGCTGGCGTCGCTCGGCGGCGGCGACCCGAACCGGGTCAGCCTGACGATCGAGTTCGAAGGGCGCAAGGGCGAAGGGCTGACACCGGAGCAGGAAAACGCCGGGCTCTGGCAGACCGAGCGGTGGCAGGAGCGATGGGGCATCCCGCTCGCCAACGTTGGCGGCCACTTCCAGGTCAACTCGGTGGACCGGGCGCACTGCCCCGGCCCGGCGATCATGGCGGCGAAGGCGAAGCTGGGCACGGGTGGGAGCGGTCCCGCGCCGGCGCCGGAACCCGACGATCTGACGCTGGCGCTGTTCGAGCACGCGGACCTGACCGGCAAGGGGATCGTGACCGCGAAATGGACCGAGTGCCGGAAACGGGACGGCGAGCACTACCCGTTCATCCGGCGGCACGACGCGCCGGACGGGGCCGTCTACTGGGTTTTCGCCGGCCTCGTGCTGAGGTCGGACGCCGGCAAGGTCGAGGAGGTCGAGGCGGCATGAGCAAGGAACCGGCGGTCATCATCGGGACGGTCATCGCGGCGCTGATCGGCCTCTGGCGGGCGTTCGGCGGCGCGCTGACGACCGACCAGGAGCAGGCAATCCTCACGTTCGTGGCGGTGGTTGCGCCGCTCGTCACGGCCGTGCTGATCCGATTCAACGTCTACGCGCCGGCGACGGTCGAGCGGCTGCTCGGTCGCAAGCCGCCGGTCTAACGGCGGGGGCGCGGCGGCCGGGGACCGGGTGGAAGCCCACCGGCCCTGCCTCGGCAGCGCGACCAGGCGACGCGGCGAGAGTCGCCCACGGTGACCGCCCTGCCCGGCCCCGGCCGCCGCGCCGTCGCGGCACCCAATCGACCGAAGCGGGTAGCGCCTGCTGCCCATCCCGCGCCCCGGCGCTCGTTCCACCGAACCGCCTCATCCCAGCGGGACGGGAAAGCGGCCGGTGTCAGGGGCGGGAGGATTCCGGAAACGGCGACGCCGGCGGGGTATCCTGCCGGCGTTGCCGCGTCTGCCGCGCTGCGGGCCGTGCGAAAAGTGTCCATTGGACGGAGCATTGTCCGTCCGTGGCACACGGATGGCACACGGACTCACGAAGCGGCCCGGGCGGGACACCTCGCCCGGGTCGAAAAACCGCATGAAACCGTGGTTTTCGGTGGAGCGGGGGACGGGACTCGAACCCGCGACAGCCTGCTTGGAAGGCAGGAACTCTACCAACTGAGTTACCCCCGCGCGCTCAGCGCCAATCTATTCTACGGCCGCGAAGCCCTGCCGGGCAAACGGTTCGATCGTGGCCCGTGGGATGCAATCCGGTGCGCCACGCTCACCATGAAAGGCCTCGACCGATGGCAACCTGGCTCAACGAGCCGACCGTCTGGACCGCGACCGATACCGTCCTGTCGCTGACGACCGATGCGGGCAGCGACTTCTGGCGCAAGACCCATTACGGGTTTGTCCGCGACAACGGCCATTTCTACGGCGAGCACGTTACCGGCGATTTCGCCGCCGAGGTCGAGGTCGCCGGCGAGTACCGCACGCTCTACGATCAGGCCGGTCTCGTGGTCCGGGTGGACGAAACCACCTGGATGAAGTGCGGCATCGAGTTCGTCGATGGCCGCCAGCACGCCAGCGTGGTCGTCACCCGCGACTACTCCGACTGGTCGATGTGCCCGCTCGACGACCTGCCGCCGCGCGTCCGGTTCCGCGTCGTGCGCCGCAGCGACACCCTGGAGGTCTTCTGGGCGAGGCCCGGAGCGGACTGGACCGCCCTTCGGGTCGCCCACCTCCCGATGCCCGAAACGGTGCTGGCCGGGCCGATGGCTGCGTCTCCCGAGGATCGCGGCTTCGCGGTCACGTTCACCGGCTATCGGATCGAGCAACCGGGATAGGGGAGACCGATCCGCCCCGCACACCCGAATTCGGCGAAGCCCAACCTGCCGGCGAGAACCCGCGGCGGGGCGGTATCAGGAACTCTGTTCACCGGAACCAAGGGCGTCCGCAAGCAGGGGAGCCAGTTCGCCGGTGTCCCTGAGCCACTTGACCAACTTGTGCCCGCCACCGGCATGCTCGTGGATCGTCACGCCGGGCAGCCCGGCGAGCCGGCGCGCGTGGATGAGGTCGAGGCTGTCATCGGTGCTGACGTGGATGCCGAAAGACGCGCCTCGCGCCTCGGCGACCGACGCGGCCGCATCGTAGTCCGCGATCTCTGGGCCGAGGGCGGCATGGAGCGCCGCGATCTGCTCCGGCCAGCGGTCGTCGCCCGCATCCGCGCGGCGGGTCGCGTCGATGAACGTCTGGGGCGAGAAGGCGAGCACGCGGTCGGCGCCCAGCCGCGCGCCGAACCGCAGCGCCGCGAAGCCGCCGGCGGAGGCCCCGGCCATCACCACCCGCGAGCAGCCGCTCTGCCGGATCGTCTCTGCCAGCGCGGCCTCCAGCGCCGCCGCGTCGTCGCCGACACCGGGCAAGCCGCGCAGGTACCAGGCCCGGCGCGGATCGCGCAGGAACAACCGCTTCGCCGGATACGCTTCGGTGACGCGGAAGAACTCGTACACCGGCATGCTGACGCCGCCGGCGATGCCGCCGAAAAGAACGAGCAGGACGTTGGATTCGGGGGAGAAATCGGCGGCGGCGTGACGGCCGGGGTCCGCCACCAGCGCCGCGAATTGCGCATCCGCCGCGCCCATCGGCCACCCTTCGCTCGACGCCGGAGCACGGCTGCCCGTCGTGGTCGGGGTGAGAGGACTCGAACCTCCGACCTCAGCGTCCCAAACGCCGCGCGCTACCGGCTGCGCCACACCCCGTCGGGACGAGTATAGGAACGTCGCCGCCGGCCGGTCAAACGGCATCGCCCGGGCCGCGCATGCGATGTCGCGCACTGCCCCAGCCGGTTCACAGATCCCGCCCTCCGTTATCCCGAGCCTGTCGAGGGAGCCCGTACCAGCGCCGAAACGTCGAGGTGTCGAGATACGACGAGATTCCTCGACACGCTCGGGATGACAAGGGAACCCGAATCCGGCTGCTACGCCGGCACCTCCTCCGCGGCGTAGGCGCGCTCGAGTTCGGCGATGTCGATCTTCTGCATTCCCATCATGGCCTGCACGACCCGGTTCGCGCGGGAGGCGTCCGGGTCGCGCATGAGTTCGTGCAGCCGCCGGGGCACGACCTGCCACGATACGCCGTAGCGGTCCTTCAGCCAGCCGCACATGCCCGGTTCGCCGCCGTCGGTGAGCGCGTCCCAGTAGCGATCGACCTCGTCCTGCGATCCGCAGTCGATCACGAACGAAATGGCCTCGCTGAAGGTGAAGTGCGGGCCACCGTTGATCGCGGTGAACTCCTGCCCGGCCAGTTCGAAGGCGACCACCATCGCGCTGCCCGGTTCGCCCGGCCCGCCCTCGCCGTACCGCTGCACGTCCGTCACCGTCGAATCGGGGAAGACGGAAACGTAGAACGCCGCCGCGTCCTCGGCCTTGCCGTCGAACCACAGCATCGGGGCGATCTTCTGGATCATGTCCTCGCACCTCGGATCAACACGCCGCATCCGGACCGTTCGCCGGCATTCGACGGGTTGTCGAGCGGCCCCGCGCCGAATCGACACGCGCCCACGGAAACTCGCAGGAATGCCGTCGTCGCGCTCGTGCCCGCCTATTCGCCCCGGTCGCGTTGCCAGATCCGCACCGTTGGGCTGTCGAACCCGAGGGTCCAGCCCGGCCCGGGAAACCCGGGTTCGTCGATTCCGGCGTACGGTCCCGCCACGTCGCAGGTCCGTTTCCAATCGCCCGCCTCATAGCGGCCGACGTAGAGCCAGTCGATGCCGTACTCGTCCGCCAGCGCACCGTTCGGCTCGGCGAAGATCCTGGCCACGTCGGCCTGCCTCGGCGCGATCTCCTCCAGCAGGTCCGGCTGTCCTCCCCGCCACTGGCGCTCGTGGTTCGCCCAGCCGATGACCGTCGGCAGGCCGGTGTAGGCCGAAACCCGATTGAATGGCAGGTCGCCGTTCGGTTGGTACGAACACCCCGCCGCCTCCAGCAGGACGTCGCCGGGGGTCGCGTGCTCCCGCAGCCAAAGGATCGCCGCGTGCTCGTCCGGGTACGCGTCCACCGCGTAAGCGATGCCGTCGAGGCCGCGCCGCTCGGCGAACGCTCCCGTCCATTGCCGGGTCGCGACAACCGGATAGGCGAGCATCGCCGCCGCGGCGATCCCGGTCGCCAGCGCCAGGCCCGTTCGTTGTGCTCGGCCGCGCGCCGCCGACCAGAGAAGTGCCAGCGATATCGCCCCGGCCAGCGCGTACAGCGTCCACGCCTGGTAGTAGATCTTGAACAGGGTGTTCATCCGGTTGTCGAAGATGTCGCGGATGTAGAGCAGTTCCACCCCGGCGCACAGGATCGAGGCGAGCTCGACGAGCGCCGCCGCCGCCGTGCGCGGCGGGTCGAGCCGCCCGCGCACGAGCAGCCACGCCGCCAGCGCCGCGTATCCGCCCGCCAGCAGCAGCACGGGGCCGCGCAGCAGCACCGCCAGCACTGCCAGCCCGCCGACGAAGCCGAGGAGCCACGGCGGCAGCGCGAACCCACCCTCGTCGGCACCGTCGCGCGATCGCGCCACGCCGCTGGCGAGCAGCCAGCCGCAGAGGAGGAGGGGAATGCCGAAGATGGTCGCGAACTCGCCGAGCGATGTCCGTTCCCCAGTGTGCACCCCGAAGGTCGTGAACACCATCGGCAGGACCGGGATCGCGGTGAGGGCATCCGGCAATTCCGCGGCGGCGCCTGTCGGCGGATCGAACGCGGCCCAGAACGGAAACCACGCCACCAGCGCCGCGACCACCATCGGCACGGCTTCGCGCAGGACCGCAAGTGGTCGCGTTCGGTTGGCGAGCCAGGACGCCCCGAGCAGCGCGACGAACACCGTGGGGAAATCCCACGAGTTCGCGGCGTACAACGACCAGGCGCTCGCGCCCGCGGCGACCGGCCACGCCCAGTGCCAGCCCCGCCGCACGACCGGCCCTTCGGCGAGCCGGGCGAGGGCCAGCGTCAGCACGAGCAGCGTCAGCGGCAGCGCCATGACGTGCGGATGGAGGTCGGCCAGCAGAAACGAGAAGAACGGAAACTCGTTGATCGTCTCCACCGCCGGGTACGCGCACGCGCCCTCGACGCGCGGTCCGTCGCAAACGATCCGGCTCGATCTCCAGCCGAAGCCGACCGCGCCGTCCCACCACCAGGCGTCGATCGCGGCCCACCCGTGGCGCAGGATCGCCAGCGGCGCGTACAGGTTCCCGGCAACCGCCAGTCCGAACCCGGCCGCAGCGGCAGCCACCAACGCAAGCCGGCGTCCGAGCCACGGCCGCACGGCATCCCAGCCGAAGCACGCGGCCGCAACGAAGGCGGACGCGAACAGCGTCGGGATCGCGAGGTTGTAGGCCGTCGTCGCCGGCACGCCGGCCATCCGCGCAACGGTCCCGAACAGGACGTACCCGAGGTAGTAGTAGTTGATCGGGTGGCCGGCGAACCACGGATCGCCCGGCGGCATCGTGCCCGCCCACGCGCTGGCGGACAGGAAGGCCGCGTCCATCGGTTTCTCGGTGCCGGTCAGGTCCGGCGTAAACCCGCGAACCCACACCTCGACGAGGAACAGGAGGAACCAGCACCCGGCGGCGACCGCCAGCGACAGGAGCCAGCGACGGTCTACCGCACGATGCCGCAGGAGCAGCGCCCATCCAAGCGCGCCCGAGGCGACGGCGGCTGCCCACGGCATCCACGCCCCGAACGGCAACCCGAACCCGGTGCTCGCGAACCAGCCCGGCCAGGCGGCGGCCAGCAGCGCCAGCGGCACGACGACGCCCGCGCCCCGGCTCGGCAACGGCCGGCAGAGCCACCACGTGAGCGGCGCGAACGCGACCGCCAGCAGGGATACGACAGCCAGCCAGCGCAAGATCGCCTCGGCGTCGGTCACGCCACGTCACCCGGACCGCTAACGACGTTCGCCGGCGGCAGCACGCGGTAGACGACCGTGGACCCCACCCGGAACGCTTCTTCGAGCACCGAACCGTCCATGCCTTCCAGCACCGCGATTCCTTCGGCGGAACCCGTCGCCTGGCATTCGTTGTTGGCGATGGGGTAGGCGCGTTCGAGATCGCCAACGACCACGTAGTCCACGCCGTACCGGCGCAGGATCGTTTCCTTCTCCTCGGGATCGGTCGATGCGTACAGGCGGGCCACGTCGGAGGCGCGCCCCTCCAGTTGCGCGAGCGGGCGCTGCTGCTGCTGGTGCCGCTCCCAGCCCAGGATCGTCGGCAGCCCGGTCCCGCTGGAGATGCGCGACCCGTTGCAGCGGTACGGCCCGATCGACGCCTCGGCGACCACCGGCGTGCCGGACACCTCCCGATTGAACCAGTCGATTACTGCCCGGTCGTCGGCATAGGAAATCGCTCCGCCGGCGAACCCGAGCGACGGCAGCGCGGCCGTGTCCATCCAGTCGAGCCCGTTCAGCGTCCCCACCGGCGGCGGTTCGGGAAAACGCTGCGCCAGCCGCGGCCGGACCGCCAGCACCGGATAGGCCGCCGATGCGACCAGCACGACGACGGCGAGCGCAACCGTCGCCCGCGCCCACGATGCGGATTGCGTTGCCCGGGCGGTCGCCGCTCGCCGCGAGCCCAACCGGATCGCCGCCGCCGCGATGCCCGCGCTCGCGGAGAGCACGAGCAGGACCCAGACCTGGTTGTAGAATTTGAACACCGTGTTCATGCGGTACGCCGTCGTCCCGATCAGGTCGTCGGCGACCACGACCAGTTCCACGCCCGCAACGACGCCCCACGCTGCCGCCGAGAGCAAACAGGCGAACCGCGCCGGCGTCGATCCGGCGAACAGCCACCCCGTCGCCGACAGCGTCAGCGCCGCCAGCGCGATCGAGAGCACGGTGCGCCCGGTCGCGAACGCCGCGAACGCGAGCGCGACGCCGAGCAGCACCGGCAGCCGATCGACCCATCGTTCCGCCACGCTCGTCCGGGCCGGCAGCGCGTCCCACGAACCCGCCAGCAGGATCGCCGCCGCCAGCGCGGCCATGCCCGGCCCGAACCACTCCGGCGGACTCCCGGTGATGAGGTTCCAGGCCACCCGCCCGGCCGTCAGCGCGACGATGCCGGCCAGTGCCGTCGTCGCGAGGTTCAGCCCACGCCCGGCGGCGCGCCGCGAGGAGAGGACGAACAACCCGCCGGCGCTGACCACCGCGAGCCCGCCGAGGTGCGTCGCCCATTGCCGAGGATCGGTCGGCTCGCGGACCGGCGCCAGGGACCCGAACAGCGCGACGAAATGGGCGTGGAACGGCAGGAACAGCGCGTAGGCCGCCACCGCCAGCACCGCGACCGAGGCGGCGAACCACCCGATTCGGAGGCTCCACGGTTCGATCCGCGCAGTTCCCATCCACACTGCCGCGACCGCGAGCGCGGCGTAGGTCGGTACGTCCCACGCATTCGTCGCGCTCAACGTGCCGAGCACCAGCGCCAGCGCCGCGAGGCGGCCGGCAAACGCGGCGCGACCCATCCGCAGCCCGTCGCCGCGCGCGATCGCGTACGAAAGCCCTATCGCCAGCACCGTGACCGGAAGCGCCACGACGTGGGCGTGCAGGTCGGCGTAGAGGCCGGTGAAGAAGGGGAACTCGGTGATCGCGCCCTCGATTGCCCGGCTGCCGTTCCACACCCAATCGACGAACGAATCGAACGGCGGCGCCCGCCGGGACGCGAGCAGCACCGCGCTGGACAGATTGCCAACCAGCACGCCGAAAGCAACGGCGGCGGTTCCTGCCAGCAATCCGGCGCGCTGGCCCTTCCCGAGGTCGCGCCCAAGCGCGGCCCCGACGGAAAAGAGCGCCGAGGCCAGCAGGCCGAGCATCGTCGGCTGGGCGAGGTTGAACGCGATCTCCGACGGGATGCCGGTCAGTTTCGCGAGGTACGCCACGAGGTAGAGGCCGTAGTAGTAGTAGTTGATGACGCCGTCGGAAAACCACGGGTCGAACGGCGGGAAACTGGCGCTGCGGAGCGTCGCGTTGAGGTGGGCGAATTCCATCGGCTTCTCGCCGCCCCAGATCGGGTGCCACGAGTCCGGATTCAGGAAGCGGAACAGCAGGAAGAGCGCGAACACGCTCCAGAACGCGATCTCCGCGCCGCGCTCGGTCGCGCGCTGCGGAACCGGCCGCTCCATCCGGCCATGCCGCCCGGCGACATACCAACCAGCGATACCGAGCCCAGCGATCGCCGCCGCGCACCACACCGCGCGGAACTGGATGACGCCGAGACTGGCGCCCAGCCAGACGACGTAGCCCGCGACGACGATGGCGAGCATGCGGGCGAGACCCCAGCCGCGATCGGCGAACGGCCGGAACAGCCAGAGCGCCAGCGGCAATCCGGCCAGTTGCAGCGCGACCAGGAGCACCACCCAGACGGCGACCGCCCCGGTTGTCGTTCCCGTCAATCCCGCGCTCCACCGCGCGTCGTCCACGACCGGCAGGTCGCCCACCGGGCCGTCGAGCAGGAGCGAGGGCGCGACCTCGTGCCGGGTCGGCGACCACGGCTGCGCGACCGCCCAGGCGAACTGCGCGTTCCACGCCGCGCGGTCGAGGTCGCCGTCGCGGGTGTAGATCCGCACCGTCGGGTGGTCATAGTTCACCCATGACTCGTCGGCGCTCGCGTCGCCGAAGCGCAGCGGACCCAACCGAGGCGGGTTGTCCCACGACGCCGCCAGTGAGAACCCGAGCCGGCCTTCGTCGAGCAGCCGGTAAAAGGCGTTCTGCACCGGGTAGCGCCACGGCGCGGCCCCGACGCCGGACTCCACCCGGTTGGACGACACGATGAGGAAATCGACCCCCCGCAGGGTCTCGAAGAGGCCGTGCGCCGCGTCCGCCGGCGAGCGGTCCCCGTAGAGATCGACCGGGATTGTCGCGAACCGGAAGGCGCCGGGCGACAGCGCGATTCCGAAATCGCGGGGCAACGCGTCGTCCCAGTATTCGGCGGTCAACGCGCTCCCGGCCGGCGCCGTCGCGTAGAGCCAGCGCGATGCCGCCAGCCGCGGGTGCTCGCCCGCGTAGACGGAGGTGAACGCCATGGTCCACAGCGCCATCACCGCCATCGTGGCGGCGGCGACCCGCGTGCCGAGCAACGGCAGACGCGGCAGCGACCAGTGGCGCAGCCGCGCCAGCGCCGCCCCGGCCGCCACCGCCAGCACCGGCGTCAGCGGCGCGAGGTAGCGAAGGAACCGTACCTCCACTGCCGCCACGACCAGCGCGTATCCGGCCAGCCAGACGAGCAGCGGCAACGCCGGCCCGCCTCGGTCCGCCGCCGCGCGCCGCAAGAGCAACCAGATGCCGGCGAGCGCCAGCAGGGCCGCAGCCGGGCCGTATCCCCAGCGAAACCAGTTCCAGAATGGGTCCCAGAGGGTCGTCCCGACGTAGACGCGGGTGAACGGCACGTCGAAATCCCCGCGCATGATCTCGGCCTGCGTCCGCAGCGACTGCAGGTAGACGGCGGGCCGTGCCAGCGCGTACGGCTCGAACAGCGCGAACCCGGCCAGCGCCGCGATGCCCGACGCCGCGATCCGCCGGGCGAGGTCGAGGATCGCCGCCACCGGGTCCGGATCGGCCCGCCGCAGCACCTGCAGCAATGCCGTGAGCGCCACGATCCCGTACAGCGTGAAGACGCTCCCCTTGGTCGCCATCGCAAGGCCGGCCGCGAACCCGGCCGCCGCCAGCATGGCAACCGTCCCCCGGTCGAGCGCCCGCAGGCACAGGAACAGGCAGGCCGCCACGAAGAACGTCAGCCACGAATCGGTCGTGAAGAAGTGGGCGAGTTGGATCATCATCGGCGTCAACGCCGCCACCAGCGCCGCCCCGAGCGCAGCGGCCTGACCGCCGAACCGCCACGCCATCGCCGCGACGAGCAGCACCGTCGCTGAATCGAGCAGCGCCGACAGCACCCGGCCGACGAGATAGACCCGTTCGCCCGCGTTCCAGTCCATCCCACTCAGCAGCGACATGGCGCCGGCCACGGCGTCGGTGATGAACAGCGGGAGCGCCCCGTACGCGAATTCTCGCCACTCGCCGGTGACGGGATCGACCGAGCGGGGGTTGAGCGGGCTGGTCTCCGGCACGAACAGCGCGCCGAGGTCGGGAGGCCAACCGGGGTCGATCCGATCGGCGAGCACGATCCGGGCGACGAACAGTTCGTCCGGGTGCAGATCCTGGCCTTCGTCCCAGTTCAGCCCGTAGAGCCGGAGGGCAAGCGCGGCCAGCCACACGACCGCCAGCGCGAGCGTGAAGGGGGAGGGCACGCGCTGCCGGAGGGTTGCCCGACCTGCGATCATGGGCGGGATTGTGGGCAGCGGCGGCATCGCAGGTCAAGCACGCCGGCGGGAGGAAAAATGATCCGCGTCGTCTACTTCGGAACCCCCGCCTTCGCGGCGCCGGCGCTGGAGGCATTGACCGGCGATTCCCGCTTCGATATCCGCCTCGTCGTCACCCAGCCGGATCGTCCCGCCGGCCGCGGGCGCAAACTCGAATCCTCGGCGGTGGCGGCGACTGCGCACGCGCTCGGGTTGCCGCTCTACCAGCCGGCATCGCTCCGTACGGCCGAAGCGCGCGAACCGCTGGCCGCCGCCGAAGCCGATCTCTTCGTCGTCGCCGCATTCGGGCTGATTTTCGGCAAGGCGACGCTCGCGCTGCCGCGGCTGGGCTGCCTCAACCTGCACGGGTCGCTGCTTCCGAAGTACCGAGGGGCGAGCCCGGTGCAGGCGGCGATCCTGAACGGCGACGAGGTGACCGGGATTACCTTGATGAAGATGGATGCCGGCCTCGACACCGGCGCCGCCATCGCCACGATCGAGGAGCCGATCCGTCCCGACGACACGACCGAATCCTTGATGGCCCGGCTCGGGCAGGCCGGCGCCACGCTCGCCCTCGACGCCATCCCGGCCTACGTATCCGGGGACCTCGCACCCGTCCCGCAACCGGTGGACGGGGCGACCGAAACCCGCACCATCGCGAAGGCCGACGGATGGATCGTTTGGACAGATAGCGCGGACGCCATCGAGCGCCGCGTCCGTGCCATGTGGCCGTGGCCGCGCGCCTGGACGACCGTCGAGGGCACGCCGCTCCAGATCCATAGGGCCAGCGTGGTCGAGGAATCGCCGGCCGACGCACCGGGGACGGCGCTGCATGTCGATGGCGCGCTCGTGGTGGCGTGCGGATCCGGTGCGCTGCGGCTCGACGTCGTCCAGCCGGCGGGCCGCTCCGCGATGTCCGGCGCAGCCTTCGCCGCCGGCCGCCGGTCCGACCGTATCGACCTCGGTTGCGAGGGCGCGCCGGCTGCCACGCCGCCGCTCATCCGGCCCGCCGCGACCGCGTGATCGGGGCCGGGAGCAGGGCGTATTCGGGCGATCCTGCGCCAGAACCAAACATTGCGGATAAGTTCCCTTGCCCGCAAAACAGGCAACGGTCGGAGGGTGACGCGCCGGGACCGCTCAGCGCGGCAATGCGCACAGGCTGCCGTAGCCGGCGCTCCCGGGCGGACACAACGCCCCGGGACCGAGGTCGGCGCACTGCGCGTCGCTGCCGCACACCCTCGTCTGGCCGTTGCCCGGGACGATCGAAAACCGGGAGCAGCACTTGGCGCAGGGTTTCCCGCGCTTGCCCGATCCCTTGCCGCAGCGCCGGCCGTTCGGGACGCACGCCGCCTCGTCTGGCCCCGCCGGTTGCGGCGCGGGGTGGCGGTCAACGCGAACGGCGGCAGTGCGGCGACCGCCCCGGCCAGCGCCCCGCGGCGGGTGACGCCTCCTGCGAGCGCGCGGACGATCGAGTCGAACGCATGGCCGTCCATCGCTCGGCCTTTCGGCGAGCCGGCATGTCAAGGGAAAATTGCCGACAATGGCATCCTGCCGGATTGGCTCCTTCGCCGCGTGAAGCCCCGGACCCATATGGCAGATGATTGTCAATGGATACGACATCGATTTTGGTGATTCGCTCCGAAATGGGCGGTTCGCGTTTCTCGACGCCGATCCGGCTCTGGACAACCACGCGGGTATCAATGCAAAATTGATCGCGGCAGTTATCCCTGCACATGACCGGTTGAACCGGGCGCTTCGGTTTCGCGCCGACCGCCCTCGATTACGCACGTCTACAGGAAGGCGCCTTGATTCGTTCGCTCGGTTCGCTCCTGCTCGTCGTCCTCGTCCTCGTCGTGCCGACCCTGGTCGCTCCGATCGCCCGGGTCGCCGCCGCGCCGGAATCGCCGAACATCGTCGTGATCCTACTGGACGACATGCGCGAAGAAGACTGGAAGGCGCTGCCGCGCACCAAACAATTGCTCGAACCCAACGGCACCTGGTACCCGAACTTTTTCGTTTCTACCCCGGTCTGCTGCCCGTCGCGCGTGTCCATCCTGAGCGGGCAGTACCCCCACAACAGCGGGGTCTGGGCGAATGCTGGATCGAAGGGCGGCTGGCGGAACTTCCGGAACAAGACGAATACGATCGCCAGCGCGCTCGACCGGGCCGGCTACACCACCGGCATGTTCGGCAAGTTCGTCCACGGGTACGGGTCCAAGCGGGCCGCACCGGGCTGGGACCGCTGGTGGATGACCTTCACGCTCGATTACACGAACTTTAAAGTGAGCGTTAACGGCAAGATCAAGAAGGTCAAGCGGTACTACACCACCGAACAGTCCCGGCAGGCACGTTCGTTCGTGTCCAGCGCGCGTGGCCCGTTCTTCCTTTACCTGAGCAGCCGCGCGCCGCACGGTCCGAGCACGCCGGAAAAGCGGTTCGCCGGCGATTACCGCGGCACGCCGCTCGAACCCAACCCCGCCCGCAACGAGGCCGACGTCTCGGACAAGCCGGCCTTCGTCCGCAACGCCAGCCGGGTTCCCGACCGGTGGATTCGCTCCCAGAACCAGCGCCGCCTCGAATCGCTCAAGAGCGTCGATCTGATGGTCGCCAACCTCGTCGAATCCGTGAGGAAGAGCGGCCGCCTCGACAACACGATTTTCTTCGTCCTGTCCGACAACGGCGTCGAACTCGGCGAACACCGCGTCAAGGGCAAGGCGGTTCCCTACGACGGCAGCATCCGGATCCCGATGCTCGTCTCCGGCCCGGGCTTCGACCGCGATGGCGCGAACGACAACCGCCTCGTCGGTAACGTCGATATCGCGCCCACGATCGCGCGGGCGGCCGGTGTCGATCTGCCGTGGGCTGACGGCCGCCCGTTGCAGGACAACCACGAACGCGACGTCTTCCTGCTCGAGCACATCGCCTGGCGCGGCCTGCGCGGAGCAGACTTCCTTTACGTCGAGTGGAACGGCGGCGAGCGGGAGTATTACGACCACACTACCGACCCGCACGAACTGGACAACATGCTCGCCACCTGGTCGGGGCATACTCCGACCCTCGACCCCGTCGAGTCCGACCGGCTCCGGCAATTGCTCGCCGATCTCGGAACCTGCACGGGCCAGTCCTGCCCCTGACCGCGAACGAGCAGCGGCAACCGAAACCACGCGCACGACGACGGCCCCCGGTTGCCCGCGGGCCGTCGCCATTGCGTTCAGGATTGGCAACCGGACCTCAGTAGAGCGTCGCCGGATCCAGTTTCTCGCGCCAGAGGCCCTCCAGCGCGTCGAGATCGCCGGCAACGTCCGCCCCCGCGGTTCCCGCTTCCACCTCCAGCACGTCGAGGATTTCGAAGCGGAGCGCCGAAACGCCCGCCTCCCCCAAATCCCGTCGCAGCCGCTGGTCGAGCGCCGACAGCGAACCCGTCGATTGCGCGAACGCCAGCCGGTTCGCCGCCGCCGGCAGGTTCGCCGTCGCCTTCAGCAGCGCCTTGCCGGTCGCCTCGTTCACGATCCGGTAGACCCCGGCCTGCGGCGGGTTTTCCCGGTACTGCTGCTTGAGGTCCTTGCGGCGAGCCGCGTCGGTGGCCATGACCGCGCTCCTTTCAACTGGCGAAACGGTCCTACCGCTTCGTGCAGTCGATGCCCTTCGCGTCGAGGTCCCAGCCCTTGATCAGGGTCGAGAACCCGAGGTTGTTGGCCTGCTTGCAGAACTTTTTCGCTGCCTTCTTTCGGTCCTTCGCCTTGTCGCCGTACTGGATCTGGAGGACCGGCTTGTTGGCGTCGATGAACGGCTTGAGCGTGCCGCACTCGCGGTAGTCGAAGCACTCCTCGTTGACGGTGAAGTCGAAGTCGTTGACGACCTGCGGAATGAGTTCCACCGAGTTCTTCAGCCCGATCGCCATCCCGCGCTCATGCGCTTCTTCGGCGAGGAACTTGAGGTAATCGGCCTGGTGGGCGGCCGTTAGCCCGAGGCCGTTCTTGTTCTGGTACCCATCGACGTTGTCCGGATCGACCGCGTCGCAGCCCTTCTGCGCCGCGAGATCGAGTCGCGCTTCCATCACCGCGCGGACTTCAGGCTTCCGAATGTCGATCCACCACTCGCCCGGCCAGCCCTTCAACTTGGCGCCGCGATACGGCGCGAGTTGCTTCGCGTCGCTCCGCCACTGCTCGTAGGACCCGGCGCTGAAGTAGCAGATCGTCTTGATGCCGCGTCCTTCGATCTCGTTCAACTTGGCCTGCGGCGTCTCGAACAGGTCCACGTCGTAGGCCTGCACCGGCTTGATCCGCTTGGGTGTGGAACTGATCTGGATCTCCCACGTGAGACCCTTGGTCGGCTGCCAGTGGGCGGCCTGAGCCTCGCTGTTCGTTGCGGACGCCAGTCCAGCCACGACGACTGACGCGGCGAGCGCCACCGCGGAGCACACGTTCCTCAATCCCGAACGCTGCATGATCCCCCCTCGAACGCACCGGACGCGACCCGTTCAATCCCGGCATTGCGGACAATACACCGCAAATTGCAGATCGATCCAAGGAGCGAACCCCGCATTTTCGGCTCAGGAAGGGCGCTGGGGCCGTTTCCCGGTCACGCTACGAGCAAGGCATCGTTTACAGCCCGGCCCACCCGCCCGTATCCTCGCGCACCATGCATGCCGAATCGCGCGCGGAGGAACGACGCACCGTGGCCGGAACGTCCGAGGATCTCTACGGGTTGATCGAAACGCTGTGTGGCCTGCCCGGCCCGGTCGGGCACGAGGACGCCGTGCAGGACTGGCTCGCCGACCGCTGGTCGCGCTTCCCCGAAGTCCGGCGCACGCGCGTTGGCAACGTCCTCGCCCGCGTCGGCGGCGAAGGGCCGAAGTTGCTGCTCTTCGGCCACGCCGACGAACTCTGCCTCGTCGTCAAGAGCGTGACCGACGACGGCTTCCTCCACCTCTGGTACTACGCCGGCAACCCCGACGGCAAACCGCCCAAGTGGTTCATGCCGCTCTATCAACCCGCCCTCGTCGTCACGTCCACCGGCACGGTCGAAGGGGTCTTCGCGGTCGCCTCCGGCCACGTCACCGGCGGTTCGCTGCGTGAAAAGGACCGGGCCGACTGGAACGACTGGTTCGTGGATGTCGGCGCGCGCTCCCGCGCCGACGTAGAGGCGATGGGCATCGGGCCGGGCGCGCGCGTGATCTGGAACTCCCCCACCCGCCGCATCGGGCGCAACGCCGTCGGCAAGGCGATGGACGACCGCGCCGCGCTGGCCATCGCCACCTGCGCCGCCGAGCGGTTGCAGGGCGCGAACCTCGCCTACGAACTTTGGATCGCCTCCACCGTGCAGGAGGAAAACGGCCTGATCGGCGCATCCAGCCTGGCCGACGAAGTCCGGTTCGACCGTGCCATCGCACTCGATGTCGGCCTCACCGGCGACCACCCCGGCCCGGACAAGCGCGATTTCCCGGCCGCCCTCGGCGCAGGCCCGACCGTGGTCTACCAGGACGCGAGTTGCCACTACTCCCGCGGGCTGTGCGACGAACTGCTCGCCGCGGGCGGCCGCGCCTCGGTTCCCGTCCAGCGCGCCGTTTACCAGTTCTACGGCAGCGATGGCGCGTCGCTGATCCGGCGGGGCGTGGAAGCCGCGCTGCTGACCTACCCGACGCGCTACACCCACACCCCGGTCGAAACGATCGACCTCAACGACGTGGAAGCGACCATCGACCTCCTCGTCGAGTTCGCGACCACTCCGGAACCGGAGCGGCCGTCATGACCGGCCAGCCCTCCCCCGCCGTCGTCGCCCTCGCCGCGTCCGCCGGGGTCGATCCCACCCTGTTCGCCGACCCTGCCGTCGCGGCGTACTTCGGCGACATCGCGCAAGCCGTCGCCATGCTCGGCATCGTCCCGCCGCCGGACCCGGATACGGACGCTCCGTTCGATCCCGCCTGGCCGGACGAAGGATCTCGGCAGGGAGGCCCGTCGTGACCGAGGCTGTCGCGCTTCCCAGCCTGACCATCGCGAGCGCGGCCGCGGCTTACCGGTCCGGCGATCTCCGGCCGAGTGAGGTCGTCGCCGCCGCCCTCGCCCAGATCGAGGCAACCGAGCCCGTCCTCCACGCCTGGGTCGCCGTCGATGCCGAGCGGGCGATGGCGGCCGCCCGCGCCGCCGCCGACGATCTCGCGCGCGGCGTCGATCGCGGGCCGCTGCACGGCATCCCGGTCGCCGTCAAGGACATCATCGACGTGGCCGGGCTTCCCACCCGCTGCGGCTCCGCGCTCCTCGCCGACGCGCCGCCCGCGACGGAAGACGCCCCGGTCGTGCAGCGTCTGCGGGACGCCGGCGCCGTCGTGCTCGGCAAGACCGTCACCCAGGAGTTCGCGGCCGGGGTCCTCAGCCCGCCGGCGCGCAACCCGTGGGACCCTTCCCGCGTGCCGGGCGGCAGCTCCGGCGGTTCGGCGGTCGCCGTGGCCGTCGGCGCGGGTCTGCTCGCGCTCGGCTCCGACACCGGCGGCAGCGTCCGCATCCCGGCGGCCGCCGTCGGCGTGGCCGGGTTCAAACCCGCCTTCGGCGCGCTGCCTGTCGCGGGCGTCCACCCGCTGTCGCCGTCGCTCGACACGATCGGCCCGCTCGCCCGGACCGTCGAGGACGCCCGGATCGGCTGGGCCGCCATGCGCGGGAACCACGCGGCTGCATCCCAGCGGTCCAGGAACGACAGCGCGTGCCGGGGAACCCGGATCGGTTTCCCGCAGGCCCACTTCTTCGACCGGCTGCATCCCGACGTCGCGGCCGCGCTCGAGGCGGCTGCCCGCCTGTTCTCGGACCTCGGCGCGGAGATCGTCGATGCCGATTGGGACGGCGCGGCTTCGGCGCGGGCGGCCGGTTACATCATCAACCGGGCCGAAACCGGGGATGCGGTCTGGCCGCTGGTTGCCGGCGATCCCGAACGCCTCGCGCTGCTCAATCCGGACTTGCAGGTGCGCGCCGCCGCCGGCCGGCTCGTCCCGGCTACCGCGATCGACGCCGCCCGGCGGGCTCGCCTGGTGGCCCGCGATTCCGTCGCCCGCCACTTCGCCGCGCACCGCCTCGACGCGATGCTGGCGCCCACCTTGCCCGCCGGCGCAGTCCCCGCCGACGACCCGCTGATCCGTCATCTCGACGGCACCTCCGAAGGCGCCGGCGTCGGCTTCACCCGCCTCACGATGCCCTTCAACGCCACCGGGCAACCGGTCCTCGCCGTCCTTTGCGGCTTCGACCGGGACGGGCTGCCAATCGGCCTCCAGCTCGCCGGCCGGCCCGGCAACGAGGACCGGTTGTTCGAGCTTGGCGCGTGCTACGAAGCAGCCGCCGGATGGATCACGCGGCTGCCAACCGTTCTGGAAGGAGCGCCAGTGCGATGACCGACGACTACGACGCCATAGCCGCGCGCGGCGGACAGGCGCGGACCAACCTCGTGGCCGCCCTGCGCGAATGTTGCGACCTCGCGGAAGCGGTCGAACATCTCGACGGGGCCGAGCTGATGGAGGTCCTCGTCTACCTCGACAGCCTCCGCTTCGTCATGGCCGAATCCGGCCAGTTGCTCCAGGGCGTCGTGCGCGGGTTCGAGCCATAGATCCACCGTTCCCGCGCCGGAATCAGCGCGAATCCGTTATCCCGACGCGGGCGCAGATCGGCCGCACCGGGCAGCGCGAACACCACGGCCGCGCTCCCGTGCAGACGTGCTTGCCGAACGGCACGAGCACCCGGTTGATCTCCACCTTCAGGTCGTCCGGCAGCACGCTCGCCAGCGCCTCGCCGGTGCGCTCCGGCGTGTTCGTTCGCACGAGACCCCAGCGATTGGTCACCCGGTGGACATGGACGTCAACCGACACCACCGGTGTGCCGCAGGCCACGCCCGCCGCGAGGTTCGCGCACTTCGGCCCGACGCCGGCAAATCCCTGCAGCACCGCCGGATCGCACGGCAGTTCGCCGCCGAATTCGTTCACCGTGCGCCGCGCGATCTCGCGGATGCGCGGCGCTTTCTGCTCGGCGTAGGTGGATGGCGCAATCAGCGCGGCAATCGCATCTTCGCCGAGCGCCGCGACCGCCTCCGGCGACGGCGCAGCATCGAACAAGCGGATGCTGATCGGCAGCGACTCCTCGTCGCGCGTCCGGATCGAGATGACGCAGGAGACCAGTTGCTGGAACACCGACCGGTACCCCCGGTCGGCGAGGTCGAACATCGCCGCCTTCGGTTTGTCGCCCACCGCCTCGGCTGCCAGCGCAATGGCCTCCCGCGCCGGGTAGGCCGGGTTCGCTTCCCACGCCGCCGCTCTTGCCGCCATCCTCTACCCCTCGTCGGGCGCAGGTCCGAACAGGTCGAGCCACAGCAACCGCGCCGCCACCGCGCGCGCCGGACGCCAGCCGTCGGCCAACCGGTTCAGCGCCGCGTGATCCATCTCCGGGTTTCCGTAGGCGCGCCGGGCTGCCCGAAGCAGCGCCGCATCCCCGGCCGGATAGGCATCCGGCTCGCCAAGGCCCCAGAGCAGCGCCGAGGCGACCGTCCACGGACCAATGCCCGGCAATGCAAGCAGCGCCGCCGCGGCCTCCCCGACGCACTCGCCGGGGTGGTCGGCGATCTCCCCTTCCGCAAACGCCCGGCCAAGCCGCACGAGGGCCTCGGCGCGCTTCCCGGTGACGCCGCTTCGGCGCACGAAGGCTGCATCGGCATCGGCGAGGTCGCCCGGACTCGGCAGGGGCCACATCCTGCGTCCGGCGAGTTCGACGCCGGGGTGGAACAGCGCCGCCAGCCTCCCGGCGGTGATCCCGGCGGATGCCAGGGAGATCGACTGCCCGACGATCGACATCACCGCGCCGTCGAACAGCGATCCGTTGCAGAGCGCCGCCATGCTTGTCGCGCGCCCGGCGATGCCGGCTATCACCGGATCGGAGGAGGCATCCACCAGCGGCGCCGGCGCGAACACCCGCGCCACCCACCGCGCATGGGTTTCCGCATTCCCGGTCCCCCTAACCTCCACCCCATCGGGGTGCTGGCCGACCGACCGCCAGGCAAGCCTGCCCTCGTCGTAGCCGACCCACGAGTATCGGCCGTCGCGCCATTCCTCGTACGGCCACCGGCCGGCCGCCCACGCCACCGGCGCGCACGTCAGCGGCAACGATACGGGCTCGGCAAGGCGGACGACATTGGTCGTCGCATCATCTCCGGAGTGCGTCATCATCGTGCCCGTCGTGCCGATGCCCGGCCCGCTCTCGCCATCGTGTTCGTCTCGGGACAGTCCATACCGCTGATCTCGTCACCGGCCGCAGATGCCAATCATCGCGAACCGGCGGCTATCCTACCCTTCCCACTCGATCTTTTAGCCGAGGGAGGCGAAGACGTGCCGACGAATGGCGGCGGCGAAGGCGAAAGCGGGATCGCCCACATCGCGGTCGCGAGTGCCGGCGATCCGCGCTCGGCCGTCGAATCGGCACTGGCGCTGCTCGGGGACCGCATCCCGGCGCTTGACGGGGCGATCCTGCTCCTGCCGCCGCCGCCCGCGCCGCGCGGCTTGCGCGAAGCCGCCCAGATCGTGACCGGCCAGCGAGCACCTATCGCCCGGCCGCGAAGCGGAATCGGCGACCTCGTTTCCGGCGACGTCAACTGGCGCGAACTGCCCGTGCCGGCGGGAGCGCAACGCTTCGACCGCGTCCGCGTGCCCGCCCACCTGCTCGACCGCGGCCGCGTGCTGGCGCTCTCATTGCCGACCGATCGCGGTTCGCTGACGCCGCTGTCGCTGCTAGCGCAGTTCGCCCATCCACGCCAGCGGCTCGCGGCGCGGTTCGGCGGCGACCCGGGCGCAACCGCCGAACTCGTCGCTCCCCTGCGCCCCGACCTCGTGCTGCTCGCCGGGCGCAGCGGCAATCAGGGGATCGCCGTCGTGACTCCCGACTTCATCGCCGCCGAACTGGTCGCACAGGCACTGCTCGCCGAAGACCCGCACGACGACGAGCCGGGGCCGTGGGAGCGCCCCGTCGTCCAGCGCGCAACTGACCTCGACCTCGGCGTGCGCATGCCGAGTGGAATCCGCTTCCTCACGGCATGCGACGCCGCCGAATCGTTCGTCGCGCCCATCCGACCGCGCTTGGGAGTCACCTGACCTCTCCCACCGCCCGGCTTGACTCCTCTCCCGCGCCGCCTGATACTGGATTTCTTGATGAGGAACTGCGCGTTCCTCGCGCCGCGGCGAGGGAGCATCCAATGTCCGCCACCCTCCAGCATCGGGATGTTGAGCACGGTCCGGTCCCGCTGCCGTCGCTCGACGACGTGGCCGCCGTGCGCGCCATCGGCGAAACCCCGTTGCTCGACCTCGCCCGCTTCCGCGCCGCTGCGGGCTTGCCCGACACCATCCGCATCCGGATCAAGGGCGAATGGGCCAACCCCGGCGGTTCCATCAAGGACCGCACCGCCCTCTCCATCGTGCGGCACGCCATCGCCGCCGGGAAACTCGGGCAGGGGCAGGCGCTGATCGATTCGACCTCCGGCAACACCGGCATCGCCTACGCCATGCTCGGCGCCGCCCTCGGCATACCCGTCAATCTCGTCGTTCCCGGCTCCGCCTCCGAGGAGCGCAAGCGCATCCTCGTCGCCTACGGTGCGAACGTGATCTACAGCGACCCCTACGAGGGCTCCGACGGCGCGATCCGGCTCGTGCGCGAGATGGTCGCCGCCGATCCGACCGGGTCGTTCTTCGCCGACCAGTACAACAACCCGGCCAACGTCGCCGCCCACGTCTCCTCCACCGGCCCGGAAATCTGGCGGCAAACCGGCGGCAGCCTGACCCACTTCATCGCCGCCCTCGGCACGACCGGCACCCTCACCGGTGTCGGCCGGTTTCTGCGCGAACGGAGCCGCGCGCGGATCATCGGCGTGCAGCCGGCCTCCGCCTTCCACGGTATCGAGGGTCTGAAGCACCTGCCGACCGCGATCGTGCCCGGCATCTGGGACCCCACGCTGCCCGACGAAATCCTCGGCATCGAGACCGAGGACGCCTTTGACGCCGCCCGCCGCCTCGCCCGCGTCGAGGGGTTGTTCGTCGGCAGTTCGTCCGGCGCCAACCTCGCGGCCGCCGTCAGCCTCGGGCATGATCTCGCCGCGCGCGGCGAACCCGCCGACATCGTCGTCATCGGCTGCGACGGCGGGGCGCGGTACCTTTCGACCGGATTGTGGGATGCCGGAGCGCCGGCATCGTCCTGAACGCATCGGGAGCGATTGCGCGATGAGCGACGGAACCAGCGACGTCCAGGTGTTGATCCCTACCCCGCTGCGCCGCTTCACCGGCGGCGCGGCCCGCATCGGCGCGTCCGGCGCGACCGTCGGCGCGGTGCTCGACGCGCTCGAAGCGGCCCACCCCGGCCTAGGCGCGCAGGTCCGCGACGATGGCGGCGAGATCCGCCGCTTCGTCAACGTCTTCGTCAACGGCGTCAACGTCCGCGATGCCGACGGTATCGCGACCCCGGTCAAGGCCGGCGACGAGATCGGCATCATCCCGGCGATGGCCGGAGGCGGCGCGTGAGCGACGCGCCGCCGTTCGCGCTTTCCAGCACCCTCGCGTCAGCGATCGTCGCCCACGCCCGCGCCGAAGCGCCGCGGGAATGCTGCGGCGTCCTCGCCGGTCCGGACGGCACGGCCGAGGAGGCGTTCCCGCTGACGAACCGCGCGCCGGGCACCGAGTTGTACGAAACCGACGCCGCCGAGTTGATGGAACTCGAGTTCCGCACGCTGCCCAGCCGGAACTGGGAGATCGTCGCGATCTACCACTCCCACCCGCACAGCGTGGCCTTTCCCTCGGCGACCGACGTGGCGCTCGCCGCTTGGCCGGACGCCTGCTACCTGATCTGCTCGCTCGAAGATCCGGAGCAGCCCGTCATCCGGGGATTTTCGATCGTCGATGGCGCCATCCGGGAGCGGCCCATCGAGGTCGCCTGACCTTCCGTCCCGCTATACTTGGCATGTGAACGCGCCCGCCCGTCCCGACTTTTCCGACCGCCTCAGAGCCCTTGCCCCGTCCCCCGGCGTCTACCTGATGAAGAACGCCAGGGGGGACGTGATCTATGTCGGCAAGGCCATCAGGCTGCGCGACCGCGTGCGCTCCTATTTCCAGTCCCAGCGCGGCCACGACCCGAAGACGCGGGAACTGGTGTCGCACATCGTCGATTTCGAGGTCATCCGCACCGACACCGCCACCGAAGCACTGATCCTCGAGAACGAACTCATCAAGCGCTACCAGCCCAAATACAACGTCATGCTGAAGGACAGCAAGACGTACCCGTACCTCAAGATCACGAACGAGGAGTGGCCCCGCGTCATCATGACCCGGCGGATCGTTGACGACGGCGGGCGCTACTTCGGGCCGTACACCTCGGCCGGGTCGGCCTACCGCACCCTGAACCTGCTCAACCGCCTCTTCACCTACCGCAAGTGCGACAAGAAGATCACCGGCCACGACGAGGTCTGCCTCTACTACCACCTCCACCAGTGCACCGCGCCCTGCATCTCGGCGGTCGAGCGGCCGGAGTACATGAAGGCGATCGAGCAGACCGCACTGTTCCTCGACGGCCACGCCGAGCAGATCCTCGCGCCGCTGGAAGAGGAGATGGCGCAGGCGGCCGACGCCTGGAACTTCGAGCGCGCCGCCGAACTGCGCGACCGCATCGCGGCGGTCAAGCACGTCGTCGAGCGGCAGAAGATCGTCAGCCCCAACGGCGCGAACGCCGATCTCGTCGCGGTTGCGCAGGGCGCGGGCGGCGATGCCGGTGTGCAGGTCGGCTTCTTGCGCGGCGGCAAGATCCTCGGCTCCGAGTTCTTCCCGATGCAGGCCCGCATCGACGACGAACCCGGTGCGATCCTCTCCGGCTTCATCGGCCAGTTCTACGGCGAAGCGGCGACCGTTCCTTCGGCCGTGCTCGTCCAGCACCCGCTGCCGGACGGCGACGCCGAGGTGCTGGCCGAGTGGCTGGCGAGCAAGCGCGGCGGCAAGGTCGAACTGGCGGTGCCGCGCCGCGGCGAGAAGCGCAAACTTGTGGAGATGGTCGCCAAGAGCGCCGAGGAAAACCTCGAACAGAGCCGCCTCAAGTTCCTCTCCGACGAGATGAAGATGACCGCGGCCATGACCGAACTGGCCGAGGCGCTCGAATTGCCCCGCTTGCCCCGGCGCATCGAGTGCTTCGACATCTCCAACCTGCAGGGCACCAGCACGGTCGCCAGCATGGTCGTTTTCGAGGACGGCCGCCCGGCCAAGAAGGAGTACCGCAAGTTCGCGATCAAGGGGGTCGAGGGCAGCAACGACTTCGCCTCCATGGCCGAGGTCATCCGCCGCCGCTTCAAGCGGGCCGCCGAGGCGGGAACCCAGCCGGCCGAGGGCGAGGACACGCCGACCGACGCCGGCAAGTGGACCGCCCTGCCCGACCTCGTGATCGTGGACGGCGGCAAGGGCCAACTCGGCGCGGCCCTCGCCGCCCTCGACGAGGTCGGCTGGACCGAGCAACCAATCGCGGCGCTGGCGAAGGAAAACGAGGAACTGTTCCTGCCCGGCCGCTCCGATTCGGTCTTGCTGCCGCGCGATTCGCAGGCGCTCTTCCTCGTCCAGCGCATCCGCGACGAAGCCCACCGCTTCGCCATCACCTTCCACCGCCAGAAGCGTTCGAAAGCCGCGCTCCATTCCAAACTCGACGACGTGCCCGGCGTCGGGCCGAAACGGCGGCAGGCGCTGCTCAAGAAGTTCGGCTCGGTGAAGGCCATCCGCGAAGCGTCGGTCGAGGAGTTGCTGGCCGTGCCGGGCATCACCGCGGCGGTCGCCGCGCAGATCAAGTCGGCCCTCTGATCGTTCAACGCCCTATCGGATCGGCCGGTGCGCGAACTGCCCGGCCGGCGAGGAGCCCCGCGTGAGCGACATCCCCTCCCGACTCGACGACGCGCCGGACCGCCCGCGCAACCGGCAAGTCATCCTCGATCCGTCCGCGCCGCGGGCCATCGAATGGACCGCCGAGCAGGTGGCCGAGGGCGGCGTCGTCGCCTTCCCGACCGACACCGTCTACGCCCTCGCCGGATCGCTCGCCCACCCGGCGGCGGTGGCGCGCATCCAGTCGATCAAGCGCCGCCCGGACGGCAAGCCGCTGCCGGTCCTCCTCGCCTCGCCCCGCAACCTGCGCGACGTCGCCGCGCTCTCGGACGAGGACGGGCAGCGCCTGACCGCGCTGGCGAGCCGGTTCTGGCCGGGACCGTTCACGCTCGTCGTCCCGGCCCGCGACGGCCTGCCGCCCGAGGTGCTCGGCCGCGACGAGCGCGGGCGGGCGACGGTCGGCGTCCGCGTCCCGTCGCACTTCCTCGCCATCGAGGTGATCTCCCGCGCCGGTGGCTCGCTGGCGGCGACCAGCGCCAACCGGTCCGGCGAAGACCCCGCCCGCACCGCCGCCGAGGTGGCGGCCGCGATCGGCCCGGAACTCGACATCCTGCTCGACGGCGGCTCCTGCCCCGGCGGCAGCGCTTCCACCGTCGTCGCCGTGACCACGAACGGCATCTCCATCCTGCGCGAAGGCCCCGTTCCCCGCGAGACGATCGAGGCCGCCTGGGCGGAGATCCTCGCGGGAATGGACTGATGTCCTTGGCCGCGCCGCGCGATTCGGGATAGGATGGCCCCGGGGAACCGGCCGACGGGGGACGGACGCAACGTGGGCACTTCGCGGTTTTCGCCGGGGTTCCGGCGCGGTCGCAATTCGGAACTGGCGGCGCCTGCCGACGACCTCGCCAGCGAGGCCGACGACGAGGCGACGCCGGCCGATGGCGCGACCACCCCGTCCGGCGTCCCGATCCGGCCCGATCTCGGCCCACCGGCCGCCGGCGCGCAGCCGGTCGATCAGCCCGGCTCCGGCATGGGCCTGCTGGTGGCGATCTTCGCCTCGGCGGTCGTGCTCGTGCTGGCGATCTACGCGACGGGCCAGCCCCGGCCGAACCGCATCCCCATCCTGCAAACGACCAACGCCCTGTTCTGGATCGTCGGCGTCCTCGTCATCATTGGCTCGGGCGTCGGCGCGCAGGTGGCCGAGAAGTTGGCCGCACGCGGTAGCGGCGTCGCCCGCCGCTCGCCAGACGCGCTGCCGACCGCCTGGATCGTGCCCACCGTGGCGACCGCCGCCGCCGTGCTGCTCGTCGCCACGTTCCACAACGCCGTGATGATCGCGGTCGGCCCGGTCGTCGCGTTCCTCGGCAACGCCGGCGCCCTGCTTGCGCGCGACCTGCTCGACGACTCCGGCGATTCGGCTCGCCGCGCCGCCATCACCGTGCACGCCTTCGTCGTGCATTTCGTCGCGTTCCTCGCCCTCAGCGCCGTCTACCTCAACAAGTTGCCCACGCCGGTCGGCGTCGTGCTCGTCGGCCTGATCGGCGGGTTGCTGACGCTGGAATCGCTGGAACGCGGCAACGCCCCGCGTGAGCGCCGTGTCCTCTACGCGATCGTCGGCGGGTTCGTGCTGGCGCAGGCGATTATCCCGCTCAACTGGTGGCTCACCCACGGCTGGACCGGGGGCGCGATCCTGCTGGTTGTCTTCTACCTTGCGGCCGGCATCCTGCTGGCCGCCACCCAGCGCGCGTTGCGGATGCGCGACCTCGTCGAGTTCGGGCTCGTCAGCGCGCTCTGCTTCGTCGCCCTCGTCTTCACTGCCTGACGCCACCGGGGACCCCACATGCCCGACAACGGTAAAGCCACCGATGCCGCGCTCTACCCGCTGCTCGACGAACTCGACCGGCTGGAAGACCTGCTCGAAGAGATGGACGACCTCAGGGTCGCTTCCCGCGCCGACGCCGAGCGGCGGATGGCCGAACTGAACGACGAAATCGACCGGCTCTCGGGGGTATAAGCCGCCGGGCCGCGGGGAGCACCGCGCCGCATGGACCTGTTCGAGGCGCACCGCCAGCAGCAGGTGGCGCGGCGGGCGCCGCTGGCGGCGCGCATGCGCCCGCGAACGCTCGACGAGATCGTCGGCCATCGAGACGTGATCGGCCCGGGAACCCTGCTGCGCCGGGCGATCGAGCAGGACCGGCTGTCCTCCATCGTCCTCTGGGGACCGCCCGGCGCGGGCAAGACCACGCTCGCCCGGATCGTCGCCGCCAGCACGAAATCCCACTTCGCGTCGCTTTCGGCCGTGACCTCCGGCGTCGCCGACATCCGCGCCACCGTCAAGGAAGCGCAGGACCGCCTCGGGATGCACGGCCAGCGCACCGTCCTGTTCATCGACGAGATCCACCGCTTCAACAAGTCCCAGCAGGACGCCCTGCTGCCCCACGTCGAGGACGGCACCGTCGTCCTCATCGGGGCCACGACCGAGAACCCCTCGTTTGAGGTCAACGCCCCGCTCCTGTCCCGTTCCCACGTCGTCATCCTCAAGGCGCTGGAAGACGAGGATGTGCGGCAACTCGTGCTGCGGGCGCTTGGCGACCGCGAGCGCGGTCTCGGCGCGTTGAACCTGTCCATCGACGACGACGCCCTCGACCTGGTCGTCAACTTCGCGAACGGCGATGCCCGCTGGGCGCTCAACACGCTCGAATGGGCATCCGTTCCGGCCGACAAGGGCGGCGCCATCTCTCTGGAGATGGTCGCGCAGGCGGCCCAGCGCCGGGCCGCGACCTACGACAAGTCCGGCGACGACCACTTCGACGCGATCTCGGCGCTGCACAAGGTCCTGCGCGGCTCCGACCCCGACGCCGCACTCTACTGGCTGGCGCGCATGCTTGAGCGCGGCGACGACCCGCTCTACGTCGCGCGCCGCCTCGTCCGCTTCGCCAGCGAGGATGTCGGGCTGGCGGACCCGCAGGCCCTCCCGCTCGCGATGGCGGCCCAGCAGTCGGTCCACTTCCTCGGCATGCCCGAGGGCGCGCTGGCGCTGGCCGAACTCGCCGTCTACCTCGCGCTCGCCCCGAAGAGCAACGCCGTCTACGCCGGCTACAAGGCCGCCGCCGCCGACGTCGCCGCCACGCGCAACGATCCCGTACCGCTCCACCTCCGCAACGCCCCTACCGGGCTGATGCGCGACGCCGGCTACGGCAAGGGCTACAAGTACGCCCACGATTTCGAGGGCGGCGTCGTGGCCCAGCAGAACCTGCCGGACAACCTCGCTGGGCGCCGCTACTACGAGCCGACCGGCCGTGGGTTCGAACGCGAGGCCCGCGAGCGGCTGGCGCGAATCCGGGCGATCTACGAAGGAGAGGACGCGTGAGCGGTGGACGAGCGAACGGACGGCCCGACGGCCGCGCCGCGGACGCGCTGCGCCCGGTCGAGATCCTACCCGGCGCTGCGCCCTTCGCCGAAGGGTCCGCGCTCATCACCCAGGGCAGTACGCGGGTGCTCTGCACCGCCACCGTCGAGGACCGCCTGCCCCGCTGGCTGATGGGCCGCGGCCAGGGCTGGGTGACCGCCGAGTACGCGATGCTCCCCCGCTCCACCCCGACGCGAACGAACCGCGAGGCGGTCGCCGGCAAGCAGGGCGGCCGCACCGTGGAGATCCAGCGGCTCATCGGCCGTTCCCTGCGCGCCGTGGTGGACCTGAAGGCCCTCGGCGAGCGCCAGATCATCCTCGACTGCGACGTGCTGCAAGCCGACGCCGGCACCCGTTGCGCCGCCATCACCGGCGCGTGGGTGGCTCTCGCCATCGCCTGTCGCGGATTGCAGGGAAGCGGCGCGGTCAAGCGCAACCCGATACGCTCGCAGGTGGCCGCCGTCAGTGTCGGCATCGCCAAGGGCGTGCCCGTCCTCGACCTCACCTACGCCGAGGACGCCGGGGCCGACGTCGATGCCAACGTCGTGATGACCTCCGCCGGCGAGTTCGTCGAGATCCAGACCACCGCCGAGGGCGCGCCGTTCAATCGTGAAGCGCTCGACTCACTGCTCCTGCTGGCCGAACTGGGCCTCACCGACCTCTTCGCCCACCAGCGCGCCGCCCTCGGCGAGGGGTAGTGACCCGCTCCTGTCGCGGGCTCGTTCACCGGAGACGAGACCAGAGCCCGTTTCAAAATAGCGCCGGCTCTGGATGACAGCGGAATTGGGTGCGAAGCGCGCCGGGTCGCCTCGTTGCCGCGAGCGTGGGCAATCACCCGCCGCCTCGGCACCGAGTTTATTCGGTATTGATTCGGCGTTTATTCGGTATTTTTGCGGTCCGGGTTTCCGCATATCCATGCGGAAACCCGGTTTGTTCGGCCTGCCTCCCACACCCTGCGTCGCGGCAGCGGCGCCGGGGCGACCATCGGTCGTGCCGATTCTCGCTTATGCGCGCGCTATCCCGGCCAGGGACGCGACCGAATCCGGTCGAACCGACCTCGACCGGAACCAGCGTTTACCGGCTGCGCTCCGGCGCGGCGTGGGGAAGCCTGCTCGGGTTCGTCGGGCGCCGTGCCGAGCTTCCAGAGGGCCAGGGGGGAGCGAATAAACCCGAAATCGCCCTATTTGCCGCGTACGTACGCGCTTGCGTGCGACCGAACAAATACCGAATAAACACCAAAACAATTCTGGGAAAAGGTGAGCGCACCATGCCGTCGGCTCGGTCCAACGGCGGCATGCATGACGCCACGCCTTTCCCGAGGCCGCCCGCCCCTCGTCATCCCGAGCCTGTCGAGGGATCTCGTCGTCCAATGTGCCGAGGCGGAAACGAAATCCCCCGACAGGCTCGGGATGACGAAGGGCCAATGCCGGACGGGTGCTGAATCTTGCCTCAGTTCCGGCGCGGACGGACGGGCGGGCATCCCCGATTCGGGATCAGATGACGAGTCCGGCCTCCACCAGCGCTCGTTGCAGGGCATCGGTGTCCGACGGCCGCCCGGCGCTGATTCGCAGCACGTCTTCGAGCGCCGGGCCGGACGGCCGGAGGACGAGGATGCCGCGCTGTCGCAGTTGCTCGGCCAATTCGTCCCCGGTCGAGCGGGTGGCGCGCGCGAGCACGAACCCGGCCCACGACGGCATCGGCTGGACCATGTTCAGTTTTCGCAGCATGCGGAACAACCGGGAGCGCTCGTCGCGCACACGGCGCACGTTCGCCAGCACCCCGGGCATGTCGTCGAGCGTCGCCAGCGCCGCCACCGCTGCCCCGGCCGAAACGGGGCGCACGGAGTCCGCAAAGATGCGGTCCAGCGCGCGCGGCGACCCAACCGCCCAGCCAACCGGGAAGGCCGACAACCCCGCCCACGTTTCCAGCGTCTGGAACACCACCACGTTGTCGAACTCGCGGGCGAGGCGGGAGAACGAGCGCGGGCCGAAACCGCCGCAGCGCTCGTCGATGAACACCCATTTGCACGACCGCGCCAACCGCACCGCGTCCTGCACCGGCAGCAGCGCGCCGGACGGGTCGTGCGGCGACGTGAGGACCGCGATACCGTCGCGCGGCAACTCGGCGGCCGTTTCCGGGTCCAGCGCCGGCAGGAAGGCCTGACTGCGCCAGACATCGATCCGTTCCCGGCCAGCCGATGGTTGCTCCCCCGCCGGATCGTTCCCCGGCGGGAAGACCACCAGCGGACCTTCGCCCGCCCCGGCGATCGCCGCGTTGATGACCTCGTCGATCCCGTTCGCCGGCCGCACCCAGCCGGCCGGCACGCCCGACTGCGCGGCGAGCCGCCGGTGCAGCACGGGCAGCAGCCGGTCCGGGTCGCGGTGGAGGTCGTCGGCTGCCGCCAGCGATTCCGCCACCAACGGCGACGCGCCGTATGGGTTGACGAGCCGGTCCAGCCGGATCGGGGCGCTGGCCGCCGCTGGTGCGGCGATCTTCACCTGCGGTCGTTCCCGCCGGCCGCTCACAGCACCGCTCCGGCGACGATCTCGGGCACGAGCACCGGCGCCGGAACGGGCGGACGGGCGAGGATCGGCACCATCACCAGCCCGCCGTTCACCGGCAGCGCGACGTTGCGCACCGGTACCCCGCCCTTCGTGCGGCCGAGCGGCGCTCCCGCGTGGGCGTGCCCATGAAGCACCAGGTCCACCGCGTGCGTGTCGATGACCCGGCCCAGTTCGGCGTTGCCGAGCATCCACCACTTGGCGGCCGGTTCGTCTCCGAGCGTGCTCGGCGTCGGCGCGAAATGCGTCACCGCGATGCGGACCGGCGCTTCCAGCGCGGCGAGCGCACGGTCGAGCCGGGCGCATTCGCGTCGGGCGCGCACGGCCAGCGCCTTGAACGCCCGGCCGTGCGGCATCGCGGCGTGGTTGTCCGACCAGAAGCCGCCGCCGCATCCCGGCGTGCCGGCGATCCCCACCCGTACCCCGCAGGCGGTCGGCAGTTCGAGCGCGTCCCCGTCCAGCAGGAAGATCCCCGCCGCCGTCAGCGCCTGCCGGAACGCGCCCCGCCGCAGCCCACGGCGGTCGTGGTTGCCCAGCACCGCGACGACCGGCATCCCCAGGTCGGCCAGCAACCGCGCCGCGACCTCCGCCTCGGCCACGCGCCCGCTCTCGGTGATGTCGCCGGCGATCACGAGCAGATCCGCCTGCTCCCGCGCGGCCAGCAGCGACCAGCGCAGCGACACCGGAGCATCGTCGCGCAGGTGGAGATCGCCGATTGCCGCCACCCGAACCGCGGCGTGCGTGGGGGTACAATCCGGCGGGGGAGCCGGGGTCAGGACGCGTGTGTGCATGCGTCGATTGTACCCCAGCACGGGGCGGTGACCGCCGCCCGGAGGGGCACGTTCGCGGTGACGAAACGGATTGTTGCGGCTTTGTCGCGCTCGGGATTCTGCGTGCGCGCGATCCTCGTGCTGATCGTGGTCATCGCTGCCGTGGGCCACGGGGCGGCGGCGAACCTCGCCGACGCGTCTTCGTGGACCCCGGAGCCGTGGCCGGCCCTGGAGCCGCCGCCGCTGACCGCCGGCGCCGCCTACGCGTTCGACGCAACGGCTGACGTGCCGCTGTTGGCCCTCAATGCCGACGAGCCGCTGCCGCCGGCCAGCCTGACCAAGATCGTCACTGCGCTGGTGGTGCTGGAGCACGGCAACCTCGACGACACGATCGCCATCCTCGAATCCGACATCGTGGACGAGTCGCAATCGCGCGTCGGGTTGGTCGCCGGGGACGTACTGACCGTGCGCGACTTGCTCTACGGGTTGATGATCCCCTCCGGCAACGACGCCGCGCTGGCCCTGGCGCGCCACGTCGGCGCTTCGCTCCCCGGCGGCGCGGACGGCGACCCGGCCGCCGCGTTCGTCGCCGAGATGAACCGCATGTCCGCCGATCTCGGGGCCACGACGGCCAATTTCGCGAACCCGACCGGGATGTTCGCCGACGACCAGCGGATCAGCGCCCGCGATCTCGCCCTGCTGGCCGCCGTGGCGATGGAGGACCCGCTCTTCGCCGAGATCGTCGGCACCGCGCGCCTCACCCTGCCTTCGGCCATCCGGCCGGAGGGGTACGAGATCTTCACCACCAACGACATGCTGGTGGACGGCACCGCCGTCGGGATCAAGACCGGCTCGCTCCCCGAGGCCGGCGGCTGCCTCGTCGTCGCCACCCGCGAAGGCGAGAACCTGATCGTCTCGGTCGTGCTCGGCAGCCCGCTCTCGTACGAAAACGGCGTCCCGGTCAGCCCCGCCCGCTGGGCCGACATGCGCGGGATGCTGGCGGCCATCGAGACCGATTACGTGTGGGTCGATCCCGCCGCGCCTGGCGTCGTCCCCGGCTTGCCCGAAGAACTGGCGGCGTGGGGCGCGGTGCTGCCCGCATCCGGGAGCGTACCCGTGCCCGCCGACCGCGCCGCCGACCTCGCCTACCGGCTGCGGCTCGGGCCGCCCGCCAACCCCGGCGAACCGGTGGGCACGGTACTATTGCTCGTCGGTCCCGACCTGCTCGCGGAGCGGCAGGTCCAGCAAGCCGGGTTCGCTGCCGGCGAGCAGCCGGCGGCCTGAACGCCGCCCAGCGGAGAACGCGCCATCGACGCCAACGAGCGACTGCAACGTGTCCTCGCCGCCCGCGGGGTCGCCTCCCGACGCAAGGCGGAGGACCTCATCCGCGCCGGGCGCGTCAGCGTGGACGGCGAAACGGTGACCGAACTCGGCACCCGCGTCGCGCCGACGGCCCAGATCCGGGTCGATGGCCGGCTGGTGCGGGCCGAAGCGCCGCGCTACATCATGCTCAACAAACCGGGCGGCTTCATTACCACCACCAGCGACGAAAAGGGCCGCGACACGGTCATGAGCCTCGTTCCGGCCCGCGAGCGCGTCTACCCGGTTGGTCGCCTCGATCGCGAGACCGAGGGCCTGTTGCTGCTCACCAACGACGGCGACGTCGCCCATCGGGTGATGCACCCTCGCTACAAACTCGCCAAGGAGTACACGATCCTCACCCCGGCCCGCCCTCCGGAGGCGGTCATGGCCCGGGTTCGCGCCGGCGTCTCGATCGACCGCCGGCTGGTGGTGCCCGACGAGTTCCGCATCCTGCGCGAAACGCGGGACGGCGCGCTGCTGACCATCACCGTGCACGAAGGGCTCAATCGTGTCGTGCGGCGCATGATGGAAGAAGTCGGCATCCCGGTGACCAAACTCCGCCGCGTCCGGATCGGGCCACTGGCGCTCGGCTCGATCCCGCTGGGCGGCTGGCGCGAACTTTCCGGCGGCGAACTGACCTCGCTGCTGCAGGCCGTGCGCCTCGACACCGCCGAAGCGTCCCACGTCGGCGCGGCGACGAAATCGGGCCGCCCCAAGCCCGTAGCCCGCGCAAGTGCGAAGCGCACCACGACGCCCCGCCGCCTCGACCGTGGTTCGGCCGAACGAAGCAACGACCCAGAGGTGGTGACCGCGACCGACCCCTCGCGGGATTCTGTTGGACCGGCGGGTGAGCGGCGACCGGAGCCGGCTCGCCCGCCTCGCGATTCCGGTGCCCGCAAACCGGCACGGCCCGGACGCGGAACTGGCGCCGACGGCCCGCGTGGCGACTCCGCCAGTCCGACCCGCACCGGTGGCCAGCGCAGCGACGACCAATCGGGACGGCGACGCGCCTATCCCGACTCACCGGGCGACGCGACACCGAACCGGGGTTCTGGAACCGATGCGAATCGTGGTGGACCACGCCGAACGAGGAACGACCGGCAGCCGACTCGCGCCCGGCGGGACGATCGTGACTAACCCCCGCCAGCCCCACCGCCACCTGCATGTCGTTGCCATCGACGGCCCGGCCGCCGCAGGGAAATCGACGGTCGCGCGGCTGCTCGCCGAGCGCCTCCCTGCCCTGCTCTTCGATACCGGCTCGCTGTACCGCGCGCTGACGCTCGCCGCCCTGCGCGCCGGCGTGGCGCCGGACGACGCGGCGGCTCTGGGCGCGCTCGCCCGGTCCATCGACATCGACCTGCTGCCGCCCTCGGTCGCCGACGGCAGGCTGGCCGACGTCCGCCTCGACGGCGAAGACGTGACCTGGGCGATCCGCGATCCCGCCGTCGATCGCGCCGTCTCCCCCGTCGCCGGGCACCCGGTCGTGCGCGAGGCGCTGCTCGACCACCAGCGGCGCATCGCCGAAGGCGGCCCGGTCGTGATGGTCGGCCGCGACATCGGCACCGTCGTCGTGCCCGACGCGGGCGTCAAGATCTACCTCGACGCTTCGGCCGAGGAGCGGGCGCGCCGCCGTTGCGAGGAACTCGCCGGCCGCGGGCTGGAGCCGGATTTCGACGCCGTCCTCGCCGACATCCGCAAGCGTGACGCGTCGGATTCCTCGCGCGCCACCGCCCCGCTGCGGGCGGCCGCCGACGCCGTGCGCGTCAACACGGACGGGCGCACCATCGAGCAGGTCGCCGCGAGCATCGAGAGCACCGCCCGCGAGCGCTGGGCGGCGGTGGCGGATGCTCGCGGCGCGCTGACCAACCGGGCATGAGCGAACGGAGCGACCTGACGAACGGGACGCTTCGCGGCCGACCGCGCACCGTCGTTCGCGCCGGCTTGATCGGGCTGGCCAAGCCCCTGGTCCGCCTCCGCATCGAAGGGCTGGAGAACGTTCCGGCATCCGGCCCCGTGCTGGTCGCCGCGAACCACCTGCACAACGCCGATCCGATCCTGCTGGCGATGGCGTTTCCGCGGGTCCTCTACTTCATGGCCAAGCGCGAATTGTTCGGGAATGCGGCGTTCGGCGGCCTCATCCGCTGGGCAGGCGCGTTCCCGGTCGATCGCGGCAAGGCCGACCGCGCGGCCATCCGCTACGCCGAGACCCTCCTCGCCGAGGGGCACGCGGTCGCGATGTTCCCGGAAGGCACCCGCTCGCGCACCGGGCGGCTCGGCCCCGGGCAGCCCGGCGCCGGGCTCATCCTGCTCCGTAGCGGCGCGCCGCTCCTGCCGGCGGCAATCACCGGCACCGACAAACTGCCCGGCGGTCCCGGCGCGACCATCCGGTTCGGGGCTCCGCGCGTGATCCTGCCGGACGCCGGCACGTCCCGCCTGTCGTCTCAGGACGCGACGGAGCGGATCATGGCCGCCATCGCCGAGTTGCTGCCGGGTTCGTACCGGGACTGACGCGGATCTCGACGTGGCCGATTGTCCGCCGCCCGTGGCGTCGTCGCAGGGGAGGGACCCGTGCCCTCCCTCGACGGGAACATGCCGATGCGGGATAGCCAACTCCGCGCCGGTTTCGAAGAGGACGGGTAGAGAACGAGGAAGGGCACGGGTCCCTCCCCTGCGACGACGCTCGAATCGCTCGCACAACGGTCGGCGAACTTCTCCAGTTCTGTGCCCGCGACATACACCGGGTGACGGCATCAATCGCAGCCGTTCCGGTCGCGGAAATCACCAAACCGCGCACCGGCCACTCAGTGCAGACGAGGCGCCGGTCAATACCCTTCCAGTTCGTCCTCTTCGCCCCAAACCAGTTCGTGGCCGGCGATGTGGACGATATCCCCCGGCAGGATGCCCTGCTTTTCCAGTTCCGCACTGATGCCGCTGGTCGTCAGTACGCGCTGGAACCGCTCGGCGCCTTCCTCGTTGTCGAAGTTCGTCATCTTCGTGAAGCGCTCAATGCCAACGCCCGTCACCGCGAAGTGGTGTTTCGAGATGCGCGAAACGCTCCATGCCTTTCGGTCCACCTCGGGCAGCCGGTAGACCACCTTGCGCTCGGCTTCCTTCGCCTCCTCGCGCTCGCGCTCCTCGAAATCGCGCAGCGCGCCGGCGACCGCTTCCATCAGCGGCGGGACGCCTTCGCCGGTGACGCCGGAGATCGCGAACACCCGGTAGCCTCGCCGCTCCAGTTCCCGGCGCAGTTTCGGCACGTTTTCCTGCGCTTCCGGGATGTCGATTTTGTTCAGCGCCACCAGCATGACCTTCTCGGTCATGTCCGGGTCGTAGGAGGCGATCTCCTCGTTGATCGTCTCGAAATCGGCGAGCGGATCGCGCCCTTCCAGCCCGCCCGACGCGTCGAGGACGTGGACCAGCACCTTCGTCCGCGACACGTGCCGCAGGAACTCGTGCCCCAGTCCAGCCCCGTCCGCCGCGCCTTCGATCAGCCCCGGAATGTCGGCCATGACGAACGCCTGCCCGCCCGGCCCGCCGACCTCGACCACGCCGAGGTGCGGCTCCAGCGTCGTGAACGGGTAGTCGGCCACCTTCGGCCGCGCCCGCGTCGCCGCCGAGAGCAGCGTCGATTTGCCGGCGTTCGGCAGCCCGACCAGCCCGACATCGGCGATCAGCCGCAGTTCCAGCCGCAGCCAGCGCTCGAATCCCGGCTCGCCCAGTTCCGCGATGCGCGGGGCCTGATGGACGGAGGTCTTGAAGTGGACGTTGCCCAGACCGCCCTTGCCGCCCCGGCAAACCACGACCGTCTGGTCCGGTTCGGTTAGGTCGGCAAGTTGCTCCCCGGTCTCGTCGTCCCAGACCACCGTGCCCATCGGCACATCGATCGTCAGCGTTGCGCCGTTCTTGCCGTGGCGCTTCTTGCTTAGCCCCTGCACGCCGTCGTCGGCGATGAACCGCTCGTTGAACTGGAACGCGATCAGGCTGGTGAGGTTCTGCCGGGCGCGCAGCCGCACGTCGCCGCCCCGGCCGCCGTCGCCGCCGTCGGGTCCGCCTTTCGGCACGTACTTCTCGCGGCGGAACGACGACGAGCCGTTGCCGCCGTCGCCGGCCTTGACGAAGATGCGCGCGCGGTCGATCAGCATGAAGACTCCAGGCGGAAACGCGAACGGGCCGGCGGGGTGTTTCCCACCGGCCCGCTACTTTCCCACAGGCAGCGCCGCCCGCTCAACCTTCCGCGGAAATTGGCAGCCCTGGACCCCCCCGACGTCCTAAGTGCGTCAGCACTGTCATCCCGAGCTTGTCGAGGGATGACAGTGCTGACGCACTCGGGATGACGAGAGCGCCCGGGAATCCTCGCCTAATCGAGGTAATCCTTCAGCTTCTTGGAGCGGCTCGGGTGGCGGAGTTTTCGCAACGCCTTTGCCTCGATCTGGCGGATGCGTTCGCGGGTGACGCCGAACGCCTTGCCGACCTCTTCCAGAGTCCGGCTCCGGCCGTCCTCCAGCCCGAAGCGCATCAGCAGGACTTGCCGCTCGCGGTCGGAGAGCGTGCCCAGCACGTCCTCCATTTGCTCGCGCAGCATCTGGCGGGAGGCAGCGTCGGCCGGGGCCAGCATCTTGTGGTCCTCGATGAAGTCCCCGAGGCTGCTGTCCTCTTCCTCGCCGATCGGCATGTTGATGGAGACCGGCTCCTGCGAAATCTTGAGGATCTCGCGCACCCGCTCCGGCTCCATCTGCATCTCGCGACCGATCTCTTCCGAGGTCGGTTCGCGGCCGAGTTCCTGCTGTAACCGGCGCGACGTGCGGATCAGGCGGTTGATCGTCTCGACCATGTGGACGGGGATGCGGATCGTCCGCGCCTGGTCGGCGATGGCGCGGGTGATCGCCTGCCGAATCCACCACGTCGCGTAGGTCGAGAACTTGAAGCCCTTGTGATACTGGAATTTCTCGACCGCGCGGATCAGCCCGAGGTTGCCTTCCTGGATCAGGTCCAACATCGACATGCCGCGGCCGACGTACTTCTTGGCGACCGAGACGACCAATCGCAGGTTCGCTTCGGTCAACGCCACCTTGGCCTGCCGCCCGCGCTCGATTTCGGCGTCCCAGCGGCGGCGCAAGCGGTCCGCCTGTTCCCGAAACACGCGATCGACCTCGGCGTCGTCAGGCCATACTTCGGTGTCGCGGACCATGAGCTGAATCGCCGACGGCAGCAGGTCCCACTCGACCCGGCGCAGCCGCAGCGACTCCTCCAGTTCGTCGGGCGAAAGTTCCAGTCGCTCGCACACGGAGGCCACCGCCGCGTCCGGCACCTGCGTCAGCGGCAAGGCGCGGTTCAGGCAGACGGATTTCGGCGGCAGTTCTTCCTCCGGGCTGATCTCCCGCACCAGTTCGGCGACGTGGATCCAGCCGGCGTGGAACGCGTGGTAGATCGCCCGGCCCAGGACGTCCGCGCCCGGCGCTTCGCCAAAATCGTCCCGCAGCGACGCCTGCTTGACCGACAGGTACTCGCCCCGCTCCATCCGGCGGGCGAGTTCCACTTCCTTGCCGCCGGTCAGCAGCGGCACCCGCCCGATCTCGCGCAGGTACATCCGCACCGGGTCGTCGAGGCTGGCGCTGCCGATGTCGTAGTTTGTCGTCGGCAGGTCGAACGCCGGCTCCTCTTCTTCTTCCAGGGCAGCGAGGGCGCCCGCGGCCGCCTCGGCCAGCGGCTCCGCCAGCGGCGCCGCATCCGCGATCGCGAGGGCGTCGATGTCGTCGAGGGCCAGCGGCGCACGCTCGTCCACGCCCTCATCGTCGCTGGTGGCATCGCTCGGCACGGCGTCGCCAATCGTCACGGCGTCGAACTCGTCTGCCTCGCCGTCGCCGCGACGGGACGTCCTGGCCGCGCTGGCGACCTCCGCGTTCCCGTTTCGGCTCGCCGCCGGCCCCGCCGCGACACTACTGGTCGCGTTCCCGGGCTGCGGCTTTTCCGACCTGGACATGGGCGACCCCTTGAAACGGCTTCTCGGTTGCCGTGGCGTCGGTGACGCCGGTTCGCGATCGGCGCCCACCGGTCGCGGGCGGGCGCTGGGGCAGCATCGTTGCCGCCGGCTGTCCTTTCGACTTTGGCAACGTCGCGGTACGCTACACCCTATCCGCCCACAGCCGCAAGGCGTGTCACGACTCAGCGTTGGGCCACGATGTCCGGCACGATCTCCGACGCGAGCATGTCGGCGTATGTTTCCCGCCGCCGGAAGAGCCGGGCGCTTCCGTCCAGCACCATCACCGCCGCCGGCCGCGGCGCGAGGTTGTAGTTGCTCGCCATCGACATGCAGTAGGCGCCGGCCATCGGCACCGCCAGCAGGTCGTCGGCCCGCAGCACCGGCAACTCGATGCCGTCGATCAACACGTCGCCCGATTCGCAGTATTTTCCGGAGATCGTCACCGTCTCCCGCGGCCCGTCCTCCGCGCGGTTGGCCAGGGCCGCCGAGTACCGCGCCCCGTACAGGCTCGGACGGATGTTGTCCGACATGCCGCCGTCCACCGACACGTAGGTGCGGACGCCCGGGATCTCCTTGCGCGCGCCGATCCGGTAGAGCGCGACCCCGGCCGGCCCGACGATCGCCCGGCCCGGTTCGACCACGAGTTCCGGTTCCGGCAAGCCGAACCGGCCGCAGTTCTCCCGCAGCGCCGCCGCCGCCGCTTCGGCCCACTCGCGGACCGAGACGTCCTCCCCGGATGCGTCGTCGGACACGCCGAACCCGCCGCCGGGCACGATCGTCGCCGTCGCGATGCCGAACCGGTCGCGCACCTGGGCCGCGAACGACAGCAGTTCGCCGATGGTTTCCCGCACCAGCAGCGGGTCGAAGATCTGCGAACCGACATGGGCGTGGTAGCCGCGCAGGTCGAACCCGGCCTCGACCACCGCCGCGACCGCAGCCATCGCCGCGCCGGTCTCGATGGGGAAGCCGAACTTCGAATCGAGCGCCCCGGTCTTCATTTTGGCGTGGGTGTGCGGCGCAAGCCCGGGGTTGAGCCGCAGGATCACCGGAACCGGACCCAACCCCTCGGCGGCCATCTGGCGCAGGAGGCCGATCTCGTGGTCGTTGTCCACCGCGATCAGCCCGATCCCGGCCTCCAGCGCTTCCCGCAGTTCGGCCTCGCTCTTGTTGTTGCCGTGGAAGGTCATGTGCGCGGGCGGGATGCCCGACACCCGCCCGGCGTACAACTCCCCGCCGGAGGCGACGTCCAACCCGATTCCCTCGTCGGCGAGGATCGCCCCGATCGCCGGCGCGATGTAGGCCTTCGCCGCGTACACAACCCGCGAGCGCGGCCACGCGGCCGCGAACGTCTCGCGGAACAGTCGCGCCCGGGCTCGCAGCGTCGCCTCGTCGAAGACGTAGAGCGGCGTGCCGAATTCGGCGACGAGGTCGTCCGCCGTCACGCCGCCGATGACGAGCCGCCCGTCGGGCAGCCGGGATGTGGTGATGGGCCAGGACATGGAAGCTGCTCCGGCGATCCTGCGGGGAACCCGCCGCGTAGGGCGCAAGTGTACGTACACATTGCCGCCCCGACAAAAACGCCGGCGAGGACCGTCCGCCGCCGGCCGGAAATGCCGCGTTCCCGGGGAGTCTATACTCTTCGCTGGCCCCGTCCGGTCCGTTCCCGCGGGGGACGGCGCGGCCAACCGGGAGAACCCGACACCGATGGCATTCCCAACGATCCTCACCGTCGCCGGCCTCGCCAAGGCCTACGGCTCCGAACAGATTTTTTCCGGCGTCAGCTTCCAGCTCGCGGAGCGGGAGCACGCCGCCCTCGTCGGCGTCAACGGCGCCGGCAAATCGACGCTGCTCAAGATCATCGCCGGCACCGAAGACGCGCAGGCCGGCAACGCCACCCTCGCCTCCGGCGCGCGCATGACGTATCTCGCGCAGGAAACCCGGTTCGCCTCCGACCGCACCGTGCGGGAGGAAGCCCGGCTCGCCTTCGCCGAGGCGCTGCACGCCGGCGAGCGGATGCGCGAGATCGAGCAGGCGATGGCCGAGGCCACCGGCGACGACCTCGACGACCTCCTCCACGAGTACGACCGCCTCCAGACCCGGTTTGAAACCGGCGGCGGCTACGACGTCGAACACCGCACCGACGAGGTCCTGATGGGGCTCGGCTTCACCGCCGACCAGTTCGACCAACCCGTCAACCAGCTCAGCGGCGGCCAGAAGACCCGGGTCGCCCTCGCCAAGGCGCTGCTTGAAAGCCCGGACCTGCTGCTGCTCGACGAGCCGACCAACCACCTCGACCTCCAGATGGTCGAATGGCTGGAAGAGTTCCTTCGCACCTGGAGTGGCGCCTGCCTCGTCGTCTCCCACGACCGCTACTTCCTCGACCGGGTCACTACCCGCACGCTCGACATGTCGTTCGGCCGGCTGGAGGACTACCCGGCGCCATACGCCCGCTACCTCGAACTGCGTGAGGAGCGGATGCTGCGCCGGCAGAAGGAATACGAGGAGCAGCGGGAATACATCGCCCGCACCGAGGAGTTCATCCGCAAGTACAAGGCGGGCCAGCGGTCGCGCGAAGCCCGCGGCCGCCAGACCCGGCTGGAGCGTCTGGAGCGGCTGGAACGGCCGCAGGAACACACCGGGCTGAACCTGAAACTCCCCGTCTCCGTCCGCAGCGGGCGCGAGGTCGTGCGCACCTCGGCGATGCGCGTCGGGTACGTCGATCCGGACGGCGAGCAGGAACTGGCGCGGACGCCGGACCTGCTGATCGAGCGCGGCGACCGCGTCGCGCTGGTCGGCCCGAACGGCAGCGGCAAGACTACCCTGCTCAAAACCCTCGTCGGCGAGATCCCGCCGCTCAAGGGCAGAATGTCGTTCGGCGCCAACGTCAAGCTCGGCTACTACGCGCAGGGGCACGAGCGCTTGCCGAACGACGGCACGCCGCTCTCGGTCCTGCTCGATACCCAGCCGATGGGCGAGGAATCGGCGCGGACCTATCTCGGCCGCTTCCTCTTCTCCGAGGACGACGTCTACAAGCTGGTCGGTTCGCTTTCCGGCGGCGAGCGCTCGCGGCTGGCCCTCGCCTGCCTGCTGCTGCAACAGGCGAACTTCCTCGTGCTCGACGAGCCGACGAACCACCTCGACATTCATACCCGTGAAACGCTGGAGGAGATGCTCCGTCAATTCGACGGCACCGTGCTCTTCGTCTCCCACGACCGCTTCTTCATTGACCGCATCGCCACCAAAGTGTGGGCGATCGAGGACGGCGAGGTGCAGCGCTACCTCGGCAACTACACCGATTATCAGCGCCAGGTCCGCAAGCTGACCGGGCAGGCGGCGCCGGAACCCGCGCCCGCGCCCACTCCGGCAGCAGTCGCACTGGCTCTCGAACCGCCGAAGGGCAACAACGGCCGGCGGCCGGGCGTTTCGATCAACGCGGTCCAGAAGTCGCTGTCGCAGGCTGAGCGCGACATCGCCAAGCTGGAAGCGAAACTGAACGAATTGAGCGACGCCCTCGCCGTCGCCGGCATCGATTCGGACGTGGCCGCGCTGGAACGGCTCGGCGCACAGTACGCAAAGGCCCAGGACGACCTGGAGGCCGCCTACGCCCGCTGGGAGGAACTCTCGGCCCAGTTCGAGTTGGCCGCGGCGCCGTGAGCGACCCTGAATCGGCGCGGCCGTTGCTGCTCGGCATCACCGGCAACGTCGCCTGCGGCAAGAGCACCGTGACGGGGATGCTGGCGGCGCTGGGCGCGGAGGTCATCGACGCCGACCTCGTCTACCGCGACCTCGTGCAGCCCGGCATGCCGCTGCTCGGGGACATAGCCCGGACCTTCGGCGAGGCGATGGTCCTGCCGGACGGCGGGCTGAACCGGCGCGCCCTCGCCGCAATCGTCTTCTCCGACCCGGCGGCGCTGGCCAAACTCGACGACCTCATCCGCCCGGTCGTCGCGCCGGAGGTCCTGCGCCGCGCCGCCCGCTCGTCCGCCCCGGTTGTCGCCATCGACGCCGTGAAGTTGTTCGAGAGCGGGCTCGGCGACGCCTGCGACGAAACGTGGGTGGTGGCCTGCCCGCGCGAGATCCAGGTCGAGCGCCTGATGCGGCGCAACGGCTTCCCCCGCGATGAGGCCGAGCGCCGCATCGACGCCCAGGCGCCGCCAGCCGACAAGATCGCCCGCGCCAACGTCGTGATCGACAACGGCGGCCCGATCGCTTCCACCGAACGGCAGGTCCGCGAGGCTTTTGCCGCCTTCCAGCGCCGCCATCGGACGGGAACCGAAGCGGCGGCGGCGGCGCCATCGTCGTGACAGATGCAATGGCGCAGCCAAGCCCCGAGCCGCCCCGGTCGGCAGGTTCCGGTTCGCTCACCGACGCCGAACGCATCGACGCGGTGCGGGGCCACCTCCTGCACTGGTTCGAACAGAACGGCCGCGACCTGCCGTGGCGGCGCACCCGCGACCCGTACCGCATCCTCGTTTCCGAGGTGATGCTGCAACAGACCCAGGTCGATCGCGTCATCCCCTACTACGAAGCCTTCCTCGAACGGTTCCCGACCGCCGAGGCGCTCGCCGACGCGCCGACCGGCGAGGTGATCCGCCTCTGGAAGGGCCTCGGCTACAACCGGCGCGCGGTCAACCTGCAGCGGACGGCACGCGCCGTCGTCGAAGAGCACGGCGGGGTGTGGCCGCGCGACCCGGCGACGCTGCGGACGCTGCCCGGCATTGGCCCGTACACCGCCGGAGCGGTCGCCTGCTTCGCCTTCGAGCAGGACGTGCCGTTCATCGACACGAACATGCGCCGCGTCCTGCACCGGCTCTTCTTCGGGCCGGACATGCCCGCGCCCACGGCCACGGACCGCGAGATCATCGCGATCGCCGACGAGGCCGTGCCGCCCGGGCAGGGATGGGCGTGGAACCAGGCGCTGATCGAGTTCGGCGCGCTGCTTTGCACCGCCCGCAAACCGGCCTGTGTCGTCTGCCCGCTCCAGCGGGAGTGCCGCGCCTTCCCCGCCATCCTCGGCGCGATCGCGACGACGCCGAAGGGCGCCCGCAAGAAGAACGAGGGCGTTTTCGAAGGCAGCAACCGCTGGTACCGTGCCCGCGTGGTGGATGCCCTGCGCGAAACCGGAAACCCCGACGACGGGCTGGACCTCCGCTCGCTCGGTGTGCGCGTGCGCGAGGGGTTCGTGGACGAGGACCTCGAATGGCTGCGCGGCGTCGTCGGCGGGCTGGCCCGCGACGGCCTGCTCGCCGTCCGCGAGGACGCGCCGGGGTACGATGCGACCGATCCCGGCACGCTGCGGGTGGCGCTCCCGGATTGACCGGTTGCCGGATATCGCCGTCCGGCCGATAGTGACGGCTCCGGACGCGAACCCTCGACGCGAGGTCCCCGATGCCCACTCCCCTCAAGTTGCTGCGCCGCCACGTAGGGATGCTGCCCAACCCGCCCAGCGCGAAGACGGCTGCCATCGCGCCGCGCATTTCGGAAATCGGGGTGGAAGTCACCACCAGCGTCTGCCCGTACTGCGCCGTCGGGTGCTCGCAGCTCGTCTACCACCGCAACGGCGAGATCATCGACATCGAGGGCAATCCGGACAGCCCGATCAACGCCGGTACGCTCTGCCCGAAGGGCGCCGCCACCCGCGGGTTGATCTCGAGCCCGCTACGCGTCACCGAGGTTCACTACCGGCCTCCCTTCGCCATGCAATGGGAAACGCGGTCCCTCGACTGGGCGATGGACCGGATTGCCCACCTCGTCAAGCAGACCCGCGACGATACCTGGACCGAACGCGACGACGAGGGCCGCCCGGCCAACCGGACGCTGGCGATCGGCCACCTCGGCGGCGCGACGCTCGACAACGAAGAGAACTACCTGATCAAGAAACTCTTCTCCGCCGGCCTCGGCATCGTCGCCATCGAGAACCAGGCCCGGATATGACACTCCTCCACGGTGCCCGGTCTGGGCGCCAGGCTGGGACGGGGCGGCGCGACGACGTTCCTGCAGAACCTCGCCGAGAGTGACTGCGTCGTCATCATGGGCGCCAACATGGCCGAGAACCATCCGGTCGGGTTCCGCTTCGTCGTGCAGGCCCGCGAGCGCGGCGCGACCGTGATCCACGTCGATCCGCGCTACACCCGGACCTCGGCGCTGGCCGACCAGCACGTCCCGCTGCGGGCCGGCAGCGACATCGCATTCCTCGGCGGCCTGATCCGTTACGCTATCGAGGAACGGAAGTACAACGAGGAATACGTCCGCCACTTCACCAATGCCTGCACCATCGTCGGCGACGCCTTCCGCGACACCGAAGACCTCGGCGGCCTCTTCTCCGGCTACCGACCGGAGGATGGAACCTACGACACCGAGAGTTGGGCGTTCGCCGGCGCAACGTCCGGCGACGGCATCCACGAGCACGACGAAGCCACCGACGCCGAGGGTTACGACGCGCGCGCGGGGCAGGCGACGACTCACGAAGACCGGACCCTCACCCACCCAAACTGCGTATTCCAGGTGCTGCGCCGCCACTTCGCCCGCTACACGCCGGAGATGGTGGCCGAGGTCTGCGGCGTCCCGGCCGAGAAGTTCCTCGCCGTTGCCGACGCGATCTGCCGCAACTCGACGCCGGAGCGCACGACCTCGTTCTGCTACTCCGTCGCCTGGACCCAGCACACCACCGGCACGCAAATGATCGCCTGCTGCGCGATCCTGCAACTGCTGCTCGGCAACATCGGGCGGCCCGGCGGCGGCATCATGGCCCTGCGCGGCCATGCCACGATTCAGGGCAGCACCGACATCCCGACGCTCTTCAATCTGCTGCCGGGCTACCTGCCGATGCCCTCCGCGAATCGGCCGCACGAGACGCTAGCCGACTACATCGACGACGTAACGACGCCGACCGGCTGGTGGTCCCACGCGCCGGACTACGTCGTCAGCCTGCTCAAGGCGTTCTACGGCGACAACGCCCAGCCGGAGAACGACTTCGGGTACGGCTGGATGCCGCGCATCGCCGGCGACTATTCGTTCCAGAACATGACCCTGATGATGCGCGACAGCACCCTACGCGGCCTCTTCTGCATGGGCCAGAACCCGGCGGTCGGCGGCCAGAACGCCGGGTTGGCGCGGCGGGCGCTGGCCGACCTCGACTGGCTCGTGGTTCGCGACCCGTTCGAGATCGAATCCGCCTCGTTCTGGAAGGACTCGCCGGAAGTCGCTGACGGCTCGCTGGACCCGGAGGCGATCGCCACCGAAGTCTTCCTGATGCCCGCCGCCCTCTCGGCCGAAAAGGACGGCTCCTTCACCAACACCCAGCGCCTCGTGCAGTGGCACGACCGCGCTGTGCCGCCGCCAGGCGCTTCCCGGTCCGAAGCGTGGTTCATCCACGACCTCTGGCGCCGCCTCGCCGCGCTCTACGAGGGCGAAGACACCCCGCAGGCGCGGCAGTTCCGGGCGCTCGCCTGGGACTACCCGGCCGACGAACAGGGCGAACCGGACCTCGAGGTCGTGGTCGCCGAGATCAACGGCTACCGCGTTGCCGACCGTTGGCCCGTGGTCGGCTACGGGGAACTGCGCGCCGACGGATCGACCGCGTGCGGCTGCTGGATCTACTCCGGCATCATGCCCGAACCGGGGCGCAACCGCGCCCGCGAACGCGATCCGCACGGGCGCGCCGCCCTGGGCTGGGGCTACGCCTGGCCGGCGAACCGGCGCATCCTCTACAACCGCGCCGCCGCCCGGCCGGACGGCAACCCGTGGTCGGAACGCAAGGCGTGGGTATGGTGGGACGAGGACGCGGGCCGCTGGGTTGGCGAGGACGTGCCCGACTTCCCCTACGACAGGCACCCGGATTACCGCCCCGAACCGGGCGCGGCAGGCATGGCGGCCCACGCCGGCGATGCCCCGTTCCTGATGCTGGCCGACGGACGCGGCCAACTTTACGCCGCGAGCGCCCTCCGCGATGGCCCGCTGCCGGCCCATTACGAGCCGTGGGAATCCCCGGTCGCCAACGCGATCTACCCCGGGCAGCCGCGCAACCCGGCCGCGCGCACGCTGCATCACCCGGAGAATCCCTATCAGCCGGTCGGTGACCCGGCCTTCCCGCATGTCCTGACGACCTACCGCCTCACCGAGCACCACACGGCCGGCGGCATGACCCGCTTCGTGCCGTGGCTCGCCGAGTTGCAGCCGCAGGGGTTCGCCGAGATCGACCCCGCGCTCGCCGCGTCCATCGGCGTCGAGAACGGTGGCTGGGTGGAGATCGCCACGGCGCGCGGAGCGATCCAAACCCGCGCGCTGGTGACGGAACGCCTCTCCCCGCTCGCCGTCGGCGGCCGCACTGTTCATCAAGTCGGCATGCCGTGGCATTTCGGCTATGGCGGCATCGCCACCGGCGCGATCGCCAACGACCTGAGCGCGCTCGTCGAGGACCCCAACTCGTTGATCCACGAGGCCAAGTCGTTCGCCTGCGCCGTGCGCCGCGCCGACCCGCCGCCCGGAGCGCCAGATGCCTGAGTTGGTGAACGGCGCGCAGCCCCAGTTCCGCGAGCACGCCGTCGGCTTCCTGACCGACTCCAGCCTCTGCATCGGCTGCAAGGCCTGCGAAGTCGCCTGCAAGCAATGGAACGGGCTGCCCGCCGACGAGTTGCCCGAGCCCGGGTTGTCCGGCGTGTCCTACGACAACACGCTCGACCTCGGCGCGACCACCTGGCGGCACGTCGCCTTCGTCGAACGCTCCGCCGAGGTCGCGGTCGGCCCGCCGATGGTCGCCTGGCTGATGCTCTCCGACGTCTGCAAGCACTGCGTCCACGCCGGCTGCATGGAAGCCTGCCCGACCGGCGCGATCATCCGCACCGAGTTCGACACCGTCTACATCCAGCAGGATGTCTGCAACGGCTGCGGCTATTGCGTGCCAGCCTGCCCCTTCGGCGTACCGCAACTCGGCCACGACGACGGCCGCGCGCACAAGTGCACCCTTTGCTACGACCGGCTCCGGGGCGGTCTCGAACCCGCCTGCGCCAAGGCCTGCCCGACCGATTCGATCCGCTTCGGCCCGGTCGCCGAGTTGCTCGAAGACGGCCGCCAGCGCGTAGAAACCCTGCGCGCCCGCGGCATCGACAAGGCCCAACTCTATGGGGACAACCTCTCCGGCGGGACGGGCGATATCGGCGGCCTGAACGCGCTGTTCGTCCTCACCGACGAACCCGAGACCTTCCACCTCCCGGCCGCGCCGGAACTGCCGCAGCGCCGGGCTGCTCCCGCCTTTGCCGCCACCTTCGCCGCCGCCGCCGGGTTCGTGCTCGCCGCCGCCCTCGCCTTCCGGGAGCGATCGTGAACGCATCCGGCGAGCGCGGTCAGCCCGATCCGCAGCCCGGAGACGGCCGGCGGAGGAAACGAGAGCGTTCGGGGCCGCGCTCCTACGCCGGCGTGCCCGTCATCCACCGCGCCCACTGGAAGTGGCTGGTCATCGTCTACTTCTTCCTGGGAGGTATCTCCGGCGGCGCGCAGGCGATCGCGGTGGTCGCCTCGCTGGTCGGCGGCCGGAAAGCGAAACCGGTCGTGCGGACCGCCCGCTACGTCTCGTTCGCGGCGTTCCTCGCCTGCCCTCCCCTGCTCATCCTCGACCTCGGACGGCCCGAGCGGTTCCTCAACATGCTGCGGGTATTCAAACTGCGCTCGCCAATGTCCATCGGCACCTGGTGTCTCGTGCTGTTCGGCGGCGCGGCGACCGCCACCGTCGCGCTCCAGGCCGACGCCGACGGCCTCCTGCCGCCCGCCGTGCGGCCTGTCACCCGGTTGCTGCCGTCGCGCCTGCTCGACGTTGCCGCTGGCGGCCTCGGGCTGCTGCTCGCGGGCTATACGGGCGTCCTGCTCGGCGCGACCGCGGTGCCGCTCTGGGCGCGTCGGTCGGTCCTCCTCGGTCCGCTGTTCCTCGCGTCCGCCCTCTCGACGGCGACTGCCGCCGTTGCCCTCGTCAGGAGCGCTACCAGTCGCCGCCACGACGGCCGGCTCGCCCGCTTCGAGCAGATCGCCGGGGTAGCCGAAGCGGCTCTCCTGCTGGCCTGGCTGACGGGACTCCGCCGCAGCGGAAAACCGCTGCACGAGGGACGGCATGGCAAAACGATCCGGCACGGCGTCGCCGGCGCGGGCCTCGCCGCTCCGCTCGTCCTGAACGCGGCCGCCGCATCGTTTCCTCGCCACGCCCGGCCCATCTCGGTCCTGGCCACGCTGCTCACGCTGGCCGGCGGCTTCCTGCTTCGATACCTCGTCATCGTCGCCGGCCACGCCTCGGCGGACGATCCGGAGGCGACGTTCGAGATGACCCGCCGGAAGGGCTCGCCGAGGTAGAGCACGTTTCAGAACCCCGCCAACTTCGCCCCGTCGTCGTCCGCACTAATCCGGGGAAAACGAGATCCCTCGACAGGCTCGGGACGACGACGGGGCGAAGTTGGCGGGGTTCTGAAACCGGTTCTTGTACAAAATCCGGGCGGTTGCCTACGCTGCCGCCGGCCGCTGGCAAGCACCCGTCGGGGCTTCGCGATGGCCATTTGTTCGGTATTTATTCGGCCTTTATTCGGTATTTTTTCGGCATGTGGTCAAACGTGAGACCCTGCGTACGTACGCATCTATCTGTCCGAAATGGTGTTTGTTCGCTCTCGCCTCCCACCCTCAACGCCCGGAACGCCCTCCTGGGTGCTCCCGCCCCGTTTGCGCCCGCGAGGCTGGCGGGGGACGCCGAAGAAACCCGGTTTCCGCATGGTTATGGGAAATCCGCCGCCGAATAAACGGCGAATAAATACCGAATGAATACCGAACAAACCGGACCGGCCTCGCCGCCGACCCCTCCACCGTTGACGGCGGCTCCGGATCAATCAGCCGGTTCTCGCCGGCGCGAAAAGGACCGCCCAATCGAGGGCGGCCCTCCTCGTTGTCCCGCGGTCCCGCGCTTCGCTACCGGACGCGCTCGGTCAGCCACGCCGGCACGTCGGCAATGGCGATCCGCTCCTGGCTCATGTCGTCGCGGTGGCGCACCGTGACGCTGTGGTCTTCCAGCGAATCGAAGTCGAAGGTGAAGCAGAACGGGGTGCCGATCTCGTCCTGCCGCCGGTACCGCTTGCCGATGTTGCCGGTCTCGTCGTACTCGACCAGCGCGCCGGCCTCTTCCTCCAGCCGCTCGAAGAGGCGGCGCGCCGGTTCGGCCAGTTCGGGCTTCTTCATCAGCGGCAGCACCGCCGCCTTCACCGGCGCGATCCGCGGGTGCAGCCGCAGGACGACGCGGGTGTCCGGCTTGCCGTTGACGTCTACCGTCTCTTCTTCGTCGTAGGCGTCGATCAGCAGCACGAGGCAGGTGCGGTCCACCCCGAACGTCGGCTCGATCACGTAGGGGATGTAGCGCCGGTTCTCGGCCTGGTCGAAGTACGACAGGTCCTCGCCGGACACCTGCTGGTGCTGGCTCAGGTCGAAGTCGGTGCGGTTCGCGAGGCCGTACAGTTCGCGCCAGCCCATCGCGCCGGGGAACTCGTATTCGAAATCAACGGTGCGCGAGGAGTAGTGCGAGAGTTCGTCCTGCTCGTGCTCGCGGACGCGGACGTGGTCCTCGCGGATGCCGACCAGCCGCATCCAGCCCTTCATCGCGCTCAGCCATTCGTCGAAGGCCGCCGCGCTCTCGTCCGGCTTGACGAAGTACTCGATCTCCATCTGCTCGAATTCGAGCAGCCGGAAGATGAAGTTGCCCGGCGTGATCTCGTTGCGGAACGCCTTGCCGATCTGGGCGATGCCAAACGGCACCTTCACCCGGCCCGTCGCCACCACATTCTTGTACTGGACGAACATCGCCTGCGCCGTCTCCGGCCGCAGGTACACGACGGTCCCCGTCTCCTCGACCGGGCCGATGGTCGTGTTGAACATCATGTTGAACTGGCGGGCTTCGGTCAGCGTCGCGTTGCCGCAGTTCGGGCACTTCAGCCCGGCCTCGCGGATGATTGCCGACATTTCCGCCGGGGACTTGCCCTCGACGTGTCGCCCCAGCCGCTCCTCGATCAGGTGGTCGGCCCGGAACCGCGCCTTGCAGGTCTTGCAGTCCACCAGCGGGTCGTTGAAGTTCTGGACGTGCCCGGACGCCTCCCACACCTTCGGGTGCATGAGGATGCCGGCGTCCAGCCCGACCACGTCGCGCCGCCGGTGGACGAACGTCTCCCACCACAGGTTCTTGACGTTGCGCTTGAGTTCGGCGCCGATCGGTCCGTAATCCCACGTGTTGGCGAGCCCGCCGTAGATGTCCGAACCGGGGAAGACGATCCCCCGCCGCTTGCACAGCGCGGCGATCTTCTCCATCGTGGCGGCTCGCGTCGTCCCCGGCGTGGTGCTCATTCTCGTCTCGTGCTCCTCCCGGTCCCGGCCGGGGCGTCGTGGCGCCGCGAAACCGCGCCGCCGCGTCAGGTCGAAAGTCAGTCCGCCACGTCCGAGCGAGTTGCCGCCGCGCTGCTGGCCAGCCGCCGGTACACCTGCGTGGTGGAGATGCTCACGTGCCCCAGCAGGTGCTGGACCTCGCGCAGGTCGGCGCCGCGCCGGATGGCGTGGGTGGCGAAGGTGTGCCGAAGCGTGTGCGGCGTGATGTCCCCGATCTCCGCCCGCTGCGCGTAGGCTTTGAGGATCAGCCAGAACCCCTGCCGGGTCAGCCGGCTGCCGCGGTGGTTGAGGAACAGCGCCGGCTCCTCGTGCGAGCCGAGCGCCGGCCGCGCTTCGTGCATGTAGCGGTGCATTGCGACGGCGGCGCTTTCGCAGATCGGCACGATCCGCTCGCGGCTCGTCTTCCCGGCGCAACAGACGCATGCGCGGTCGAGGTCCACGTCGCCGCAATCGAGCGCCACCAGTTCGCTTACCCGCATGCCGGTGGCGTACAGCGTTTCCAGCATCGCGCGGTCCCGGATCGCTTCCGGCCGGCACGGCCCGTCGCCGGCGTCGGCCGGCTGTTCGAGCAGCCGGGACACCTCGCTCGGCGAAATCGCGCGGGGAACGTACTTGTCCACCTTCGGCGGCGCCATCCGGGCGGCCGGGTCGGCGCCCATTTGCCCCTCGGCGCACAGGAACTGGAAGAACGACTTGATCGCCGCCGTCTTGCGGGCCACCGTGGAACTGGCGTAGTCGCGGTCGCGCAAGTGCACGAGGTACGTCTGGAGTTCGCGGTCGGTCAGGGCGTCCCAGCGGACCGCCGTACCCTCGTCCGCATCACCTCCGCCGAGGAAGGTGATGAACTGGTTGAGGTCGTTCCGGTAGGCGAAGATCGTATTGAGCGAGAACCCCCGCTCCGCCTCCAGCACCCGGAGAAACCGCTCGACGTCCTGCTGCATTGCGTGCTCCGTGCCCCGCCGGCCCAGCCGCCGGCGGCCCTCCCCCGTGCGCCCGTCGGGTGGGCGCGCCGCCGACTAGCCGATCAGGTCCGGCAGCGGCGTGTACTCGATGCCGAACGCTTCGGCCACCGCCGAATAGGTCACCCGGCCATCGAGCACGTTGATCCCCTTCGCCAGCGCTGCGTCAGCCCTGGCCGCCTCGACCAGCCCCTTCCCGGCCAGTTCCAGCGCGTACGGCAGGGTGACGTTGGCCAGCGCCAGCGTCGAAGTGCGCGGCACCGCGCCCGGCATATTGGTCACGCAGTAGTGCACCACGCCGCCGAGTTCGAACACCGGGTCGGTGTGCGAGGTCGGTTTCGAGGTCGCGATGCAGCCGCCCTGGTCGATCGCCACGTCAACTACTACCGAGCCGGGCCGCATGGAACGGACCATCGCTTCGGTGACGAGTTTCGGCGCTTTCGCCCCGGGCAGGAGGACGCTGCCGATCACGAGGTCCGCATCCCGCACCGCCTCGGCGAGGTTGTCCCGGTTCGACGCCAGCGTGTGCAGGCGCCCGTGCAGCAGCAGGTCGAGTTGCCGCAGCCGCTCGACGTTGTTGTCCACGATCGTCACGTTCGCGCCCATGCCGAGCGCGATCTGGGCGGCGTTGGTGCCGACCACGCCGCCGCCGACGACGACCACGTTGCTCGGCGGCACGCCCGGCACCCCGCCGAGCAGCCGGCCGCCGCCGCCGTTGGTCGCCTGCAGGTAGTAGGCGCCGACCTGCACCGACATCCGCCCCGCCACCTCGCTCATCGGCGTCAGCAGCGGCAGCGCGCGGTTGGGGAGTTGCACGGTTTCGTACGCGACCGCCTGCACGCCGTTGGCCATCAGCGAACGGGTCAGCGGTTCGTCGGCGGCCAGATGGAGGTAGGTGAACAGGAGTTGGCCGCGCCGGAGGAGGTCGTACTCCTCGGCCACCGGTTCCTTGACCTTCACGATCATGTCGGCGGCGGCGTACACGTCGCCGGCCGTCGGCGCGATCCGCGCCCCGGCCCGCTCGTATTCCGCGTCCGCGAACCCGGAACCGGTGCCGGCCCGCGTTTCGACGACGACCTCGTGCCCACGGCCGACGTATTCGGCGACCCCGGCCGGGGTGGTCGAAACGCGGTTCTCCGAGTTCTTCACTTCCTTCGGAACGCCGACGATCATGGTTGGTGCTTACCCCCACCCGGCGCACGCCAGCGCCGGGCACGATGCCGTACGCGCCCGGGCGATCTCCCGTGCCTTCTCGCGGCGCGCGAGTCTAGCATACTCACCATAACGGACCGGGTGAAGCGCGCCGCCGGGGCCCCGGCGGTGTACCATTGCCACGATTCGCACACCGCGTCCGATTCCGGTCGGCCCGGCCCGTTTTTCCGGAGCAACCACGTGTCCGACGGCTTGCTGAACGCGCTCTACATCATCCCGATCCTCGCCGTCCTTATCCTCGTCCACGAATTCGGCCACTTCTTCGCCGCCCGCGCGGTCGGGGCGAAGGTGGAAGAGTTCGGGATCGGCATCCCGCCCCGCGCCAAGGGGTGGGAATGGAAGGGCGTCCTCTGGTCGCTGAACTGGATTCCCTTCGGCGGCTTCGTCCGCGTGCTGGGCGAAGACGGCAAGAACGCCGACCCCGGCTCGATGAACACCAAGAGCCCGGCCCAGCGCGCGTTCTTCCTCGTCGCCGGCTCGGCGATGAACGTCCTGCTGGCGCTCGTCCTTATCATGGCCGTCGTCGGCTTCCAGGGCGTGCCCACCTACCGTGTCTACGTGGGCGCGGTCAGCCCGGGCTCCCCGGCCCAGAACGCCGGATGGACCCCCGGCGACCGCATCATCGAGGTCGGCGGCGTGCCGGTCGAGGATGCCGCCGACCTGTCGGCCATGGCGACGACCTTCGCCGGGCGTGACCTTTCCGTCGTGCTGGATCGCGGCGGCGAGCGCGTCGAGACGATGGTCACCCCGCGCGAGAACCCGCCGGCCAACGAGGGACGCATCGGCGTCAGCATGGATTCGCGGGTCACCGCCGACGTCTTCGTCTCGGGTGAGGTTCCCGACAGCGCGGCCGCGAACGCCGGCCTGCAAATCGGCGACCGGCTGGTGAGCATCGACGGCGCGCCCGTGACCGACGGCGTCGTCCTGACCTCGGCGCTCGTCCGCTCCGCCGGCTCCGACGTGCCAATGGACGTCCAGCGCGGAACCGAAACCGTCGCCCTCACGCTCGCCGTGCCGGCGATCCCCGAAGGCACCGATCCGCTGAGCGCCATCGGGCTCGAAGCCGAAGCCGCCCCGCGCTTCGAGAAAGTGCCCGCCTCGCAGGTCATCCCGCGCGGGCTGGAGCAGGCGTGGGACCAGACGACCGGCATGCTCTCCGGCCTGCGCGACCTCGTCACCGGGCGCGCCCCGCTCGGCCAGATCGCCGGGCCGATCGGCATGGGGCAGATCGCTAGCGAGTTCATCGCCGAAAGCACCGTTCCCCTGTGGGTGGCGCTCTCGCAGTTGTCGATCCTGCTCTCGCTGAACCTCGCGATCCTGAACCTGCTGCCGCTTCCTGCGCTGGACGGCGGGCGGCTGTTCTTCATCCTTGTCGAAGTGCTGCGCGGCGGCAAGCGCATCCCGCCCGAGCGCGAAGGCGTGGTTCATCTCGCCGGCATGGTCGTCCTGATCGGCGTGATGTTCGTCGTCGCCTTCTTCGACGTCGGCCGGATCATCTCCGGCGAATCGATCCTGCCGTAGCGGCCGGTTTCACGAAGGTTTCGCAATCCGCGGGGCCGGGCGCGACCGGCTCCCGGTCCCGCCCCGTGATGCTTCCGCGCACCGGCGACCGCCCGCCTTCCGCCGGCGGCGCACCACCCGAGGAGCCTGTTGCCATGTCCCTGATCGCCCCACGCCGCCGCACCCGCGTCCTCGATGTCGGCGGCGTCAAGCTCGGCGGCGACTACCCGATCCGCGTCCAGTCGATGGCCACCGCCGACACCCGCGACGCGGCGGCCACCCTCGCCCAGATCGCCGAACTGGCCGACGCCGGTTGCGAGATCGTCCGCATCGCCGTGCCCGACCGCCGCGCCGCGGCAGCGCTGCCGGACATCGTTCCCCACTCCCCCGTGCCGCTGATCGCCGACATTCACTTCGAGCACACCCTCGCGCTGAAGGCGCTTGACGCCGGCATCCACGGCTTGCGCCTGAACCCCGGCAACATCCGCAAGCACGAGGACGTGATCGAGGTCGTCGCCAAGGCCAAGGAGCGGGATGTCCCGATCCGGATCGGCGTCAACTTCGGTTCGGTCGCGCCGATGCCGAAGGAGTTCGTCGATGAGATGGCCGAGAAGGGCGCGTCGCAGGTCGAACTCCGCGCCGAATGGCTGGTGCGCTCGGCGCTCGGGCACATCAAGATCCTCGAAGACCTCGACTACCCGAACCTGAAGGTCAGCCTCAAGGCGTTCGAGTTGCCGGTCCTGTTCGAGGCGTACCGCCGCTTCGCCGCGCTACCCAACGATTACCCGCTCCACCTCGGCGTCACCGAGGCCGGCACCCCGCGCGCCGGCAGCGTCCGTTCCGCCACCGGCATCGGCACCCTGCTCGCGCTCGGCATCGGCGACACCATCCGGGTCTCCCTGACCACCGATCCGGTCGAGGAGGTCTTCGTCGGCTACGAAATCCTCAAGAGCCTCGAACTGCGCACCAAGGGCGCGACGATGATCGCCTGCCCGACCTGCGGGCGCGTCGAGGTGGACCTGTTCTCGCTCGCCAACAAGGTGGACGAGTTCCTGTCGAAGATCGACGAGCCGATCCGGGTGGCCGTCATGGGCTGCGTCGTCAACGGTCCCGGCGAATCCCGCGACGCCGACGTCGGCCTCGCCGCCGGCAACGGCAAGGGCGTCATCTTCCGCAAGGGCAAGATCGTCAAGACCGTCGCCGAAGCCGACATGCTCGACGCCCTCAAGGCCGAGATCAACCTCGTCATCGAGGACCGGCGCAACGGCATCTTCGACGAGGGCGAGCACGACGCCTACAAGCCGACGCTCAAACTGGCCGTCGTATAACGAGCCGATCCAGCGCTGCGTTCGCCATCGTCACGACCCCGCAACCGTCGCCCCGAACCCATCGTCATCCCGAGCTTGTCGAGGGATCTCGTCCCCCTCCCACGCTACGGTGACGACGAGATCCCTCGACAAGCTCGGGATGACGATGGGTAGCGCGCTGGCATCGATACGTCGGGTCGAGGTCAATCCCTGGTCGCGCCCTCCACCCATTTTCCGGATTCGTTCTTGTGGTACGAGCGCTCCACCGCGCCCCACGCGACGCGGTGCGCCCGCGGTTCGTCGTTGTCGTACTGATCCCACGCGCTGTTGAACGCTTCCTTGTAGATGTCCTGCGCGTGCGCCGGCAGGTTGTCCCGCACGCTTTCCGGCAAGTCGGATCGCTTCTCGTACGGCATCCCGCGTTCTCCTCGATCGTCGCCACTTCCCAGATCCGCCGAGTCCGGCGGACCGGCTGACGACGCCGCAAACGCCGTGCCGAACCGCACCCAGTCCGGCGCCGCGGCGCGGGGATTGCGCGCTGCCGCCCGTCGGGAAGGGACGCCGCGGGAAGCGGCATCGCGTCCCTTGCGCGGCGTTGCGGCCGGTGCCATGCTCCCGCGTCGGGAACGGACGGGCCGGTTGCCTTGGGGAGGGCCAGGCGGGTGGCGGACGAACAACGCAAACTGCGCGTCGGGATCATTGGCTGCGGCATCGGGGTATTCCACCTCGAAGGCTACGAGAAGGAACCGCGCGCCGAGGTCGTCGCCCTCGCCGGGCTCGACACCGACCGCTGCGTCGCCCTCCAGAACCGGTTCGGCGTACCCCGCCGCTTCGGCGACTATCAGGAACTGCTGGCCGAACCGGACATCGACGCCGTTTCCATCGCCGTGCCGAACCACCTGCACAAGCCGGTCACGCTGGCGGCGCTGGCGGCCGGCAAGCACGTGCTGGTGGAGAAACCGCTCGCCCAGGATTCGGTCGAAGGCGCCGAGATGGTCCGCGCCGCCGAAGCCTCGGGCAAGGTCGTCATGATCCTGTTCAACCGGCGCGGCCGGCACGACGTCCAGATCGTGCAGCAGGAGGTCGCCGCCGGCCGGCTCGGGCGCATCTACCACGCCAAGGCGTTCTGGATGCGCCGCTCCGGCATCCCCGGCCTCGGCTCGTGGTTCACCAACAAGGCGCAGGCCGGCGGCGGCCCGTTGATCGATCTCGGCGTCCACGTCCTCGACATGGCGCTCTGGATCATGGGCAATCCGAAGCCGGTCGCCGTTTTCGCCGCGACCTACAACGAACTGGGCACCCGCGGCAAGGGCCAGTGGCAGGGCGGCCGGTTCACCGTCACCCCCGGCGTGCCGTACGAGGTCGAGGACTTCGCCACCGCGCTCATCCGCTTCGAGGACGGCGCGACCCTCCAACTCGACGCCTCGTGGGCTGGTTACACCCGCCATACCGACGAATTCGGCGTCTCCTTCATGGGCAGCGACGGCGGCGCGGAGATTCACGCGAAGGATTACGCCGACACCGGCACCCTCAAACTCTTCGGCGACATCGACGGCACCCCGACCGTCACCGAGCCGCGCCTGCTCTCGCGCCACGGCCACGGCGAGATCATCAGCCGCTTCGTGACCGCCATCCTCGACGGCGGGCCGATCTCGCCTTCCGCGCAGGAGGGGCTCGATCGCGTCCGCCTCATCGAATCGATCTACCGCTCGGCCGAAGCCGGGCGCGAACTGCCGGTCGAATAGCGACCGTCATACGCCGGAGGATTCCGTGACCGACCGCCCGATCCGCGTCACCATCTGGAACGAGTACCGCCACGAGCGCGAGAACCCGGTCTACGGGGATATCTATCCGGAGGGCATCCACGGCGCGATCGCCGCCGGTCTGGCCGGCGACGCGCACTTCGAGGTCGCCACCGCCACCCTCGACGAACCGGAGCACGGCCTTACCGACGAGCGGCTGGACGCGACCGATGTCCTCGTATGGTGGGGCCACAAGGCCCACGGCGAGGTCGATGACGCCATCGTGGACCGCGTCCACAAGCGGGTCATGGCCGGCATGGGGATGATCGTCCTCCACTCCGGCCACTTCTCGAAGATCTTCAAGAAACTGATGGGCACCACCTGCGACCTCAAGTGGCGGGTCGGCGAGGACTCTGAGCGCCTTTGGGTCGTCAACCCCGGCCACCCGATCGCCGAGGGCCTCGGCGAGTGCATCGAACTCGACCGCGAGGAGATGTACGGCGAACACTTCGATGTGCCGCCGCCGGACGAACTGGTATTCGTTTCCTGGTTCACCGGCGGCGAGGTCTTCCGCTCCGGGTGCTGCTACACCCGCGGCGCCGGCAAGATCTTCTATTTCCGTCCCGGCCACGAGAGTTTCCCGACCTACCACAACGCCGAAGTGCGGCGGGTCATCGCCAACGCGGCCCGCTGGGCGGCGCCTTCCGGCGGCCCGCGCCCCGTTTACGGCCGCTCGGAGCCGCGAGAGAATCGCTAGCATCCTGCATCGGCCGGCGAACCAGTTGGGAGGGAGCGACCGCGTTGGCTACGCACTACGACGTCATCGTCCTCGGCGGCGGCACGATGGGCTCCGCCGCTGCCTGGGAACTCGGCAAGCATGGTTCGAAGGCGCTGGTCATCGAGCGCTTCGGCCACGTCCACGACCGGGGCGCGCACGGTGGGCAGACCCGCATCTATCGGCAGGCGTACGCCGAGTCGCCCGACTACGTGCCGCTCGTCCGCCGCGCCGGCGACCTGTGGCGCGAACTGGAAGCCGAAACCGGGCAGGAGATCTACGTCCAGTGCGGCGGGCTGGAACTTTCCTCCCCCGGCGGCGAGCACGCCCGTGCGGCCCGGCAGAGCGCCGAGGACCACGGCATCCCCTTCGAGTGGCTCTCGCCTGCCGATGCGCGTGCGCACTGGCCGCAGATCGCAATTCCCGACGGCTGGGACGTCCTGTTCAGCCCCGAAGCCGGGTTCGTCCTCACCGAGCCCGCCCTGCGCGGCATGATGGCCGGGGCGACGAAGCGCGGCGTCGAACTGCGCGACGGCGAACAGGCCCTAGGCTGGGAGGCCGACGGCGACGGCGTTCGCGTTCGCACCGACAAGGGCGAGTACACCGCCGACCGACTGATCGTCTCCGCCGGGGCCTGGGCCGGCCGCGCGCTCTCCGACCTCGGTCTTCCCTTGACCGTGCTGCGCAAGACGCTGTGGTGGTTCACCGCCAACGACCCGGCGGCCTTCGCACCGGATCGCTTCCCGGTTTTCATCGCCGACGAAGGCGAGGTCTCGATCTACGGATTCCCGGTGATCGACGCCAACGGCCTGAAGGCGGCCGAGCATACCGGCGGCGAACCGTTCGATCCCGAACACCCGGATCGCACCACCCGGCCGAACGAGGGCGCGCTCGTGCAGGAGACCGTCGCTCGCCTCTTCCCCGGCGTCGGCGCGCAGGTCACCCAGAGCGCCGTCTGCCTCTACACCCTGACGCCGGACGAGCATTTCGTGATGGACCGCCACCCGGAGCACGCGAACGTCGTCATCGCCGCCGGTTTCTCCGGTCACGGCTTCAAGTTCGCGCCCGCCGCCGGCGAACACCTCGTCTCGCTCGCCCTCGATCCGGCTAACCGCCCGATTCCGATCCTCGCCATCGACCGCTTGCTCTCCGGTGCCCGCGCCTGAGCCGAGCCGCGTCTAACGCCACTCCGAGCCGCTACCTCTGTCATCCCGAGCGTGTCGAGGGATTGCGTCCTTTCCCGAATTGCTGAGACGACGAGATCCCTCGACACGCTCGGGATGACGGGTGCGAGGCCGTGACGGTGCACCCGTCACCGCAATGCATCGGAACGTGCGAACCGCCTGTACCGCCCGCTCGCGATTCGTGCGGCAACAGGAAAACGAAACGGCCGCGCCCGGAATCGAGGCGCGGCCGATCTGTGTTCTCGGTCAAGATGCCGCTACTCGGCGATAGCCGTTACTGCCGTGACGCGCGCCGCCGGGTTCGCGCCGGCCGGCCAGCCGCCCTTGGCCGCCGCCCATTCGCGCACGATGTCGCGCAGCCGCTGGTCGCTCACCAGGAATCCGGTGGCCGAGGTTTTGCGCGCGCTGCCGCTGTCGGTCAGTTCCGCCAGTCCTTCCCGGAGGTCGCGCATGAACGCCTTCCGCTGGGCGGCGTCGAACCCCTTGCTGAACGGAAACAGCCGCCAGTCCTTCGTCTGCAGGTAGGCGACCGTGCGCTCCTGCAGCATCTGGTCGTAATTCGGCTCGGGGTCCAGTTGCGCCACCTGACATCCTCCTCGTCCACCCCGGACCAGCCGGGTGCCACGTCGCCCTGTCGCCGCCCATTCTAGCTGTTTCGCTGACTGTCCCCGGGCTTTTCGGCGACCCGATCGCGCCGTCGTGCGCCATACTCGCAACGTTCGGATCGCCTCGCGCGGAACCTCCCACACGACAGGAGCCTCGATGGGCAGCCACGACACCGCCGTTCGCCATTCCACCCTCGACAACGGCCTCCAGGTCCTCCTGCGCGAAGACCACGCCGCGCCGCTCGCCTCGTTCTGGGTCTTCTACCGGGTCGGCAGCCGCAACGAACTGCCCGGCATGACGGGAGCGTCCCACTGGGTCGAGCACATGCAGTTCAAGGGCACACCGACCATCGCCAAGGGCCAGATCTTCCGCGACGTTTCCCGCAACGGCGGCACCCTGAACGCGCTTACCTCCAACGACTGGACGGCATACTTCGAAACGCTGCCGGTCGATCGGCTCGACCTCTCGCTCGCCATCGAATCCGACCGGATGAACAATTCCCTGTTCGACCCGGAGGAAACCGAGTCCGAGCGGACCGTCATCCTCTCCGAACGGCAGGGTTCGGAGAACAACCCCGGCTACCTGCTCTACGAGGAGGTCGTCGGCTCCGCGTTCCGCGCCCACCCGTACCGGCACATGGTCATCGGCCACGAAGCCGACCTGCGCTCGATGACCCGCGACGATCTCTACAACCACTACCGCCGCTTCTACGTGCCGAACAACGCCTTCATCGTCGCCGTCGGCGGCTTCGACGCCGACGACCTGCTGGCGAGGATCGCCGACCGCTTTGGCCCGATTCCGGCGGGCGACCCGGTTTCGCAAACCGTTGCCCAGGAGCCGCCGCAGCGCGCCGAACGCCGGGTGCTGCTCCGCCACCCCGCCGCGACCGCCTACGTGCGGATGGCCTACCACGCCCCGGACGCCCGACACCCGGACATCCCGGCGCTGATGGTCGCCGACGCGGTCCTCTCCGGCGGCAAGGGCATGGGTCTCGCCGGCGGCGGCCCGATGGGGCGCTCCTCCCGCCTCTTCCGCGCGCTCGTCAGCGGCGGCCTCGCGCGCTCGACCGGCAGCGACATCGGCCTCCACATCGACCCGTACCTCTTCGGCTTCGGCGCGACCTGCCTGCCGGCCGTCGAACCGGAGCGCGTCGAGGCCGTGCTCGACTCCGAAATCACCCGGTTACGCGACGAAATCGTGCCCGACGACGAACTGCGGCGCGCCATCAAGCAGGTCAAGGCCCAGTACGTCTATTCCGCCGAGGGCGTCACCAACCAGGCGTTCTGGCTCGGCCAGATGGAGATCGTCGATTCCTGGAAGCGGGTCGATGCCCTCGTCCCCGAACTCGAACGGGTGACGCCGGACGACGTGCAGCGAGCGGTTCAGATGTGGCTGAAGCCGGAGGCGCGCACAGTCGGCTGGCTCGTCCCCACCGAGTCCGGCGGCGAAACCGAAGCGCCCGACCAGCCAGCCGGCGTGTGGAACCTCTGGGGCATCGGCGGTCCGGGCGGCCCGCCGCCAACCGAACGCCCGCCCTTCGAGCGGCACGAACTCGGCAACGGCATCGTCGTCCTCGGACAGGCCCAGCCGGACGACCCCGGCGTCTCCCTGCGGTTCAGGGTGCAGGCCGGCTCCCTGCGCGACCCCGAGGGCAAGGAAGGTCTCGCCGTCCTCACAGCGCGGTCGCTTCTGCGCGGCGCGAGCGGACAGAGTTTTTCCGACATCAACGACTTCACCGACGACCTCGGCGCGACCATCGGCATGGACGCCGGCCGGATCAACGTCGAGGTCGCCGTTCGCTGCCTGCGCGAAGACATGCCGGCGATGATCGCGCTCGCCGCGAACGTCCTGCGCGAGCCCGACTTCCCACCCGACGAAGTCGAGCGCGTCCGCAACGAACTGCTCACCGGCATCCGCGAGGCCAACCAGGACACCCGCTCCACCGCCGAGCGCACCTTGCGGAAACTGCTCTACCCGGCGCCGCACCCGCTCGGCCGCCGCTCGTCCGGCGACCTCGACACCGTGCCCGCGATCGAGCGCGACGAGCTCGCCGCGTTCCACGCTGCATCGTACGGACCGCAGGGCGCCGTCGTCGCCGTCGTCGGCGGCATCCCCGACGTCGCATCGGCCGCCGCCCAGATCGAGGCCGCGTTCGGCGACTGGCACGGCGGCGCCGAACCCCTCGGCGATCCTCCGGCAGCCCCGGCTCGCTCCGGGACCGAGTCAACCCGGGAAGGCATCCCGGGCAAGAGCCAGGCCGACCTCGCCATCGGGCTGCCGACCATCCCGCGCTCCCACCCGGACTACTACGCGCTCGACGTCGCGAACCTGATCCTCGGCCGGCTCGGGCTAATGGGCCGTCTCGGCGCAAACGTCCGCGACAAGCAGGGCCTCGCCTACTACGCCTTCTCCGGGCTGGAAGCCGGCCGGACCGGCAGCGTCTGGGCCGCCCGCGCCGGCGTCGATCCCGCCAACGTCGAGCGGGCACGGGACGCGATCCTCGACGAACTGCGCCTGGTCGCGAGTTCCCCGGTCGCTACCGACGAGTTGGAGGATGCCCAGAGTTACCTGACCGGCGTCCTGCCGCTCGCACTCGAAACGAACGACGGCGTCGCTTCGACACTGCTCGCCATCGAGTACTTCGGGTTGGGCCTCGACTACCTCGATCGCTACCCGGACATCATCCGGTCGCTCACCATCGAGGACGTCCTTCGCGCCGCCCAAACGCACCTCGACCCGGACCACGTCGCCGTCGGCATCGCCGGCCCGCCGATCGAGTGATCCGCCTCGTTCCAAACCGGGCGAATCGTCACTGCCCCAATCGTCACCTCGAGCCTGTCGAGGGATCTCGTCCTCCTCCGATTTACGGCAACGACGAGATCCCTCGACAGGCTCGGGATGACGGGGAGCGTGACCAGCCTGATTTCTCGGTACGACGTGGGATCGCGGCGCCTGCGCCCGGACTTCGTGCCGGGCTGCCCTCTGCGGCCGGACAGCCAACGCAAGGACGTCGGCGCGGTCGAACCGCGCCAGTCCGTTCCTGCTCCAATCGACCGGGTCACATCCCGCCGCTGATGGAGCTTTCCGCCGTCAGCGGTTTGAGGTAGAGCAGGAACTCGTTCGAGCCGACCTTCAGGACCCGGTTGATCTGGTACCGCGTCCGGTTCGTCCGGTCCTGGTAGGTGTCGCCGGCCTTGTAGCGCCCCAGACGCATCTCGCGTCCGGTCTTGGAAACCATTTCGAACGTCGTCCGGTTGCAGCCCTGGCATACGAAATACTGGTCGTTGGCGTCCGTCGCGCCGGCGAACCCGCGCGAGACGAACCGCAGATCGCCGCCGCCGCACCAGGGGCAAGCGCGCTCGCCGGGGTCCGTCGCCTCGGGTTGTCGCTTCGGCTTGGCCGGGTCCATGCCTTGCACACCACAACACGAATCGCTCGACCGAGTGAACGGGAAGTGTAGCAACCCCGGCCCCGTTCGGGCGCAACGCCCAGTCGTTCGGCAAGCAGAATCGCCGCGCGCGGCCGATAATCACCCCAGCAGACGCGGACTCGGCGGCCGGCGCACCCGGCCCGCCGAGGGGGAGGCACGACCGATGTCCAGCAGCAGGCGCAACCTACACCCGGACGACCGGCCCGACATCCCTACCGCCGAGATCGACCGCATCCTGCGGGAACGCCCGCTTATCATCGCGTCCAACCGCGGCCCGGTGACGTTCTCGCACCAGGACGACGGCACCTTCACCGCCCGCAAGGGCAGCGGCGGGGTGGTCACCGCCGTAAGCGCCATCGCCAGCACGCACCAGCCGATCTGGGTGGCCGCGTCCATGACCGAAGGCGACCGGCTCCGCGCTGAAGTCGCCCGCCGGCGCGGCGAGGACCTGATCGAGTTCGGCAACCCCACGCAATTCCGCCTCCGGTTCGTCGTGCCCGAACCCGACCGCTACCACAAGTACTACAACGTCATCTCCAACCCGCTGCTCTGGTTCCTCCAGCACTACCTGTGGGACACCCCGCGCGATCCCGACATCACCCACGAAACGTGGGACGCGTGGAACGAGGGCTACGTCGCCGTCAACCAATTGTTCGCCGACGAGATCCTGGCCGCCTGCGAGCATTGCGAAAACGACCCGATCATCATGCTCCAGGATTACCAACTCTACCTCGTCGCCGGCATGGTCCGGGAGCGCAAACCGAACGCCGTGCTCCAGCACTTCGTCCACATCCCGTGGCCGGACCCCGATTACTGGCGGTTGATCCCGCCCGCCATGCGCCGCGCCATCTGCGAGGGCATGCTCTCCAACGACATCGTCGGCTTCCAGACCCGTCAGCACGCCCGATCGTTCATGTACACCTGTGAGGCGTACGTCCCCGAAGCGACCATCGATTACGGCGGCGCCCACATCCTGTGGCGGGGCCGCCAGATCGAGGTGCGCGACTACCCCATCTCGATCGACACCGAGGCCGTGCGCCGCACTGCCTACGGCAAGGAAGCGCGCGCCCACGACCGCTACCTGCCGAACTACTGGAACGAGTTCACCATCCTGCGCGTCGATCGCGCCGAGCCGAGCAAGAACATCGTCCGCGGATTCAAGGCGTTCGACCGGTTCCTCGAAGCGAATCGCGACTACCAGGGACGGGTGAACTTCGTCGCCATCACCGTCCCGTCGCGCCTCGACGTCTTCGAGTACCAGAATTACCTCGACGACGTGAGCGCCGTCGTCGGCCGGATCAACGCCAAGTACGCCAACGTCGAGACCGGCTGGCAGCCGATCCACCTCATCATGGGCGAGAACTACCCCCGCGCGCTCGCCGCGATGAAGTGGTACGACGTGCTACTCGTCAACTCGATCATCGACGGCATGAACCTCGTCGCGAAGGAAGGCGTCCTGCTCAACGAGCGCAACGGCGTCCTCATCCTGTCCGAAGGCGCCGGCGCGGTCGCCCAACTCGGGGAGGCCGCGCTGCTCGTCTCCCCTGCCGACGTCGAGGGCACCGCCGACGCGATCCGGCAGGCGATCACGATGCCGCTCGGCGAGCGCCGCATCCGCGCCGAGGCATTGCGCCGCGTTGTCGAGACCGACGATGTCGCCGAATGGTTCACCCGGCAGATCGCCGACATCATCCGTTACGCCGTCGCGACCGATGACGCCGACAAGCCCGGCGGCGAGCCGCTCGCCGAGGTCGCCGGCGACTGATTCCGGCTGGTACGTGCGCGCCATGAGCGCACCGGGCGGCCGTTTACGGCCGCCCGGGCGTTGCATGCTGCTCGTCGCGACGCGAACGAGCCAACCCGGAATCATCGCCGGGCCGACGTGTCGGACGTCGCCGCGAAGGGCCGCGGCTGTTGACACCGCCGCGGCCCCCCGCGATAGTACGCGCGATCCCGGAAGCCGAATAGCGGGTGAAGATGGTTGCCCTGCGCAACCCATCGAACGAGGAGGTTCGATTCGCGATGTCCACACGCAGCCGGATTTTGACCAGTAATGCGTCCCGCCGCTCCCTGATCAAGGGTGCGGTCGGCGCCGCCGCCGGTCTCTACGCCACCGGCATCCCCGGCAAGTCCTACCGCCGGGCGCGGGCGCAGGACAATGTCCTGGCCCAGATGCTCGCGATCCCCGGCCCCGGCGCGCAGCCGACCGAATCCGACATGGAGCGGGTGGGCGAACTGGCGCTGCGCTCGACGAAGCAGGGCGCGTTCGCCGGCCAGACGGTCACGTTCCTCGGGCTCAACAACGCCGGTTTCCACAACAACATCTTCCGGCCGCTCTCGCGCGCCTGGGAGGAGTACACCGGCGCGACCATCCAGTGGATCGACGTGCCGCAGGGCGAGGTCTTCGCCAAGGTCCAGCAGGGCATCGCCACCGGCGAGATCGAGTTCGACGTGCTCGAGGGCGGCGCGCCGTGGGAGGGCGACATCCTCGGCCGCGGGCTCGGCCTCGCAATGCCGGACTGGGTCATGGACCAGGTCGAGATGGACGATTACGTCCAGCTCCTGAAGCCGCCGGTCGGCACCTGGGACGGCAAGACCTACCGCATCTCCATCGACGGCGACTGCCACAACTTCAACTACCGCACCGACTACTTCTCCGACGCCGAGCTGGCCGAGCAGTGGGCCGCCGAAGGCGGCGAGGGCGAGTGGGGCGTCCCCACCACCTGGCAGCAGGTCAACGCCTACACCAACTTCCTGAAGGGCAAGACCCTTTCCTCCACGGGCGAGGACACCTATGGGTTCCTCGACGTGGTCAAGCAGGGCGGCGGCTTCACCTGGTACTTCTTCGCTTCCCGCGCCACTGCCTACGCGAAGTACCCCGGCGACCCGGCCTGGCTGTTCAACCCCGAGAACATGGACCCGTACGTCAACAACCCGGCCTTCGTCCGCGCGCTGCAGGACATGATCGACACCATCGGCTCGCAGCCCGCAGACCAGACCAACGCCGACCTGCTGGTCACCCTCGGCCAGATCCTCAGCGGCACCGGCTCCATGTGCGCCTGGTGGGGCGACGTCGGCTCCAACGTCTACACCAGCGACACGTCCATCGTGCAGGACAAGATGGGCTTCTCCATCCTGCCCGGCTCGCCGGACGTCTACAACAACAAGGAAGCCGCCTGGGAGACCCCGGGCGACGGCCCGAACTTCGCCCCGAACGAGGCCTACATCGGCTGGGGCCTCTACGTGATGGCCAAGGCCGAGGAGCGCGGCGTCAGCGAAGCCGCGTGGGACCTCGCCGCCCACCTCGGCGGCAAGGACCTTTCGACCTGGACGTCGATCTACCCTTCCGGCTTCCAGCCGTACCGCGACTCCCACTTCAACATCGAGTACTGGACCGACGCCGGGATGCCCGCGGAGTTCGCCGAGAGCTACCTCGCGTCCCAGTCGGATTCCTACAACCACCCGAACGGCGCGGTCGAGCCGCGCATCCCGGGCATCTTCGACTACTACATTGCGGCGGAGAACGAGATCGCCCTCGCCGTCGCCGGCCAGAAGAGCGCCGAGGACGCACTCAACACGGCCGCCGAAGCGTGGCAGGAGATCACCGACCGCCTCGGCCGCGAGGAGCAGCTCGCGCTCTACCAGGGCGCGCTAGGCTCGTAGCGCCGGCGAGTTCGCGGGCGTTTGCCAACGAGCGTCCGGCCTGTGCCGGGCGCTCGTTGCGCGCCAGCGTCGTTGGATTCGCCCACGCTTTCCGCACGAGGTCGCCGCGTGAATCAGCAAGCCTCAACCCCGCCGATCGCGGTCGCCGCCCCGACCCGCCCTGCCGGCGCCAGGGCCGCCGCGATGCGGATCGTGGTCCAGGTCGCGACCGGGCTGGTGGTGGCGCTCGTCATGATGCAGGCGCTGCGCACGCTCGGCTTTATCGAGCAGGGCTTCTCCTCGTGGAAGCCCGTCGCCGTCGCGGTCGTCGCCTGGTTCGTCCTCGTGGACATCGCGGTCGTCGTCACCCGCGGCGAGCGCGGACGCCAGTTGCTGTTCCTGCTGCCCGGTCTTCAGGTCACGCTTGCGCTGGTGATCTTCCCCACCCTCTTCGGGTTCGTCGTCGCCTTCGCCGAGTGGGATCTCGGATCGGCGCACGGGCTGCGCTTCAACGGGTTCGACAACTTCCGGAAACTCGCGAACGACGAGACGTTCTGGAACGCGCTCGGCAACAACTTCAAGTACGTCTTCATCGCCATCCCCATCCAGTATGTCATCGCGTTCGGGGTGGCGCTGCTCCTGAACCAGCAGATCCGCGCCCAGAAATTCTTTCGCGTCGCCTTCCTCCTGCCCTTCATGATCAGCCCGGTCGCCGTCGGCTGGATGATCGGCCGCTCGATCATGGACGCCAACCGCGGCGTGCTTCCCAACCTGCTCGAAAAGATCGGGATCGACGGCGTCTCGTTCTTCGACCAGCCGGTCCCGGCGTTCCTCGGCATCGTCGCCATGGACTCGTGGATCAACATCCCGTTCATGATGGTGATGCTGCTCGCCGGCCTGCAGGCGCTCCCGCACGAAATCTTCGAGGCCGCCCAGATCGACGGCGCGACCGGGCTTCGCCGCTTCCGCGACCTGACCTTCCCGCTGATGCTGCCGGTGAGCCTGACCGCCATCGTGCTGCGGATGATCTTCGAGTTCAAACTCGTCGATATCGTCCGCGTCGTCACCGCCGGCGGCCCCGGCGGTGCGACCGACACCGTCTCCCTCTACATCTACCGCGAGGGCGTGGAGAGCACCAACGTCGGGTACGCCACCACCATGGCGATGACCTTTCTCGTTATCGTCCTCGTCGTCGTCTCGATCTTCATCGTCTTCGTGACCCGCCGCGTGCGAGACGTCACGTACTAGCCAGCGCCCCGGCGCCGGAGTCGCCCATGTCTGCGCATGCCGCCGCCCGGCCCGATGCCGGCGGCTCGCTCAAGAAGGTGTTCGTCTACATCGGCCTGCTGATGTGGGCCGTCGTCTGCATCTTTCCGCTTTACTGGACCGTCACGACGTCGATCAAGCCGCGCGAGGCCATCCTGCAAGGGCCCAAGTACGTCCCGTACGTCGATTTCCAACCCGACGAGATGGGCTGGCGGCCGCTGCTCTACGAGCGTGGCCAGCGCTCGCAGTTCCTCAAGCACTTCCAGAACACGCTGGTCGTCTCCACCGTCGCCGCCGCCTGCGCCACCGTCCTCGGCGCGCTGGCAGCCTACGGGCTGACCCGCTTCCCCTATCGCTTCGGACCATGGAACAATCAGCAGATATCCAACTTCTTCCTGTCGCAACTCATCTTGCCGCCAGCCGCGATCGCGATGCCCATTTTGTTGATGTTCGTCGATCTCGGCCTGAAGGACACCAGATCGGGACTGATCCTGATCTACACCGTCATGAACCTGCCGATCGTCATCTGGATCATGCGCGACCAGTTCAATTCCATCCCGCTGGAACTGGAGCAGGCGGCGCAGGTGGACGGCGCGTCGATCTGGGCCGCCTTCGGCCGGATCGTTCTCCCCATCGCCGGTCCCGGCCTCGTCGCCGCCTACATCCTCACCGTCGTGCTTTGCTGGAACGAGTACTTCATCGCCCTCGTCCTCTCTTCGACCAACGCGGTGACGCTGCCGTTCCTGATCGCCGGCCAGGTCTCCTCGCAAGGCATCAAGTGGTGGACGATGGCCGCGCTGACCACCGCCGCGATCCTGCCGCTGGCGATCATCGGCATCTTCCTGGAGCGCTACATCGTCAAGGGCCTGACGGCGGGCTCGGGATGACGGCGCGTCGCCAAGTGCCGACCGCCGGAGCGCCCGTCACGATCCTGCATGGCGTGACGCATCGACGCCCGGCAGCCCGTCAATGCTCGCGGCATTCTTCTCCCCGATGTAGTCGGCTTGCCAACCGCTGCCGCCCTTCGCCGCCTTCGCCTCCACCCATCGTTCGTGCTGGTCTCGATCCCCGGTGTACTCCATGAGCGGCACCCCGTAGCCGCAGGAGTCGGAAATCCGCTCGACATCGACCAACACCACCGCCCGCCGCGCGATCGGCCCGTCACCGCACTGCCCGAATTCGGCGACGAGAGTCTCGTATCCTTCGTCGCCCGGCTCGGACACCGTGCCGCGGCCGTGCAGCCGCACGATCTTCGGCGGTCCCTCGAACGCGCAGAACATCACCGTGATCCGGCCGTTCTCGCGCAGATGGGCGATCGTCTCCACGCCGCTGCCCACCAGGTCGAGGTAGGCGAACGACCGCGGGCCCGTCACCCGGAACGTCCCTCGCATCCCCTTTGGCGACACGTTCACGTGCCCGTCGGCGGCGAGCGGCGCGGTCGCGATGAAGAACATCGGTTGTCGATCGATCCAGCGCGCCAGCCGGTCGTCGATCTCCTCGTACGTCTTGCCCATGTGTGGCGCTCCCCGTCCCCGCTCCCCGAATTGTTCCTTAGGGCTCCGAGGATACCCGACCGCTCGCTGCCGCCGGTTTGCCGATGCTGGGCGCGATGACCCGAACGGCCGACCACGGGAAAACGGCGGGCCGGGGAGTTCCCCGGCCCGCCGTTTTCGTTCAGGACCGTCTCGTTGCTACGAGCAACCGAGGCTGTTTCCGCAGTTCAGGCACTTGTAGCAGGCGCCGTTGCGGACCGTGATGTGCCCACAGACGTCGCAGAAGGGCGCATCCCCCATCATCTCCGAGAGTTGCGCGTCGAGCACGTTCAACGCGGTCGTGTTCTCCAGCAACGCGGTCACCGTGCCCGCCTGGGCTGCCGCTTCGCCGTGGTGGTGTCCGTTGCCGTTGCCATTTCCGTTGCCGTTCTTGCTCTTCGCCGGCTTGGCGGGAGCGACCGCCGAAGCGGCCGGCGACGCCATCATCGGCAGGGTGTCCTCGTCGTCCTCGTCCAGGTCCGGCGGAACCTGCGTGAGGTCGGTTCGCCCGAGGTACTCCAGCCCCAGCACCCGGAACACGTAGTCGATGATCGAGGTCGCCATCTTGATGTTCGGGTGGCCGGTCACCATCCCCTGCGGCTCGAACCGGGTGAAAGTGAACGTTTCCACGAACTCCTCCAGCGGCACGCCGTACTGGAGGCCCTTGGAGATCGAGATCGCGAAGCAGTTGATCATCGACCGGAAGGCCGCGCCCTCCTTGTGCATGTCGATGAAGATCTCGCCAAGCTGGCCGTCCTCGTATTCGCCGGTGCGGAGGAAGACCTTGTTGCCGGCGACCCGCGCTTCCTGCGTGAACCCGGAGCGCCGGGCCGGCAGCCGCCGCCGCTTCGGCTTGGACGCCGCCGGGGCCGCCGCCGCGACCAGCGGCTGCTTCGCCTGTTCGGCCTCCCATTCGGTGCGGGCCGCGGCCACCGCGTCGGCGACGGCGTCCGCGATCCGCTGCTCGATCTCAGCTTCCCGCTCGGCGGCCGCCTCGCCGTCGTCGGCCTTCTTCGTATCGCTCTTGGTCGAGAGCGGCTGCGAGAGCTTGGAGCCGTCGCGGTACAGCGCCATCGCCTTGATGCCGTGCGACCAGCTCTGCTGGTAGGCGTCCATCACGTCGTCGATGGTCGCTTCCTGCGGCATGTTGATCGTTTTAGAGATCGCGCCGGAAAGGAAGCTCTGGGCGGCGCTCATCATCGTGATGTGGCCCATGTGGTGGATGAAGCGCTGCCCCTTCTTGCCGCACTTGTTGGCGCAGTCGAAGACGGGATAGTGCTCCTCCCGCAGGTGCGGCGCGCCCTCGATCGTCATCGTGCCGCACACGTACTCGTTCGCCGCCTCGATCTGGCTCTTGGTAAACCCGATCTCCCGCAGCAGGTCGAACCCCGGCTGGGTCGCCTTCTCGGCCGAGATGCCGAGCCGGCCCAGCGCCTCGTCGCCTAGCGTCCAGGCGTTGAAGGCGAAACCGAGTTCGAACACGCCCGGCAGCGCCTTCTCGATCCGGTCCACGTCCTCGTCGGTCAACCCGCGCGCCTTGAGCGCCTGCCGGTTGACATGCGGCGCGTCGTCCAGCGACAGCGACCCCAGCACGTAGCGCAGGATGTCGCGCCGCTCGGCATCGGAGTAGCCGAGGTTGCGCAGCGCCGGCTCGACGCTCTGGTTCGCGATCTTGAAGTAGCCGCCGCCGGCCAGCTTCTTGAACTTCACCAGCGCGAAGTCGGGCTCGACGCCGGTGGTGTCGCAGTCCATCAGCAGGCCGATGGTTCCCGTCGGCGCCAGCAGCGTCGTCTGCGCGTTGCGGTACCCGTGCCGCTCGCCCATCGCCAGCGCCCGGTCCCACGCTTCGCGCGCCGCGCCTAGCAGGTCCGCCGGGGCGCGGTCGGCATCGACGCCCATCGGCACGACCGACAGCGACTCGTACTCCTCGGCCGGCGCGTCGTAGGCCGCCCGCCGGTGGTTGCGGATGACGCGCAGCATGTGGTCGCGGTTGATCGCGTACCCCGGGAACGGCCCGTGGACGCTCGCCATCTCCGCCGACGCGGCGTAGCTCTCGCCGGTCATCAGCGCGGTCACCGCGCCGGCGTAGGCACGGGCCTCGTCCGAATCGTAGGGCAGGCCCAGCAGCATCAGCACCGTGCCGAGGTTGGCGTACCCGAGCCCGAGCGTCCGGAAGTCGTAGGACTTGCGGGCGATCTCCTTGCTCGGGAACTGCGCCATCAGCACGCTGATTTCGAGCACGACCGTCCACAGCCGGACCGCGTGGCGGTACGCCGCGATGTCGAATTCGCCCGTCTCGGCGTCGAGGAACTTCAGCAGGTTCAGCGACGCCAGGTTGCAGGCGGTATCGTCGAGGAACATGTACTCCGAGCAGGGGTTGGACCCGTTGATCCGCCCGGACTCCGGCGTGGTGTGCCAGTCGTTGATGGTGGTGTCGAACTGCAGGCCGGGATCGGCGCACTGCCACGCGGCCTTGGCGATCCGCTCCCACAGGTCGCGGGCGCGAACGGTCTTGCTGACGTGGTTCGGGTCGGTCCGCCAGCGCAGATCCCAATCGGCGTCGGCCTCGACCGCCTTGATGAAGGCGTCCGTCACTCGCACCGAGTTGTTGGAGTTTTGGCCGGAAACGGTCGCGTAGGCCTCGCCGTTGAAATCGCTCGGGTAGCCCGCCGCGATCAGCGCGCCAACCTTCTTCTCCTCGTCGGCCTTCCAGTCGATGAACTTCTCGATATCCGGATGGTCGATGTCGAGGATGACCATCTTTGCGGCGCGCCGCGTCGTGCCGCCGCTCTTGATCGCGCCCGCCGCGCGGTCACCCACCCGCAGGAAGCTCATCAGGCCGGACGAGGTGCCGCCGCCGGACAGGGGTTCGCCCTCGCCCCGGATCTGCGAGAAGTTGGTGCCCGTGCCCGAGCCGTACTTGAAGATCCGCGCCTCGCGGACCCACAGGTCCATCAGCCCGGCATCGCCCACCAGCGTATCTTCAACCGACTGGATGAAGCAGGCGTGCGGCTGCGGCCGGGTGTAGGCATCCGGACTGGACTTCAGGTTGCCGTCCGCCGGATCGACGAAGTAATGACCCTGCGCCGGCCCGGTGATGCCGTACGCCCAGGCCAGCCCGGTGTTGAACCATTGGGGCGAGTTGGGCGCCGCCATCTGGTGCAGCAGCATGTAGGCCAGTTCGTCGTAGAACGCCTCGGCGTCGGCCGGCGTCGCGAAGTAGCCGTGGCTCTCGCCCCAGTACCGCCAGCAACCGGCCAGCCGGTGGATCACCTGCCGCGCAGACCGCTCCGGCCCGAGCACGGGGTTGCCGGACTCGTCGAGGATCGGCGTCCCGTCGGCGGCGACCTCCGGCACCCCCGCCTTGCGGAAGTACTTCGACACCATGATGTCGGAGGCTACCTGCGACCAGGAGGCGGGCACCTCGGCGTCGGCCATCTCGAACACCACCGACCCGTCCGGGTTGGTGATGCGCGACGTCTTGCGCGCCCACTCGACCGATTCGAACGGGCTTTCGCCGGCGCGGGTGAACACCCGCTCGACGGTCAACCCCGGCCGAGCGCCGGTGCCCTCGGCTTGCTTTCCGTTGCGCTGCTGCCTCGCCATGCCGACCTCTCCGCGCCCGTGCGCCGTTCCGTCCGCGGACCGTCCCACCCGGTCCGACGCAGAACCGTGACCCCCGCGCTCGCGGTCGTTGCCGACCACGCTCGCCGCTGCTCTCTGCCGAGGGGGAAAGCGTTCCACCCCGCCCGTGGCTCCGGCCGCTGGGTCTCGACCGGTCGGCCCACGAAGCGGGCGATGGTCACCATTTGGGGTACCCGGCCGGTGACACCGCTACATGTAGTATAGCCGATCATCCCCGAGGCACAAGATGTGCCCGAAGGTCAAACTCGGCGATCGCTTTCCGGAGAGAACGTGCGGGGTGTACGTACAGTATCAGATCGCACCGGCGCGCGAAAAGGGGTCACCCCGAATTGCGTCCCGTTCGCATCCCAACATCCTGCTTCGTGGACACCGTGTCGCAGGTCCGGAGCCGGGACGCAATGCCGGAATCGATCTCCCCGGTCACCGGGTGAAACCTGCTGTCATTTGTGCTGCTCCGACGAACAATGCATGGACGAAAAGTCCGGCAACGGCGGCACCGGATGCTAGAACCGTTTGCTTGTTTGATGCTGCCCCCGGCCCGCCTCGCCCATTCCCGGACTTTCCTGGCAAGCGCCATCAACCCTGGTCGGGCACGGTCCGTGAACGGATCAGCAGGGCAACCGCGGTCACCGCGCCCGCTCAGTCGTTCCTCCGGCCAGGCTGGCAAACGCCCTCGCCTGCGGGCGGGCGGCAACCATCAGTCTCGTTCGCTCCACGCGCCGCTCGTCCGCTGGCAAGATTCGTCATCTCCGATGAGCAAGCCCGGCCCTGCACGCGTCTCGCACGCTCGCCCCCGTCCCGTACTATTCGCGACAGACCGCCCGATCGTTGCATGAAGGATGGCCACGCACGCATGGCGGAGGTGACGCTCGCCGACCTGGTCGCGCTGGAGCCACGGTTGCGGCTCTGGTCGGAAGCCCGCGACACCGGCGATACCGAGGTGGGCTGGGTCGTTGCCGCCCGCACCGCCCCGCCGATGCTGCCCACGCTTCGCGGCGGCGAACTCGTCTTCTTCGGAGAGGGCGCCATCGCCGCCGCCGGGCAGCCGTGGCCCGACCTCATCACCGACCTCCACCGGCTCGGCGCGATCGGGCTCATCGTCCCGGCAGGCATCGCTCCCGATATGCCCGATTCTCCGTTGTCGGTGCTCACGTTCCACGGCGACGGTTCGCCCGGCGAAATCGAAGGCGTCCTTAACCGCGCCCTCACCGAGTTCCGCGGCGAGTTGTACCGGACCGGTACCGACCTCGGCCGCATGCTCGGCAAACTCGGCGCGGTCTCTGCCGACGCAGTCCACCTCGTCCGCGAAGCCGCGACGTTGCTGGACCTGCCGGTCCGATTCGCCGCCGCGTCGGAAACCCTCGCCGAGCATGACCCACGATCCGACCGTTCGATTTCCCCAGCCTGGGAGCGGGCGACGATCCCCGGCGGCTTCGAGACCGCCGTCGGCTGGACCGACCGCCGTCGCGCGGCCCTCGCGCGCATTGCCGCCGAGCGGCTGGCGGAAGCGCTTGCGGCCGCCGCCCGCCGTGCCGATGCCGATCGCCCACGCGGCCCCGCCCGCGCCCGTGGCCTGAACCTGCTGCTGTTCGGGGAGCAGCCCGCCGACGACCTCGCCCAGCGCGCCACCGCGCTCCGGCTCGGCCTCTCGCCGGACGCCGAGTACCGCGTCGCCATCGCGCCTGCCGCATCCATCTCGGAGGTGCAGCGGTACGCCGGCGCGTCAGCCCCGATCGATGCCGGTTCGGTCGATGGCGATCCTGCCTGGCTGCTCGAAACCCGGAAACCGCAATCGCCGCGAAGCGCCGCGACGGACCGCACCGGTGAATCGTTCCGTCCGCTTCGGTCGGGCGGCGACTGCTGGCTCGCGATCTCTGCCCCGGCGCACGGATTCTCGCGCCTTCCGGAGGCGGCTGCCGAGGCGCGGTTCGTCGGAACCTTGCTCCGCTCCGGCCGCATCCAGCCCGGCGCCGTCGCCTTCGACGACGCCCGCACGCTCGGCGCATGGCAGGTGCTCTACCCCTTGCGCGGCGGCGACGCCCTGCGTGCCTTTTCCGCCGCCGTCCTGCGAGAACTCCCCGACCGCGACCGGCGGGGAGAATTGCGCCGGACCCTCGCCGTCTTCCTCGAAACCGGCGGCGCGAGCGTCGAAGCGGCCCGCCTGCTCGGGATCCACCGCAATACCCTCGCCTACCGGTTGCGCCAGGTCGCCAACCTCACCGGTCTCGACCCGCTCGACCCGGCGACCCGCCTTTCGCTCCAGTTGGCCCTCATGGCGCTCGAAATCGCCGGCGACTCCGCCGGAGCGTCGTAACGCCTCATCCCAACGAAGCCAAACCGGCTCGGTCCCGTGCGCGAATGAACCTCGCCTACGCCCGCTCATCCACCAACTCGCCGCCCGGCCGCAGCACCCGGCGCATCACGTCGTGTCCCCGGAGAATCCGCATTCCGGCCCCGAGGTATAGCCGTGCCGCGCCGCTCGTGTTCCCGGCGTCCACGTTCAGCATCGTCGTCCGCGCACCCCGTTCGCGCAGCGCAGCGAACGCAGACAGCAGCAGGAATCGCCCAAGTCCGCGACCCCGCCAGCGCCGCCCCACCCCGAGCGCGTCGATCCACGCCTCGTCGCCGAGCCGCCGCGCCCAGCACTGGCCGGCCAGATCGTCTCCGTCCCACGCCAGCAGCATCAGCCCGGGATCGGCCGCCAGCACGTCGAGCATCGCCCGGTACCGCTCCCACGATCCCTGCGGCCGGCCCCAAAGATCGCGGAACGCATCCTCCATCGCTTCGTACGCCGCCCGGTCGTCGATGCCGGGCCGAAACACCCGCACCGAGAACCCGTCCGGAGCATCCGGGACGGCTGGTGCTTCGCGCAGGTCGATCGCCATCTCGTAGACCTCACGGACCGGTTCGTACCCGCGTCCCGCGAGCAGTTCGCGCGCCTTCGCGTGCTCCTTCGGCACGAAGTGCTGGACCGCGACCATCGCCTCAGGATCGGCCAGCGGCATCACCCGCTCCGCGTAACGCTCGCCCCATTTCACCAGCCAGCGCCCGAGACCGCGCCCACGGTGAGCCGGATGGACGTGCCCGTACACCGACACGACCGAATGCGCGCGGTCGATGACGTCCGCGTACGCCGCCGCCGTGCCGTCGTCGCCGCGGACGAGAACCGCCATCGTCGCGAGATCGACGCCTTTCAGGTCGCCGGCCAACGCTTCGGCCGTCGTTTCCGCCGTCCCGAGATCGGCCCGCTGCGCCGCCGCCATCAGGTCCGCGATCTCGCCGAGATCGTCCAGCGTCGGCGCTGCGGCCGTGTACCCCTCGGGAGGTGATTCTTCCTTCACGACCCAACCTCATCGTCGTCCCGCCGGCCTGCGACAGAATCACCGTCATCGCCGAACGGCTCCCAATGCCCGGAATGGCGCACATGGTAGATTCGCTCAACGGGCCGGTCGATGGCAGGCGTGAGACAAGGGACCAACGATGCGGGTGAATCTCCGGTATTTCGCCGCCGTGCGCGAACTGCTCGGTCGCTCGAAAGAGGCGCGCGACGTGCCCGACGGCGCAACCGTCGGCGCGGTCCTCGACGCCCTCCAGGCCGACGAACCCCGGCTCGCGCCGATGCGCGGCCGCGTCATGCTCATGGTGAACCAGGAATACACCCGCGAAGACCACGTCCTCGGGCACGGCGACGAACTCGCGCTCATCCCGCCGGTCAGCGGCGGCGACGGCCGCTTCCGCGTGCTGCAAGAGCCCCTCGACCCGCGCGCCGTCGAGGCCCTCGTCGATGACCCCGGCAGCGGCGCGCTGCTCACCTTCGTCGGCCGCGTCCGCGACAACGCCCGCGGCAAGGGCGTCGTCGGCCTCGATTACGAGGCCTACCCCGAAGCCGCCGAGAAGATGATGGCGAAAATCGGCGACGAGATCCGCGAGCGCTGGGGCATCGAGCACGTTGCCATCGTGCACCGCACCGGCTTCCTCCCGGTCGGGGAAGCCAGCGTCGTCATCTGCATCGCCTCCCCGCACCGCGCCGAAGCGTTCGCCGCTGGTGAATACGCCATCGACCGGCTCAAGGAGATCGTCCCGGTCTGGAAGAAGGAGCACTACGCCGACGGCGCATCCTGGATCGGCAGCGAGGCGGATTACCGGCGTGAACTCGCTGCCGAACTGGGCGGCACGGAGCGCTAGTGGTCAGTCCGGCTGGGACTTGCTATTCTTGATTCACAACTATAGTATGCGGACGGCGGCCTCGCGCGCCGCACGCCTCGCCCCAGGATGGTGCCTGCCATGGTCGATACCGTCGAATTTTCCCCTGCCTCGGTCGATCTCAGCCTGACTCCGCGCCGGCAGCGGCCGCGGATCGCCGACGACGCCACCGAACTCATCGGTAACACGCCGCTGGTGAAACTGGCCCGGTTCGCCCCGAACGCCGTCGGCACGCTGGTCGGCAAGCTCGAAGCCTTCACCCCGGGTTACTCGGTCAAGGACCGCATCGGCGTCGCCATGATCGAGGACGCCGAGCGGCGCGGGCTGATCCAGCCCGGCGTCACCACCTTGGTGGAGCCGACCAGCGGCAACACCGGCATCGCCCTCGCCTGGGTTGCCGCGGCCCGCGGCTACCGCCTGATCCTCACCATGCCCGAAAGCATGAGCCTGGAGCGCCGCGTCCTCCTGCTCGGCTACGGCGCGGAACTGGTGCTCACCCCGCCCAGCGAGGGCATGGCCGGCGCGGTGCGCCGCGCCGAGCAGATCGTTGCCGAAACGCCGAACGCCTGGATGCCGCAGCAGTTCCGCAACCCGTCGAACCCGGAGATCCACCGCCGCACCACCGCGGTCGAGATCTGGGAGGACACCGCCGGCGAGATCGACATCCTCGTCGGCGGCATCGGCACCGGCGGCACCATCACCGGCGCCGGTCAGGTGCTCAAAAACCTCAAACCCAGCGTCCAGGTCGTCGCCGTCGAGCCGCTGGAATCCCCGCTGCTGGCCAAGGGCCAGGCCGGCCCGCACAAGATTCAGGGCCTCGGCGCGAACTTCGTGCCGGAGGTGCTCGACACCGGCGTCTACGACGAGATCGTTTCCATCGATGCACCGACCGCCATCGCCGCCGAGCAGGAACTGATGCGGACCGAGGGCCTGCTGCTCGGCATCTCCTGCGGCGCGGCTGCCGCCGCCGGCCGCATCGTCGCCTCCCGCGAGGAGAACCGCGGCAAACTGATCGTCGTCGTCCTGCCCGACACCGGCGAACGCTACCTCAGCACCCTCGCCTTCGAGGAACTGCGGGACCGCGCCTCCTCGATGACCGCCAATACGAACAACTAACCCGCGCCCCGTCCCTACCAAACCATCGAGGGCGACAGCCCCGCGCCGGAAGCCGGCGCGGGGCTGTCCTTTTCCTGCGCGCCGTGGCAGCGCGTTTGCGTTTCATCCCTTGGCGGTGCTCCCGCGCGCCGCCCACTGACCAGGGCACCGGCCACGCGCAAAGGGCGAATCCGATGACACGACGCTCCGCTTCGTTCGACGAACCCGGTTTCGACCCCGCGGCCGCCAGTAGCCGCGGCGACGGCGGCATGCCCACGGCCACCCCGTTGATCGCCGGCGTTGCGCTCGCCGCGGTCGCTGCCGAGGTCGCGGCCCGGCGAGGCGTCGGCGCGGACGAACCGTTCGCCGCCATTCGCCGATCGGTTTCCATCAACGCCGACTCCGCCGGCGTCTTCGCCGCCCTCGACGACCCGCCGACCATCGGCCGCCTCGTCGGACCGGCCGCGCACCTGGACGAGGTGTCGTCGAATCGCTGGGCCTGGTCGATTTCCGGCCCCTTCGGCGCGACGATTTCCCTCCGCTCCGTCCTCACCGACGTCCGCCCCGGCAAGCGCATCGCCTGGCGGGCGGGGTCAGACGCCATCGTTCCCCACGATGTCACGCTCGACGTGATGGACGCGCCCGATGGCATGGGCACGGTGATCCGGGCGGACGTTGCGCTCTATCCATCATCGAAACTGCCGCTCGTCGGCACGCGCAAGGCGCTCGAAACGGCCGCCGACCGCACGCTCGCGACCGCGCTCTATCGGCTGCGGGCGCTGCTGGAAACCGGCGAAATCCCCACCGTCGAAGGACAACCCAGCGGCCTCGGCGAAGGCCGGGGCGAGGAGGACTCCACCATGGCCAACGAAAAGCGCGGACTCGGCAAGGTTGTCTACGGCTCGGACCACGACGCGGACGAGTCGGACGAGACCCGGATGCAGGACGGCGGCGACGTCGTCGAGGAAGCATCAGAAGAGTCGTTTCCCGCCAGCGACCCGCCGGTCTACGCCCGCGGCACCGCCACCGGCGTCTCTCCCGCCGACGAATCGGGCAGCGCCCCGGCCTGACCGACGCGTTCCGCTGCCTCCCGCGACAGGAAGGGATTTTCACCAATGCGCGCCGTGTGCTGGTTCGCGCCGAACGACGTCCGCGTCGAGACGGTCCCCGATCCCACCATCCTCAACCCCCGCGACGCCATCGTCCGGGTGACGTCCACCGCCATTTGCGGCTCCGACCTCCACCTGTTCGACGGCTACATCCCCTCGATGCGCCCCGGCGACATCCTCGGGCACGAGTTCATGGGCGAGGTTGTCGAGGTCGGCAGCGGGGTTGCCAACCTGAAGGTCGGCGACCGCGTCGTCGTTCCATTTCCGATCGCTTGCGGCTCGTGCTGGTTCTGCCAGCGCGGCCTGTATTCGTCGTGCGACAACACCAACCCGAACGCATGGGAAGCCGAACAACTCTGGGGCCATTCCCCCTGCGGCATCTTCGGCTACTCCCACCTCGTCGGCGGCTACGCGGGCGGCCAGGCCGAATACGTCCGCGTTCCCTTCGCCGACGTTGGACCGATCGTCATCGAAAACGGCCTCAGCGACGACCAGGTCCTGTTCCTCAGCGACATCTTCCCGACCGGCTACATGGCGGCGGAGAACTGCGGCATCCAGCCCGGCGACGTCGTCGCCGTCTGGGGCTGCGGTCCAGTCGGCCAGTTCGCCATCGCCTCCGCAATGCTGCTCGGCGCGGAGCGGGTGATCGCAATCGACCGCGTGCCGGAACGGCTCGCGATGGCCGCCGCGCAAGGGGCGGAGACGATCGACTCCGCCGCCGTGGACGTCGTGGACGAACTCAAGTTCCGCACCGCCGGTCGCGGCCCAGACGCCTGCATCGACGCGGTCGGTCTCGAAGCGCACGGCAAGGGACTGGCCGGGTTTTACGACAAGGTCAAGCAATCCACCAGGATGCAGACCGACCGCCCCTTCGTCCTGCGCGAGGTCATCCAGGCCTGCCGCAAGGGCGGCACCCTTTCCATCCCCGGCGTTTACGGCGGGTTCGCCGACAAGATCCCGGTCGGCGCGATGATGAACAAGGGGCTGACCATCAAGACCGGCCAGACTCCCGTTCATCGCTACTTGCGCCCGCTGCTCGCCCGCATCGAGGACGGCCAGATCGACCCCTCGTTCATCATCACTCACACCGGCACGCTCGACGACGCTCCGACCTTTTACGAGAAGTTCCGCGACAAGACCGATCACTGCGTGAAATGCGTGATGCGCCCAAACGCGGCTCTCGCGCCCGCCGCGGACTGACCGGTTAACATCGACCAAATGACCGACGGGGCCGGAGATGGACGCATCTCCGGCCCCGGTCTCGTTCGTGGCGCCGGATGCAAACGGCCGTTCGTAGGGCAGGGACCTGTGCCCTCCATCGTGAACGGCAGGCGACGAAGGAGGGCACAGGTCCCTGCCCTACGCCGATATAGGGCGCGCAAGGCCTGCGAACGACGAAACTAGAACTGCGGCGTTGGCTCCCGCCACAATCCGGGCGTTCCCGCCGTTTGCCACACCTTGTCGGGCCGGAATCCCAGTACGTCTGCCGCGACGAGCACCAGGTCTTGCGGGAAACCCAGCCACAACCCGAACAGATCCTCGTCCACCGCCCGCTGCAGGTCCACGAGCGCTTCGCGCGCCGCCCCGATCGTGTCGGCGGCGAGGTACGCATCGATCGCGGCATCCGCGGCCGGGTTCGCGTACCCTCCCGGATTCCAGCCGAGCACGTTGCGCCGCACGTCCCAGCTCGACCCGTAGAGGTCAACGTCGGTGAAGCCGGGGAAGAGGTCGAACGCGTAGGCGATCAGGTCGAAATCGCGCATCGTGCTCCAACGCTGGAAGAACGCATCGGCGGGCAACCCGACCAGCACGACATCCACGCCGACGTCTTCCAGATCGAGTTGGACGCGCGCCAGCACGCGCGCGAGGTCCGGACGTGCCTCGGCTGGATAGATCAGCGTGAACGCTAACGGAAACCCGTCGGCGCGTTCGAGGAACCCGTCGCCGTTGTAGTCGTACCACCCGGCCTCGTTCAGCAGCGCGATCGCGCCGCCCGTATCCCGGCTTGGTGAACGAAGTTCGTCGTCGTGCGCCCACGGCTGGGCGACCGTGCCCGCCGCGAACGGCTCCGCGAATCCCGCGAACACGTCGCGCGCGTACCCGGCCCGGTCGATCGCCATCGAGAGCGCCCTCCGCACCCGCACGTCGTCGAATACGCCCGCGATCGGTGACAACGGATTCGCGAAATTGAACGCGGCGAACATCACCGACGCCGCATCGGCCGCGTACAACCGGCCTTCCCGCTCGCCCAACCGGTCGAGGTCGTCGGCCCGCACCGGCCAGAGCACGTCCGTCTTCCCGGACCGCCACGCGCCCAGGCGCTCGGACCGGCCCTCCGTCCACGCGACTTCCAGCGTGTCGAAGTGCGGCGGCGCGATGGGATGCTCACGGTTCGCGTCGAACGTCACCCCGGCTGCGGTCCACTCCGCGATGCGCCACGGCCCCGACCCGACCGGGATCGAATCGCGCCAGTCGAATCCGTCTAGCGTGCGACCGGTCGCCGGTTGGCTATCCCAGAAATCGGCGTACTGAGCACGTTGAAAGACCGGCAGCGTCGATGCGTTGAACAACCACGTCGGATCGTTCGCGGCGAGGCGAACCCGCACCGTGCGATCGCCCTCCGTCTCGACCGCGGCGAGGCGGGCGAAAAAGTTAGAAACCGCGCTCGCCATGTCGTCCCGGTACACCTCGAACGAAAAGGCCACGTCACCGGCCGTGACCGGCGTCCCGTCGTGCCAGCGCATGTCGTCGCGCAGGGTGTAGGAGACTTCGATCCCGTCCTCGCTGATGTCCCACGACTCCGCGAGCCACGGCGTCGGCTCCATCGTCAGCGGGTCCGCCCGCAGCAGGGGATCGAGGTAACTTGCCGTCACCTGGAAATCCATCGCGAACGCGGCCGGGTTGAAGTTCCCGCCGCCGTCCGGCCGGACCATGCGCAAGGTTCCGCCGGTCCGCGGCTCGCCGCCGTAGGACGGCCGTTGGTCGCGCACGACGAGGATCGGCGAATCGTCCGCCAGCGGCTGGTTGCGGCGGCTGACCTGCGCGGCGAGGCGCGCCCGGCCCACCGAACGTGCGCCCTGCCTGCCGCGCCGTGTTCCGCCGTCAGCCGCCCTCACCGTCTCCTCCTCGCCGTGCTGTGCCGCCCTACGCGCTCACCCGGAGCGCGAGCAATCCCGAAACGCCCTGCCACGCGAACCACAGGCCGAACCCCACCAGCACCACGGCGCTGAACGCCCCGATCCCGCGCATCACCCGCGGCGAGACGAACGACCGCCCGGCCTGCGCCAGTCCGGAGAGCACCGTGACCCAGATCACGATACCGACGAACACCCCGCCGATCAGGATCGGCCCGGCGCCGCGCCCGCCCTGCTCGACCACCGAGGCGATCAGCGCCGACCCGATCGAGAGCCAGTAGACAATGCCCATCGGGTTGGACACCGCCATCAGGAACCCCGTGACCAGCGAACGCCGCCCCGACGCCGGCGCGACGTCGAACGCCGTACCCGAGCGGACCGCCCTCAATCCCGCGATCCCGAGGTACAGCAGCACCACCGCTCCGGCGAGGAACAACGGAATCCGCAGCATCGGCCGGTCGGCTAGCGGCGCGATTCCGCTGACGACCAGCGCGCAGAGGATCGTGTCCGCCAGCACCGCGCCGAGCCCGACCAGCCAGCCGTTGACGAACCCGCCGCCTAGCCCGCGCCGGATGATCTCCACGTTGATCGGGCCGATCGGCGCTGCCAGCGCGATCCCGACCCCCATGCCCTGCAGCAGCACCGGCAACATGCGCCCACCCCGATACCGGAAACGTCGCCGGCGAGTCTACACCGCGCGCCCGCGTCAGCGGCCGGAGTTCGGGTTCGCCGCGCGTTCCCATTCGCGCGGCAGCCAAAGCAGGTCCCCGAGGTCGCTGATCTCGTGGCTCGGGTCCGGCGTCCCGGCGGCGCGCTTCCGGCCCGCGCGGTTCACCCATACCGTCCGCAGGCCGGCATCGTTCGCCCCGGCGATGTCGTGTTCCAGCGAATCCCCGACCATCAGCGCGTCATCCGCGTCGGCGCCGCCGAGCCGCAGTGCTTCCTCGAAGATGGCGCGGTCGGGTTTCCAGGAGCCGAATTCACCGGACACCAGCGCGAAATCGGCCAGCCCGTCAACGCCCAGCAGGTCGATCTTCGCCCGCTGCAACGCGGCGGGACCGTTGGTGACGATCCCGATCCGAGTCGGGCGCTCGCCTCCCCAAGCGCGCACCGACTGGACGATGTCGTCCACGGCCGGGAACATCCGCAACCCGTGGAACGGATTGTCCCGGTACCACCGTCCGGCCCAATCGGCGGCCGCCGGATCGGAGACGCCGTGCCGCGCGAACAGGTCCGGGAAATGCTCGATCCCGTGCGCTTGCGTCTCGACCGAATCGGCGATCATCCGCTCGACCAGGTCCCGCGGCGGCTGCGCGGCGGCATTCGGACCGGAAAACGCGATCCGCAACCGCTCCATCCGCGAAGCGGCGTAGTCGCACAGCGTATCGTCGAGGTCGAACAGCACCAGCCGCGGCAACCACGGGTCCGGCGCGCCGTCGTCATCCACGGCTAGCCGCCATCGCCTCGGCGACGATCTCGGCGATGTGTCGCACCCGCAGTTTCCGGCCCGACGCATCGGCCCCGCCGCGCAGGTGCATGATGCATCCCTGGTTGTCGGTCACCAGCACCGGCGCGCCCGTGCCGTCGGCGTCGGCCAGTTTGCGGTCCATCAGGCGCTCGGCCACCGCCGGGTACTCGAATGAGAATGAGCCGCCGAACCCGCAGCACAGCGTCGCTTCCTTCAGGTCGCGAACGTCGTGCCCCAGCAGGTCGCGCAGGATGCGGCGCGGTTCCTCGCGCAGCCCCAGCGCGTTCAGCCCCTGGCAGGAATCGTGGTACGCCAGCACCTGCGGCTCCACTCCGGCCAGTGTCCCGGCCGGAAGTTGGGCGACGACGGTCAGGAACGACGTGAAGTCCATCACCTTCGCCGCGATCCGGCGGCTGCGCTCCAGCCAGCGCGGATCGTCGCGGAAGATGTGCTCGTAATCCTGCGTGAGCGTCGCCACGCAGGACGCGCTGCCGGAAACGATCCAGTCGGCCCGCGCGCGCTCCAGCGCCTTGATCGTCTGCGCCGCCATCCAGCGGGCGTGGCGGTCGTCGCCGGAGTTGTTCGCCGGTAGCCCGCAGCAGTTCAACCCCGCCGGCAGCACCACGTTCGCGCCCAGCCCGCGCAGGACAGAGCGAATCGCTTCCCCCTGCTCCGGGTAGAGTCGGTCGGTCATGCAGCCGGGGAACAGCGCGATCGTCAGCCCGTTCGCCCCGTTCGGCGCGATCGGCCGCTCCCCGCGCTCGATCACGCCGACCCGCACCCGGTCCCGCAGCGGTTGCCGCGCCAGCGCCGGCATCGATCGCCAGCGTGTCTGCGTCCGCAGGATCGGCGCATTCCGCATGCGGATGTACGGTCCGCCGCGAGCCGCCGGCTCCTGCGCCCGCGACCCGATCCGGAACGCGAGATCCGCGATCTTCGGTCGCGCCAGCGTGCCCATGATGGCGCGCTTGACCGGCTTCATTCCCTTCGCGGCAACCACCATCTTCCGCACGTCGAGGATCTGGCGCGGCAGCGGAATCCCGACCGGGCAGACCGTCTCGCAGGCATTGCAGGACAGGCACAGACTCTGCGGCCCCGCCGCCGCCTCGATCCCGTGCAGGAACGGCGTCACGACCAACCCGATCGCGCCGGTGTAGATGTGCCCGAACACGTGCCCGCCCACTTCCCGGTACGGCGGGCAGACGTTCGCGCAGGCGGCGCAGCGGATGCAGTGCAGCGCCTCAACGAACTCCGGCTTTTCCGCCATCGCCCGCCGGCCGTTGTCCAGCAGCACGATGTGCATCTCGTGGCCCTGCGTCGGCCCGGTGATGAAGGTCGAATAACTCGTGATCCGCTGCGCCGTGCCAGAGCGGCCGAGCAGCCGCAGTTGCGTCATCGCGTCGTCGAACGTCGGCACCAGTTTCTCGATGCCGGCAAAGACGACGTGCACCGGCGGCAACGACGAACACAATCGCCCGTTGCCCTCGTTGGTGCACATCATTACCGTGCCGGTCTCGGCCACCAGCGCGTTCGCCCCGGTAATTCCCATGCCGGCGGCGAAGAACGTCTTGCGGATCTCGTCGCGGGCCACCCGCACCTGCTCGGCGATGTCTTCCTTCGACACCTCGCGCCCGAGCGCCGCCGTGAACGTCTCCCCGACGTCCAGCCGCGACAGGTGGACAGCGGGCATCACCATGTGGCTCGGCCGCTCGGCCCGCAACTGCACGATCCACTCGCCGAGGTCGGTCTCCACCACCTCGATGCCCACCCCGGCGAAGTCGTGGTTCAGTTCCGTCTCTTCCGTGACCATCGACTTCGACTTGGCGACCAGCGTCACCCCGCGCTGATCGGCGATCTCGCGCACGATCCGGTTCGCCTCGGCAGCGTCGGCCGCGCGGTGGACGGTTGCCCCGGCGCGCTCCGCCGCTTCCTGGAACTGGTCGAGGTAGCGGTCGAGGTCGTCGGTGACGGACGTCTTGGCCGCCTTCAGGCCGGCCCGCAGGTCCTCGAACGCGACCTCGGCCATGATGTCGGAGCGGGACTGCCGCCACGCCTGCTGGAACCGCGTCAGGTTGCCCGACAGGCGCTCGTTGTCTAGCGCGGCCTCGTAGCGCTGCCCGAACGGCCGGTGCTCGTCGCCGTCGTCGTGCGGGCCGTGCTCGCCGCGGCGGGCCTCGGCCGCGCCGGCCAGCTCGCGCTCCATCGCCAGGGTTGCCGAGTCGCCCATCAGGTCCGCTCTCCGTCGTCGTGGTCGTGGGCCGCTCCCCCAAGGATACGAGGTTTGGCCGGGTTCGCCCGGTCCATACTGCACCCGGCACGGCACGAACGCGCGGAGGGCACGGTGAGGATCGGCGCGATCTTTCCCCAGTGGGAGTTCGGCAACGACCGGATCGCGATCCGCGACTGGGCGCAGGCCGCGCACGGTCTCGGCTTTTCCCACGTCCTTTTGTTCGAGCACGTACTCGGGGCGGACCCGGCCAATCGCCCCGGCTGGCGCGGCCTGACCCACGAAACCCCGTTCCACGAGCCGCTCACGCTCGGCGCGTTCATGGCGGCGGCCGCGCCCGGCCTCGAGATCGCCACCGGGGTGCTCGTGCTGCCGCAGCGCCAGACCGCGCTCGTCGCGAAGCAGGCCGCCACGCTCGATCATCTCACCGGTGGGCGGACCCGCATCGGCGTCGGCGTCGGCTGGAACGCGGTCGAATACGCCGCGCTCGGGCAGCCGTTCGCCGCGCGTGGCCCCCGCTGCGACGAGCAGATCGGTCTGCTTCGCCGCCTCTGGAGCGAGCTGGCTGTCACGTTCGAGGGCCACTTCGACCGGATCGACCACGCCGGCATCGTGCCGCTGCCAGTGCAGCGCCCGATCCCGGTCTGGATCGGCGGCGATTCTCCCGCCGCCGAACGCCGCGCCGCCACCCTCGGCGACGGCTGGCTCCCCCACGGCGACCCCGACGGCGTGCTCGCCGAACGCATCGGGCGCGTCCGGTCGCTCGCCCTGTCTGCCGGGCGCGACCCCGACGCAATCGGCATCGAGGGCCGCGCGTCGCTCGCGTCGGCAGGTTTGGATGGGTTGAACCGCTCCGTCGCCCACTGGCGGGCGATGCCGTGGATCACCCACCTCGGCATCGACCTCTTGGGCGCCGGCATCGCGACCGCCGCCGGGCACATCGGTGCGCTCGCCGCCTGCGCGGACGCGATCGGGCTGCCCGATGGCGCCGGTCAGGGCATCGCGTCGTCCCAGAAATGCGTCCGGAACTCCGCCGTGTCGTAGTACCCGACCACGCTGACGATCTTGCCCTCGCTCGCCCGCACGATCGCCAGTTGCTCGGAGATCAGTTCGCGCCCGAGGTGCGCTGCGTACTCGCGCAGGATGAACTGCACCGCCGCCCGGTCGTCCGTCGCGATCACGTCGGTCACGTCCCAGCGCGCCGTCGGGTAGGACGAGACGACCGTGCCGAAATAGGCCACGATCTCGTCCGCCGGGCGGATCGCCTCTCGGTGCGGCAGCGCCCGGAACGTCGCGTGGCTGGCCAGCGTGTTGCGCAGCCGGTGCGGGTCGCGGGCGTCGATGGCGGCGAAAAACTCGCGGCCGAGCCGCTCGGCCGTCGGCTGGCCGGTCGTCGTGTCCCCGTCCATGCGTTCTCCCGGTCGCGGCGAGGCTGGCGTCAGGGCGCCAGGCGCTGCAGTTCGTCGATCCGCGCGCGGGAAACCTTCGCGATGCTGTCGCGGGCCCCGCTCCGCTCGAGCGCCCGGTCCATCTCGGCCATCAGGCGCTCGTCGGTCTCGACGAGGTGCTCGGCAAGTTGGCGGATCGTCCAATCGCGCTCGACGCGGCTGATGCCGTCGCGCTGCCACGCGGCGTCCGGCAGGGTTCGCAGCAGCGAGGTGGTGCTCTGCCGCAGCCGCCGGAACTCCGCCATGATCTCCAACACCGCGGCCTGCTGGTCGAATGCCAGGGCGGCCTCATCCGCGACGATCGGCGGCAGCCGGTCGAGGTCCGGGCGGTCCTGCACCGCGATCGCGTGCATCTTCGGGAAGATGCGCAACTCCTCGTTGCGCATCGCGATCTGGATGTCCTTGGGCGAGCGCTCGCTCCGGCTCGGGGCGCGCTGCAACCGTACGTCCTCGTGGATCGGGGAAAGCCACCGCGACAGATGGTTCACGGTGAACAGCATGCGGATGATGACCCCGTTGTTGTCCAGTTGGGACACGGGTTTCCGTTCCGCCCGCCCCGTTGCCATCCCGCGATCCATGGTGCCTCCCGCGCCCCGGCGTCCGAACTCCCGCCGGGAGGATACGAAGAATAGCGCCCGCCTACAACGCCGCTAGGCCAGAAGGTCGCGTACCTGCCGGATATGGTCCGCCGAGTGCTCGAACTGCCGGGTCAGCAGCCAGCGGAGCGTCACCTCGCCGGCGACGCCGTGCACGCCCGTCCGCTCCCACGCCTCGCCGGCCAAATCCTCAACGGCCGCGATGATCTCGCCGCGCATCTGCGCGAACTCGGCCACCATGCGCTCGCCGTTGCGGTTCGAATAGTCCCGCTCGATGGGCCACAGGTCGTCGTCGTAAGCGGGCAACTCCGGGTTGTCCTCCGCGATGACGGCCTGCACGCGCCAGAGGGTGACCTCCTCCCAGTCGTGCAGGTGCGCCAGGTGTTCGATCGCGCCCCACCCGCCGTCGCTCGCCGGCCGCCGCAGGTCGTCCTGCGCCCGCCCCTGGACGGCGCGCAACGCCTCGTCCGGCTGCGCCCGCAGGGCCGCCAACAGGTCCGCATCGGCCATCGGCGCACCGTCAGCCACGGCCGTGCTCCGTTGCGGTTCCCGCATCCGGCGGTTGCCCGCCGTGGTCGTCGATCGTGACCACCCTCACCTCCACCACGGTTCCCTCGTCCCGTCCCAGCCGCCATGCCCGGGCTTCGGGCGCTCCTTCCCCAAACCCGACGATCAGGAACGCTGCCTCAGGGTAGTACGCTTCGCGCAGATCCGTCGGCGACGGCGTCGGCGACCCGTGGGGGTGCGAATGAACCACGGCCGCCAGCCGCCATTCGTGCGCGTCGATGTGCCGCAGCGCATCGACGACCGCACGCGGGTCCATTGTAAAGCGCGTTGCCGAGCGATCGACGTTCTCGCCCGGGAAAAACCGGCAGCCGATCCAGTCGTCGCCGGACCGCCGCTCGGCGAGCAACCCGCATCCTTCCAGCGGCAGCGCGTCGCCCAGATGCGCGAGGATCTCGTCGAGCATTTCGCGGGGCAGTACCAGCGGCCGGGCGGAATGCTCGACGAGGAAGCGCGGACGCCGGATCATCGCCGACGCCCGCGCAAACGGGGAATGCAGCGCCGCGCGCCATGGGCCGGCCATCCGGGAGGCTCCGCCGACATGCCGTCATCGTTCACGCCGGTACTCTCCTGCATCGCGGCCATCGCGGTCGCCCTCGGCGCGCTCGCGCTCCCGGTCTCCGGAGAATCGTTGCCCGATCTCGCCGCGCCATCGTACGCCGACGTGCTGCCGGATGCCCTTCCCGCCGTCGCCGAAGCCAGCGCCGATCTTCCTCGCTACACCATCGACGCCGATCTTGTCGTCCCCGGCTGGACTTCCCCGGCCCGGATCGACGGCACGATCGCCGTCGACTGGCGCAATCCTGGCCCGAAACCGGCGACGACGCTGCCGCTTCGGCTCTACCCCAACGCGCCCGCCTACGGCGACGGAAGCATGGCCGTCTCCGCCATCGCCGTCGATGGCATCCCCGTGGACGCTTCCCCTTCGCTCGACGGCACGGTCCTCGAACTCCCGCTGCCCGCCCCGGTCTCACCCGGCGAGAGCATGACCGTAGCGGCGCGGTTCACCACGACCGTACCGGTCGATTCCACCGCAGGGTTCGGCATCTTCTCCGTGAAGCCGACTTCCCGCGCGATGGCCCTCGGGCACTGGTACCCGATGCTCGCCGGCAGCGACGCCGCCGGCTGGAGCCTCGATCCCCTCTCGCTGAACGGCGACCCGATCTTCTCCCCCGCCGCCTTCTACGACGTGATCCTGCGCGCCCCGGGCGAACTCGAGGTCGTGGCCACCGGGATCGAGGTTGATTCCACGCCGATCGGCGGCGCCATCGAACGCCGGTTCGCCGCCGGCCCTGTCCGCGACATGACCTTGGTCGCGGGTGGCGGCTGGATCGCCGAAGCGACCGAAACGGCTGGTGTCCGCGTCACCGCCTACGGGCAACCGGGCAACGAGACCGCCAACGCCGCCGTCCTCGCGGCCGCAACGGCGTCCCTCGATGCCTTCGGCGAACGTTTCGGCCCCTACCCGTACCGCGAACTCGACCTCGTGCAGATGGACCTCGCCGGCGCGGCGGGCATGGAGTTTCCCGGCCTGGTGCTGATCGGCAACGGCGTCTACGGCTCGATCCTCGGACCGGACGCCCTCTATGCCGAGACTGTCGTCGCCCACGAAGTCGCCCACCAGTGGTGGTACGGCATCGTCGGCAGCAACAACCACCGGCACGCGTTCATCGACGAAGGCATTTCCGAGTGGGCCGGAGTCGCCCTCTACCTCGAAGCGCGGTATGGTCCGACCATCGCCGCGAGCGTCTGGGACGACGAAGTCCTCGGCTGGTGGGAACGGTCCTACGCGCGCACCGGCGACCTCGTCGTCGATTCCCCGACCGATGCCTTCGCCAGCCGCACCGATTACGCATCGGCCGTGTATCCCAAGGCCGCGCTCGGCTTCGCCGCCATCCGCGCCGAAATCGGCGACGACGCCTTCTTCGCCGCGCTCGCCAACCTCGCCCGCTCGCATGCCTTCGCTGTCGTGGAACCCCTAGAGGTCCGGGCGGCCTTCGAAGCAGCGTGCGCCTGCGACATCCAGCCCTCCTGGCACACCTGGTTCGAATTGCCATCGTGGGACGCCACGGCCCGTTAGGGCAGCCCGCGATGAATCAGCGGGCGGCACCGCCGGTCAGGCAGACCGCTCGGAGCCGCGCGCTCGTGGCCACCTGCGGCATCTGGCCGACCTGGCCACCCATTGTGAGCGCGTTCCTGGACCCCGCTAGCGTCACCCACCCCGTCATCCCGAGCCCGTCGAGGGATCTCGTAGCCGGGTCGAGCAGTCGAGAAGTCGAGGCGCGACAAAATCCCTCGGCGGGCTCGCGATCGTGACGGAAGCAGGTCCGAAACGCATGCCTTCCGCCCCAGTTTATTCGGCATTTATTCGGTGTTTATTCGTAATTTCTTCGGTCGGCCAATATTGCGTACGTACGCACCAAATCCAGCGAATCGGAGTTTTTTCGCACCCCCCTGCCGCACAGGGCGGCGCGCAAAGCGTCCGCTCGACGGGGCGCGTCACGATAGCCTCGGGTATTCCGGGCGTCGGCTTGCGCCACCGGGGACCGGCCCGAACCCATGCCGCCCCGTTCGCGCCTCGTGGCGGACAGGGTGTGGGAGGGCGGGCGAAGAAACCCGATTTCCGCTTGGGAATGGGAAAAGCGGCGCGAATAAATTACGAATAAACGCCGAATAAACACCGAACAAACCCGGCCGAGCCAGGCCGGGTTCCGGGTCGGCGTTGACGATTGCGAGAACCGTGCCTGCTTCGAGACTGCCGCCGTCGTCATCCCGAGCCTGTCGAGGGATCTCGTTCACGAGGCAAACAGTCGAGGAGCGGCCAGATCCCTCGACAGGCTCGGGA
>JAFAEX010000073.1 GCA_023423795.1 Chloroflexota bacterium | reverse complement strand
CAATGGGGGGCCGGGCGCCCCCCCCCCCCGGCGCCCGCGGCCCCGCCGTTCGTGTGCCCACCGGCAGTTCGATGGGCCGGCGTGGGGTTCCCGGTCCACGGCAGATGTGATAGAAAGGCTGTGTTATTCATTAATATGGCCGGCCCCGGCACGATCGGGTAGCCGCGACCCGCGCCAACTGGCGGGCGTGTTCCCGGAGCAGGTGCGCCATGCGCCGATATCGCCAACCGTGTTCGCGATCCCAGCGGGCCGCTCTGGAGACCAGGGCGCCGGTTCGGCATGGCTTGCGCTTCGCGTCGGCGGCGATCGGGGCCGGGGACCGCGTCCTCCCAAAGGGCGGCCCGCCGCCCCGGCGTGTCCGATTGCCGGTCGTCACCAGCCAGCACCGCGAAAGGCGCCAACCATGCCCCGCTTCGCTGCCGCGCTTTCGTCGCTCGCCCTCCTGCTGACCCTCGCGATCGGCGCGTCCGTGGCCGCGCAGGACGGGACCCCGGTCGCCACCCGGCTCGCGGGCGGCGACCGGGTCCTGCGCATCCACCAGGGTGTTTCCCCGTCCACGCTCGATCCGCAGATGATCTCGTTCGTCGGCGAGATCGGCGTCGCCGCGCTCGACTTCGAGGGGCTGACCCGGTTGGCCGGCGACCTCGGCACGGTTCCCGCCGCCGCCGAGTCGTGGGAGTTCAGCGAGGGTCAACTGACCCTCACGTTCACCCTGCGCGAGGGGCTGACCTACGCCGACGGCTCGCCGCTCACGGCCGAGGACTTCCGCTACGCCATCGAGCGCACCTGCGACCCGCGCACCGCCGCGCCCTACGCCGTCATCCTCTTCGACGTCGTCGGCTGCGAGGCGCTCAACGCCAGCCTCGGCAATGGCGAGACCGCCGGCGCGACCCCGACGGCCGACGCCGAGGCGGCCCACCGGGACGCGCTGGCGGCGCTGGGCGCGCGTGCCCTCGACGACCGGACGCTGGAGATCCGGCTGGCGCAGCCGGCCGCGTACTTCCCGACCATCGCCTCCACCTGGGTCCTCTTCCCGTCCCCACGCGCCGCCGTCGAGGCGAACCCCGAGGGCTGGTGGCGCGATCCCGCCGCCCGCGTCGGCAACGGGCCCTTCCGCCTCGCCCGCTTCGAGGAGGGCGACCAGGCGCGGATCGGTTTCGTTCCCAACGAGCGCTACTGGGCCGGGCGGCCAAACCTGGACGGGATCGAGTTCGTCGTCTACCCGGACAGCGCCGACGCGCTGGCCGCCTTCAACCGCGGGGAACTGGACATCGCCTTCCCGTCCGCCGCCAGCGCCGCGACGGTCCAGGACGACGCGAACCTGGCGGCCGCCCTCACGCGCTATCCGTCGGCCGGCACGCTGATGCTCTCGTTCAATCTGGACCAGGAACCGTTCGGGGACCCCGCGGTGCGCGAAGCCTTCGCCCTCGCCTTCGATCGCGAGTCTTACTGCCGCGAGATCGAGCACGGCGCGTGCGTGCCGGCCCTGAGCTGGATTCCGCCCGACGTGCCCGGCCGCATCGAGACGGACGCCTGGGCGTTCGATCCCGAGGCGGCGCGGCAGGCGCTGGCGGCATCGTCCTACGGCGGCCCGGAGGCGTTGCCGCCCGTGACCTACACCTACCCGGACCTCGATCAGGCCGCCGCCGAGTGGATCGCGGCCGGCTACCGGGATGTGCTGGGCGTCGAGATCGTGCTGGCCCCGGTGACGGCCGACGGCTACTTCGGTGGCCTGCTGGCCGACCCCGCGACCCGGCCCCAGTTGGCGCTCGACGGCTGGTTCCAGGACTACCCCGACCCCCAGAACTGGCTGACGCTCAACTGGACCTGCGACTCCACGCTCTACGCCACGGTCGTCGGCTACTGCAACCCCGCCTTCGACGATCTGGTGGCGCGGGCCGACCGCGAACCCGACCCGGTCACCCGCATTGCGCTTTACGAGGAAGCCGGCCGCCTACTGGTGGCCGACGCGCCGGCGGTCTTCTTCTCCCATCCGGCCAACGTGGCCGTGATCGCCCCGCGCGTCGTCGGCTACGACGTGACCTCCGCCGACCCCTGGCCGGGCTGGACGTCGGTGCTGACCATCGACATCGCCGCCCCGTGAGGCGCGGGATGACGGGCGTTGCCCGGTTCGGGCGGGCAGCACGTGGCGCCGCCGGGTGCGCCACGACGCGCCCGCTTCCGTCGCCCGGGATCGGGCGAGGACCCCGTTCCCGTGCCTGCCGGCGCCCCGCTCTCGGCCGAGCCGTGCCACAATCGGCGGAACGAGCCGAAGCACCGCCACCGCAACGGAGGGAGGCCGCGTGGATATCGCGTTGATGATCGAAGGGCAGCAAGGGCTGACCTGGCCGCGCTGGCAGGGCATCGCCCAGGCCGTCGAAGCGTCCGGCTTTGCCGGGCTCTACCGCTCCGACCATTTCGTCGAGCGGGACGGCCCGGCCGTCGCCGCGCTCGACACCTGGGCCTCGCTGGCGTGGCTGGCCAGCCACACCGAGCGCATCCAGTTCGGTCCGGTCGTTTCGCCCCTCTCCTTCCGCAACCCGGTGACGACGGCCTGGACCGCCGCCGCCATCGACGACCTCTCCGGCGGCCGGTTGCGGCTGGGGCTGGGCGCGGGCTGGCAGGAGCGCGAGCACGAGAGTTTCGGGTTCGACCTGCTCGACCTCGACGGGCGCTTCACCCGCTTCGAGGAAGGGTTGGAGGTCGTCACCCGGCTGCTCCGCTCCGACGAACCGGTGTCCTTCTCGGGCGAGTTCTTCACCCTGAAGGACGCCGCACTGCTGCCGCGACCGGCCCGCGCCGGCGGCCCACCGATCGTCATCGGCGGCAACGGCCCGCGCCGCACGCTGCCGCTGGCCGCCCGCTTCGCCGACGAGTGGAACGGCGTCTTCGTCTCGCCGGAGACGTTCGCCGAGCGCAGCGCCCGCCTCGACGACCTGATCCGCGCCGAAGGGCGGCAGCCGGGCGACGTCCGCCGCACGCTGATGACCCGCGTCGTTTTCGGCGAAGACCAGGCCTCCATCGAGGCGCAGTTGGCCGGCGCCGACCGGGCCGACCTCGAATCCCGCGGCGCGCTCATCGGCGGCGCGAACGAGATCCGCGAACGGTTGGCCGCCTTCGCCGCGGTCGGCGTCGAGACCATCATGCTGCAATGGATCGACCGCATGGACGACGTGGCCGGCATCGAGGCCCTCGGCCGCGCCGTCATCAGTTGAGACGAGAGACGAGAGACGAGAGACGAGAGACGTGACGAAGTGACGAGGTGCCGAGTGCCGAGTGCCGAGTGCC
>JAFAEX010000067.1 GCA_023423795.1 Chloroflexota bacterium | reverse complement strand
GCCGACGGCCAGCGCGCCGTCGGCCGCTGCCGCCCCGGCGCCGAGCATCCAGCGGCGAGACAAGCGCGACCCAACCACCGACATGATCGTGGGAGAACACACGGCACACCCCCGTCGGTCCACGCGTTGCGGCATCCGCCGTTGCGGCGGATGCGGGATCAGACGGGACGGGCGGCGCGCGTGCGGCGGAGCTTGTCGTTTTCGCAGCTCGATGCGGCGACGACGAGGCCGACGGTCACGGCGGACCCACCGTCCGGGAACGAACGCACCACCCGGCGCCGAACGACCGTGGCTGGCATCCTGTGCGCTGCGGCGACGGCGCCCGCCGCTCGCGCAGTCCCCGGAACGCAGGTCGAGATCGTCCTACACGACCCTGGAATCGGCGTCGCCCACGCGGCAGGAGGGATGCCCATGCGAACCCACGACTTCGACGCGATCGCCCCGCAGTTCCTCGAGCGCATCAACCGCATGATCTGGTGCAGCGCGGCGACGATCGATGGCGCCGGACGGCCGCGCTCGCGGGTGCTGCACCCGATCTGGGAGAGCAGCACCGGCTGGATCACCACCGACCCGACCTCGCCCAAGGGCCGCGACCTCGCGCGCAACCCCTGGATGTCGCTGTCGTGGATCGCCGAGGTACAGGCGCCCGCCTTCGCCGAGTGCCGCGCCGAATGGGCCAACGACCCGTCCACCAGGCAGCACGTCTGGGATCTCTGCAAGCGTACGCCCGAGCCGCTCGGATTCGATCCTGCCCCGATCTACGGCTCCCCCGACGAACCGGGACCCGGCCAACCGACCTTTGGCGTCCTCCGCCTGGTCCCGTACCGGATCACCCTGACCCAATGGCCCGACCCGATCGTGATCTGGACGCCGGCCGACGAGGCCGCGTGGTTCGCCACCGCCGGGGAGCGCGCCGGGGTGGCGTGATGCCGGGTTGGATAGGCGATGCTTCGCGGATGGAGGCGGATGCTTTCTTCGGCCGTGTGCCGGGCACGGGGACACCCGGGCTGGGAAACGAAACCCATCCAGGGTTGAGACCGACGGATGCGGCAGCCGCGCCCGTTTTTAGTCCCGGAGGGACTTCGTTGGCGTAGCCCGGGGTTTATGGCGTTTGCCTAATAGATGCGGACACCGTTCGTGCCCAGTCCCGGAGGGACTTCGTTCCCGTAGCCCGGGGTTTCACCCCTCACCTTTACCCGCATCTTTCGCCAGGCGTCCGGGCGGGCGTTCGGCCGGTGCACGAGGGCGGGATCTGCCAAGGTTTGCCGAAGTTCGGGCAACGCCCCGCGACGAGCGGGCACCGGTCGAGTGACGGATCGCGCCGTTTTTCGCCCCGATCACCGGAGGATTTTCACCGGTTTCGAGATGTGGGTAAAGGTGAGGGTTTCAACCCCGGGCAGGCGGCGATGGCCGGGGTATTTGGGCAACCGCCATCAACCCCGGGTCGGCAGCGATGACCGGGGCATGTTGGCGACCGCCCCAGACCCCAGGCTCGGCACGCACGGCATCCGCAGCGAACCAGCCACCCCGGGCTGTTCCGCCCGGGAGCGCCGCGAGCTATCCCGCGTTCGCCGCCACCCCGTCCGCGGCCGTGACCCGCACGCCCTCGGGCGCCGGGTGCATGCGCCGCACCGTGCCGCGCGCGCCGACCGATGTGGCCGTGGTCGCGAACGTTGCGGCCACCGCCTCGGCGGCCTCCGGTTCGCACAACGCGAGGACGGACGGCCCCGCCCCGGAGAGCACCGCCCCGAGTGCGCCGGCCGCGCGGGCCGCTGCCGCCATCGGTTCGAGGTGGGGGAAGAGCCGTGCCCGGTACGGCTCGTGCAGCCGGTCGCGCATCCCGGCGGCGATCAGTTCGCGGTCGCCGGTGTGCAGACCGAGCACCAGACCGGCCGCCGTGGCGATGTTGAACGCCGCGTCGGCGTGGGGCACGCCGGGCGGCAGCGCGGCGCGGGCGGCGACCGTCGCGCCGGTCATCTCCGGCACGAAGACGACCGCTTCCAGCCCCAGCGCGTCGTGCGTCAGCAGCCGCACGGGTGAGCGCACGCCCGGCACCGCGAGCACGGCTCCGCCGTAGAGCGCCGCGCCGACGTTGTCGCCGTGGCCTTCCATCCGCCAGGCCACGGCGAACAGGTCGTCGTCCGCCAGGCCGAGCTCGAGCAGGTGGTTGGCGGCGACCAGCCCGGCCACGAGCGCCGCCGCCGAGGAGCCGAGGCCGCGGGCCACCGGCACGTCCACCCGCGCGTGGAGCGCGAACGGCGGCAGGTCCCGGCCGTACAGGGACGCCAGTTCGCGCATCGCCGTCAGCGACAGGTTCTCGCGGGCGTCGAGCAGCGCGCTTTCCGCGCCGCTGACCGAGACCGCGCCGGCCGGACCGCCGGTGTCGATGGTGATCTCGTTCCAGAGGTCGAGCGCCAGGCCGAGCGCGTCGAACCCGGGGCCGAGGTTGGCCGAGGAGGCCGGGGCGCTAACCGTGAAGCGCATCGGCCAGCGTCCGTTCCAGCGCGGCGATGGACGCCTCGACCCGCACCGGGCGGTTCGCGCCCGGACGCGGCGCGCCGTCCACGTCGTGGAAGTGGTAGTTCACCACCGCGTCGGCGTCCTTGAGGACGTGCCCGGTCAGCACGCAGACGGCGGACGACCCGGCCGGGATCGTGCCGTCGGCGACCAGTTGCCGCAGGCCGGCAAGCGACGCGGCGGAGGCCGGTTCGCAGCCGATGCCGACGCGGTCGATCTCGGCCTTGGCGTCGAGGATCTCGTCGTCGCTGACGGTGGTGACGACCCCCTGGCTGAACTCGATCGCGCGGCGGGCGCGCGGGGTGCTGGCAGGGTTGCCGATCTTGATCGCGGTGGCGACCGTTTCCGCCTGCACCGCCTCGAACTTGTCCCAGCCGCCGCGGAAGTAGGCGGCGAACGGGGCCGACCCGGCGGCCTGCACGACGACCAGCCGCGGCACGCGGTCGATCAGGCCGGCGTCCTTCAGTTCGGTGAGCGCCTTGCCGAACGCGCTGACGTTGCCGAGGTTGCCGCCCGGCAGCACGAGGTAATCGGGCGCGTGCCAGCCGAGTTGCTCCATCGTCTCGATGACGATGGTCTTCTGCCCTTCCAGCCGGAAGGGGTTGACCGAGTTGACGAGGTAGACGTCCCACGCCGCGGTCAATTCTCGCAGCAGCGACAGGGCGGCGTCGAAATCGCCGGCGACCTGCACGACGCGCGCGCCGTAGGCGACCGTCTGTGCCAGTTTGCCGCCGGAGATCTTGCCGTCCGGCACGAGGACCAGCGAGGGCATCCCCGCCGCCGAAGCGTAGGACGCCAGCGAGGCCGAGGTGTTGCCGGTGGAGGCGCAGGCGACCATCCGGGCGCCGACCGCCTTGGCGTGGGAAACGCCGACGGTCATCCCGCGGTCCTTGAAACTGGCGGTCGGGTTGTGCCCCTCGTGCTTGATCCGCACAAGTCCGGCATCCAGCCCGGCGAACGCGGCCAGCCGGTCGTCGCGATAAAGGGGGGTGTTGCCCTCCCAGCGGGTGACGACCGCCTCGTCCGGGATGGCGGGGAGCAAACTGCGATACCGCCAGACGCCGGAACGGTTCAGCGGCTCCGGCACCCCCTGCCCGAACGTCGCCGGGTCGATGCGGCCGGCGATGGTGGTGACGACGTCCAGCAGACCGCCGCAATCCGGGCAGCCGGTGAGTGGGCGGTCACCCGGGAAGGTCGCGCCGCAGGCCATGCAGCGCACCGTGACGTTGGAGAGTGGCGAATCGGTCGAGGCGGGCGTGCCCGCCGGGGCCGTGTGCGCGGCCGCGCTCATCCCCGGTGCTCCGATCGGTGGCGGCAGGCCCCGGGCCGCCGCTGGCTGAATCCATGGACATGAAATGTCAGTTGCTGAGGATACCAGACCGGATCGGGGCCGGGCCGCATCGCGTGACCGCCGGCGGTGGCCCAGCGTGTGCTCGGCCCGGGCACGCGGCCGTGGTCCGGGCCGTTCCGGCGGCGGCGTCCGGTTGCGACGTGCGGATTCGCGCCGCGATATGGGGAGGAATACCCATGCGCATCGCGTCCACGGCCGGCACGATGAAACCCTGCCCGCTGCCCCGATGGGACGGGCTCGCTCGATTGGAGGTGCGCCATGATGCAGACCGTTACGCCGACAGCCGCCGGGATTGCCGCCGCCTATCCCGAGGCGCAAACGGTAGTCCCGTCGCTGGCCGATGTCACCGCCACCGTGGCGTCCGCGCGCACGGCGCTGCGCGACGGACGACGCGGTATCGAGGTCACGGTCGAAGGAATCGTCCGGCTCCACGGGGCAGCGCGCGCGACGCCCGTCGCCGCCGTGGTCTTTTGCCCTGCCGGCCTGCCCGACGCCGAGGCGCGCGCCGTCCTCGCCAATGAACTCGCCGCCGCGTCCAGCCTCGCGCTCGGCCTCGGCGGTCGCGTCGTTCCCTCCGACCGCATCTCGGTCCACCTGGGCTGATGCGCATGCCGGCCGATTGACGCACGTGACGTTCACCGGTCGCACGGGTGTTGCGGACGGGCGAAGCGGCCGCGATCGGACGGATTCCGCATGACGGGTTCGACGGGCAATAGGCCGAGAACCGTCAGGCCGACCCGCATGGCGAGCTGCGCACGTTGTTCGGCTGGCGCCAGGAGCGTCACAACTGGTCGAGGTTGGCGAAGACGTAGCGATCCCAGCGCCCGATCGGCCCGCTCGCCAGCAGTGGAAACAGCCGATCCGGGCGGAATCCTGCCGCCAGCACCGGCGCGACCGCGGCGTGGTTCTCGCCGGGCAGATCGAGCCGCCAGCGGTCGCCCGGCCGGTGCCGCGCCGACGCGACCACCAGCGCCCGGGTCACGACCGCCGCCACGAGATCGGCGTCCATCGCCGCGACCGGCCCGAGCCGCCAGTGGCGGTGACCTTCCGGCCGGGTGACGACGTACCCTGCCGGTGCGTCCTGCCCGTGCCTGGTCAACAGGTGGGCAGTACCGCCGGCGGCGAGCCAGCGTTCGTGCTCGTGGGGCCGCCGCCCGCCGCGAACGACGGCGTCGATGTCGCCGATGGTCGCCAGCAGCGCCTGGTCGTCCGGCGCGACCGGGACCGCTGCGAGGTCCTCGTCCCACCGCGGCGGCGGGAACGCCGGGTCGGCCGCCGAGAAGCGGACCGCCGGCGGGCGCGGCAGCATGCCCAGCCGGACGTAGCTGGCGAGGGCGCGGGGGTCCTCCGACGGTTCGGTGGTGAAGACGGTGCAGCCGGCCTCGACGCCCGCCCGGTGGGCGGCGTTCAGCAGCAGGCGTCCGAGGCGGCGCCCCTGCCGCGCCGGTTCGACGAACAGGTAGACGAGGTGCCAGTGCCGGCCGACGATGGACGCGCCGGCGAACCCGGCGATGGTTCCGCCACCTTCGGCCACCTGTACCGATCCGGACGGCCCCGCCATCAGGATCTCGAGGTCGGCCAGCACGGCGGCGTCGAGTTCTTCGGCCGCCGGCGTGCCGTCCGCGATGTGGCGGTGTTCGGCGTCCGCGTGCCGGTAGATCGGTGCGGCGTGCGCCAGGTCTTCGGGCGTGGCGGGCCGAATCGCTCCCGCTGGCAAGCCGGTTGCGTCGGTCGTGCCGGTTGGCCCCGTTCGGTTCATCGCGTCGTCCTCCGCGGTTCGGCGGGTCGGCCCGAATAATGATGACGAATGCGGCCACGCAACGACAGGCACGCCGGCCCGGTTCGTGCCCGGCCGGGCGACGACAGGGGGAGGCGGGAACGATGGGACGAACGCGGTTTGGGCGTACAAGGGCCGGACTCGTCGGCGCCGCGTTGGTGCTGGCGCTCGCCGCCTGCGGCGGTACGGAGACCAACCAACTCGACGGCGCGGTCGTCCTCCGCTCCGCCGACGCCATCGCCTTCGGCGAGCAGGACGGGCAGCCCGTCTGCGCCGGCGACGTCAACAGCGGGTACGCCGACATCATCGGCGGCGAGGACGTCGTGGTTCGCAACGGCAACGGCGAAGAACTGGCGCGCACCACGCTCGCGATGGGCGAGCCTTCGGCCGACGAATCCGAATGCAGCTTCCAATGGGCCATTGCCGAACTGCCCGAAGCGCCGTCCTACACCGTCGCCGTCGGCGGGCGGGAGCCGGTGCCGTACACCCTCGACGAACTGCGCCAGGACAACTTCGAGGTCGTGCTGGTGCTGGAAGACCCGTCGTCGTAGGGCGATCTTCACCGGAGCGCAGCGCTCGCAGCAGCCGTCATCCCGAGCCCGTCGAGGGATCGCGTTTCTCCTCGACCGCTCGACTGCTCGACTGCTCGACTCCTCGACTCGTCTACGAGATCCCTCGACGGGCTCGGGATGACGGTGGGGGGTGAGCGCCCGCCGTCAATTGGTCGGGGTCGAGGTCGCCCGCGGCACGATCGGCGGATTCGGGTTCGCCGGCGGTTCCGGGAGCGGCGCGGGGGTTGGCTCCGCGGTCGGCTCGGGGATCGCGGTTGGCGCCGGCGTCGAGGCCGCGCGTAGCGGCGCGGCGCGGACGACGGTGCGTTGCAGGTACACCCCGTTCTGGTAATCGAAGGTGCCGCCGCAGGTGATGAGCGTCAACGCGTCGCCGCCGGTCGGCCCGACGAGGTCTTCGAGCGGCGCGTCGTCCGCGTTCACCTGCCGCACCCATTCGACGAGGAACCGGTAGTCCGCGCCGTCGTCGCCGAGCACGTCGATCGGGTCGCCCGGCTCCAGCGCCGCGATGTCGAAGAAGACGCTCGGCCCGACGTTCCAGTAGTCGATGTGCCCGGCCATCACCACGTTGCCGCGTCCGAGCCAGCCCAGGTCGGTGTACCAGCCGACGACCCAGGGGCCGGTCGGGTCCTGCATCTGGCCATCGACGATGCGCAGTTCCTCGATCGCGGCGTCGATGCCGACGCGCTCGACGCGCAGTCCGCTCGGCGCGACCCCCGGCAGCGACTCCCGCTGGGCAGGCGGCCGGTTGAACGGGCCGGGCCGCCTGCCGCCGAAGGTCGGCACCTCGCCGCGACCGGTGGAGACGATCGTGCCCGGCCCGGGTGCGATCGGCGCGACTTCGCCCGCTTCGGCGGTGGCCGCCGCGCCGTCCTGCGCGAGCGCGATGCCGGATTGGCGCAACAGGAGTCCAGTCGCGCCCATTGCGGCGGCGAGGAGCCTGCGGCGGGTGGTCGTCGCGTCGTCCGGCTGGCGGCGGAGCAAGGGAAGGGGCATGGACGGCTCCCGGCGATGCGGCGTGCGGATGCGGCGGGGGAGCGGGGCGTCCCCTCCTGCTCCAGCAACGCCCGGCTGGCCGGAATCGTATCACCGAGGAGCGCGGCGCTGGCCGGGCGCAGTCTGCACGAGTCCGGCGAACGGTTGTCGGCGATGCGCGCCCGGGACTTCCAGTCCCGGGCTACGGGAACGAAGTCCCTCCGGGACTGATCCGAGATGCAGCTGACCGGAGCGGGATTCCGTTCGTCATGCGCAGGTGACATCGCGGGCGGGTGAAACGGGAGCGAGCTGCCGGAATTCGTACGACGGCAGGGCGTGGCCGGACCAGTTCGGGAACCGACATGGATTCCGGGATACGGGAATGAAGCCCGGGGATTCATCCCCTAATGGGGTGGCCGATGGCCGGTTTCGCCGTTACGACGGACGGGACCCCGGCGCGATCTTGCGGTCGAGGAAGCGTCCGAGTTGGCCGCGCGAGATGTCGTCGAGCCGGATCGCGGGGCCGCGCTGGTGGTTCGACGGGAAGATCCCGCGCCGCCGGAACTCCTCCTTCGTCGCCGCGACCGAGAAGTCGATGGACTGCATCGACCAGAGGGCGAACGGGGCCACCGCATCGAACGCCGCTTCGGCACCGGCGCGGTCCCCGGCTTCCCACAGGCGCTGGACATCGGAGAACTCGCGGGTGAAGTTTGCCGCCGGCATCGAGCCGACCGACCCCCGCTCCAGGGCGTCGAGGATGCTCAGGCCGCCCCAGCCACAGAAGACCGCCAGCCGGTTGCCGCAGGCCGCGAGCGCCTGGGAGATGGTGTGCCCCTGCGGCGTCCCTTCCACCTTCACGTACAGGAATTCCGGGATCGCCTCGGCCATCCGCGCCCAGAGTGCCGGCGACATGGCCACCCCGGTCAGTTGCGGCGCGTCCTGCACGATCAACGGAGTGCCGGTTTCCGCGCCGATCCGCCGGTAGTAGTCGAGCAGCGCGTCGCCGTCCGGCTTGACGAAGTACGGCGGCAGCACCATCAGCGCATCGACGCCGAGCCGGGCCGCCCGCACCGCGCGATCGATGCCCGGCTCCACGCCCGGCCCGTCCGCGGAGGCCACGACCGGCACGCGGCCCGCCACGTCGGCGATGACCCGCTCGATGACGGCGTCGCGTTCGGCCTCGGTCAGTTTGTAGCCCTCGGACGCGATGGCGTTGCAGGCCACGCCGCTCGCGCCCTCGGCCAGCAGGTGCTCGATCTGCGGCGCGAAGGCGTCGAGCAGCAGCGCGCCGTCGTCGGCGAACGGCGTGGCGAGGATGGGGATGCATCCGCGCAGCGGCGCCGGGTTCGGGGTCGCCATGGTTAACCGCGCCCCTTCCGCTTGGCATCCCTGGCGCCGCGTTTCGCGTCCTTTGCCTTCTTGCGGTTGGCCTTGTCGTCCGTGCGGCCGGCCTTCGCTTCCTGGCGGGCGGCCTTCACCGCGGCCCGGTCGCGTTCGCCGGCGAGGTCGCCGCTGGCGACGCGGGCCACTTCGGGAAACGTGGCTCCAGCCTCGGAGGGTTCGTCCGCGCCGACCGAGTCCGCATCCGCGACCGAATCCGGCGTCGGGGCCGTCACCGCCGTCTGGTCGGCCGCGTCCACGGCAGCGAGGGCGGCCGGGGCGGCGTCCTTCGATCCTTCGCGGCGCTCCCACCCCTGCGCGAACAGCGGCAGGAAGTTGTTGACCTGGTACGGGTGCTTCTCGACCTCGGCGTAGTTGAGGTCGAGACCGAGCCCGGGCGCGGTCGGAATCTGGATCTGGCCATCGACCTGGTGGACGGGGTTGGTGACGATCTCCCGTTCCCAGCCGACGTTGAACTCGTCGAACAGTTCCTGCACCAGCAGGTTCGGGGTGCAGGCCCCGATCTGGATGCAGACCGCCGTCGAGACCGGCCCCTGCGCCTGGTGCGGCGCGACGACCGCGTAGTTGGCGTCGGCCATCGCGCAGACCATCTTCGTCCGCAGGATGCCGCCCATGCAGCTCGGGTCCGGTTGCAGGATGTGGACGCTGTTGTACTTGAGCAGTTCGGCGAACTGGTGGGTCGTGGTGAAACTCTCGCCCGCCGAAACCGGGATCGCCAGCCGCCGGGCGACCTCGGCGGTCGCGTCGATCTTGGTGTGGTCGGTCGGCTCCTCGAACCAGGTCGGGTTGAACTCGCGCAGCGCCTCGCCGAACCAGATCGCCTCGGCCACGCTGAAGCGGCGGTGCCCCTCGATCATGATCCGCACGTCCGGCCCGACGGTATCCCGCACCGCGGCGACGATGTCGAGCGACAGTTGGCGGTCGGCCGGCGTCATCGCGCGCCACGCCGCGCCGAACGGGTCGAACTTCAGCGCCTTGTACCCCTTGGCGATAACCTTCGCCGCGCCCTCGGCGAACGCTTCCGGGGTACGGTCGCCCTGGTACCAGCCGTTGGCGTAGGCCGGCAGGCTCTCGTGGTAGCGCCCGCCGAGCAGGTCGTAGATCGGCCGCCCGGTGACCTTGCCGATGATGTCCCAGCAGGCAGTCTCGACTGCGGCGACCGCGTTCATGTGGATCTGCGCGCCCTCGGAGTAGAGGTCGCGCGTCATCCGCTGGTAGATCGTCTCGATCTGGAACGGGTCCATCCCCTCGTAGCGCGGAGCCAGTTCGTGGACGGCCGCCTCGACCGTCTTCGCGAACCCGTTGAGGGTGCCCTCGCCGATGCCGTACAACCCCGGTTGGTCGGTATCGAGGCGAACGAACAGCCAGTTCTTCCACGGGTTGCCGACGATGTAGGTCGTGGCGCGGGTGATCTTCACGGCGACTGCATCCCTTCCCCTTCGGCCGCTAACCTCGGGATGCTACCGCAGCCGAGGATACGTCCGGAGGACCGGCCGGGATGGGGCGCGGCGCTACCCGATGCGGCTGGCTTCGGCCGCGGCGACGGCCTCCCGCACCTCCCGTTCCCGCGCGCGCCGTTCCTTGCCCCGCTTGATGCGGTGCCCGATGAAGCAGAGGATCGCGAGGAACAACGCGCCGCCGCCCCAGACGAGGGCGTTCTCCCACACGGTTGACGATCCGACGAACAGCCCGATCGCCCCCGCGAAGAGGAAGATGATGGCCGCCGCCCGCGGCGCGGGAACGGCGAGCATCCCCCCGCCGAACAGGGTGGCGACGAGGGCGTAGCCGAGCAGTGCGGTCAGGTTCGCCGCGTCGGTGCCGGCCAGCGCCGCGAGGACGCGGACGGCCCCAAGATCGTCCAGCGCAAGGATTCCGAGCAGCAGCCCGCCAACCAGCGACACGATGCGCAGCACGACGCCGATGCTCATCCTCCCCGATCGCCTGCCAGATATGTGTAGCGTAGCATGGATTGAATAAAACGGAATCCGGCCGATCGGCCGGGAATCGGCGCCGCCGGCGGACGGGCCGGCGGCGCGGCCAGCCCGGTTTGTTCGGTATTTATTCGGTGTTTTTTCGCCGTTTATTCGGCGGTGGTTTTCTCATGGATATGCGGAAACCGGGTTTCTTCGCCCCCCTACCACGCACATGCGCGCGCCTGGACGGCCGCGTCCGGCGCGGCGGTCTCGACCGCCGAGGCTGGGAGGGGCGGCGAAGAAACCCGGATGTGCTCAGTAAAGCGCGTACGTACGCGATCTGGCACGACCGAATAAATGGCGAATAAATGCCGAATAAATACCGAAAAAACGGGGCGTTCCGCACCCTGGCGGGGTACTGCCGTGCCCCGCGAAAGAGGACGCCGGGTGGTTCCCCGTGGCCGGCGGCGGTTCCAGACCGATGGCCGGGATTCCGGATGAGGCGCACGGAGGCCGCCGCGGGCGTCGTGTGCGATCAGCAACTGCCGCCCGGACAAAAGGCGTGCCGGGATCGCCGTCCCGGCGACGCGATCAGAAGCGGCCCTCCAGCGCGCGGCGGGCTCGATCGAGGCCGGCCGCGACCCGCGCCGCCCGGTCGCCGCGTGCGGCCCGGCCCCGCAACCCCCGGTTTCCCGTCGCCTCGGAGAGGAGCGCCATCGCGTAGCGGGAGGGCAGCATCTCCCGCCACGCGTCCGGGACGTGGGCGAGGTACTCGTCGGCGAAGTGGTACACATGGTCGTGCTCGCCGCCATCGGTCGCGCGATCCGACCGCTCCTTGCCGAGGAAGGCCAGAAAATTGGCGACGTCCACCAGCGGGTCGGCCACCGTCAGCTTGTCGAAATCGAGCAGGGTGACACGGGCCGGGTCGAGCAGGATGTGCCCCGGCTTCAGGTCGAAGTGGGTGAGTCCGACCGGCGCGGCGCGTCGCCCCTCCTCGATCGCGGCGACGATCGCGTCGATCTCGGGGATGGCGGCCGGGGCGTCGGCGCGCAACATGGACGCGATCCTGCCGAGCCGGGCCGTCTCGTCGCGGGCCGGGCGCCGGCGCTCTCCGAACGCGACGTCGCCGGGAGCGATCTGGTGGAGATCGGCCACCGCCCGGGCCACCCGGCGGACCTCCGACGAGGGGGCGTCGCCGGCGAGCACCTGGCGCAGGTTGACGCCGGCGACCTCCGCCGTCAGCAGCGTCTGGGCGCTCTCGATGTAGGCGATCGGCCGGGCCACGGCGAACGCTTCCGGACGGTTTGCGCTCCGGCTCCAGAGCGCCTGCTGGACCGCGGCGGCGCGGGAGCCGTCCGCGCCGATGCGAAAGATCTTGGCGTAGACGGTGCGTTCCGCGCGCGCCTTCGACGAACGGTCGTCGGCCGTCATCGTTATCTTCACCATCGCCCGTTGATCGACCCGGTAGCGGACCGCCTCCGCCGACCATCCGCTCGGCTGCCAGTCTCCCGGCCCGAGGTCGGTCACGATGGTGGACGCCACCTGCGGCGCGGAGGCCGTCATCAGCCGCTGGAGCACCGGCAACCGGTGATCGAACGGGAACACCTGGAGCAGGAGATCGAGGTCCGGCACCGGGGCGAACGGCGCCAGGTCGTGGGCGGCGGGAGCCGGCGCGACGCGGGCGATCTGCCGGGCCGCCTGTTCCGCCGGCGATTCGTTATCGATCATGCCGGACACGAGTTCCCGGCTGTCGCGTCCGGTTCCGGGGTCGCGCACCACCAGGTCATAATGGACCAGGCAGCGGGTCGGCGTTTCGTGGAAATAGGCCACCTCGCAGGAGCGGACATCGACCTCGCCGCCGTCACCCCGACGAAGATGGCGCGACAGCACGTCCCGCATCAGGTTCGTGTCCCGCAGGACGGCTGAGCGCTTGCTCGTTGCGGCCATGTCCTCCCCTCGATCCGTTCGGTCGCCGAATTCCGCGCGCGCCCGGCCCGCCCGGCGTCGCGGCAACGCTCGTAGCGTTCCCGGTCTCGACCGGCGGAAGCGGCAGCGGAGTATTCAGGATACGCGGGCGAGGGACAAGAGACGAACGACGGGGCGGCTCGCGGACGACCGCGCCCGGCAGCCGGCCGCCGTTGCCGGGGCGACGGAATGACCCGTCGCCCCGGCCGCGCGCACGTCACTCGACGGTGACCGGCACCTCGTAGATTTCGTTCATCAGGTAGCCCTTGGCGTTCCACGGGGTCGTCAGCGGTTGCTGCATGCCGCGCTGGTCGGTCGCCCGCGAGGCGAGGGTGGCGGGACCGCTGGCGGCGTCCCACGGGAACTCGAAGCGCACCCACGACAGCGGGCCGGCCTCCTCGACGATGTCGGCCTCGGCCCAGGTTTCGCCGCCGTCGGTGCTCACCTCGACGCTCGCGATCCCGGCGAACCCGGACCAGGCGAAGCCGCCGACCGCCGTCGGCCCGGCCGGCACCCGCTCATCCGGCAACGGCGTGGTGATGACGGACGACACCGGCATCTCCCGCACCGGGCGCACCACCCGCCCGTCCTCGTCGATGATGACGTAACTCTCGGTGTTGTAGTGCCCGGCGAACGGCTGGTCGATGACCTCCAGCCCGACGATCCACTTGGTCGAGGCGATGCCGCCCCAACCGGGAACCAGCAAGCGCACCGGCCCGCCGTTGGGCGCGGGCAGCGGTTCGCCGTTCATCTCCCAGACCAGCATCACGTCGGGGTCGGCGGCGATCTCGATCGGCAAGCCGCGCTGCATGTCGGCGAAGTCGCCGCCTTGAGACACGACGTCGATTGCGCCGTCCTGCACGCCGGCCTCGTTCAGGATGGCGACCAGCGGCACCCCCGTCCACTCGGCGTTGCCGATCGCGCCGTTGCCCCACTTCGTCCCTTCGACGGTGGCCGGGTTGGCGGGGAACCGTCCCCGGCTCTGCCCGGAGCACGCGAGGAACGCGGTGATCGTGCGGGTCTCCATCGCCTGCAGGTCGGAAAGCCCGAGATCGAGGTCCTGCGCGACCAGCCCGGAAACGGTCAACCGCCATTCGTCGGCCGGGATGTCAATCGACAGCGGGCCGTTGGAGCGGACGAAGAACTGGTCGTTCGGGGTGAGGAACGAGGTCTGGAGTTCCGTCGGCGTCTCGAACGTCGTCGTCCCGTGCTGGATCAGCCGCGGGTCCTTCCCGATCGAGGCCAGCAGGTCGTCGGCCGTGGGCGTCGCCGCCACCGGGGTGGCGTCCTGCGCGCGCGATTCGGCGGTCAGGATCGTGGCGATCGCCGACGCGCCGAACCCGGCCGCCGCCAGCCGACCGATGAGGCGGCGGCGCGAAAGCGCCCGCGCGGCGTCGTCCCACGCGGACGCGATGTCGGCTCGTCGGTCCATCATGACCCTCCCTGGCTGTCGCCGGCCGGAGATCGCCGCGGCCGGGCTGCGGAGAACGCCCGCGGCGTCGGTGCGACAAGGCTCGGGCCGGGTCTGCCGGCGCACGAACCGACGCGCACGGCGACGACCGGGCACATCGCTCCACTGCACGCTTCATGCCGCAACGGTTGAGGGAGGGCGCTCGGCGACGACCTGGCCCTACCGCTCGCGGCGTTGGATCTCGTCTTCGACGGCGGCCGGGGTCGGACCGGGGTGGGCGATTCCGCCCGTGTGGGCCTTCGGCGCGGGGTAGATGCCCGGAGGTCCGGCCGGATTTTCGTCGTGCACAAGCGTCTCGTCGCCGAAGATTCCCGTGCCGGGCGCGTCGTCCTCCGGCGGGGTCATCAGGCCGGCGTCGGTCGGGTTCTCGTGGTCCACTGATTCGTGGCGACGGGTGGCGTCGTCCATTCCTGCAATCCTCCTGCGATCGCGCCGCTCGCTCCGTACGGACGGCGGAATTCGACGGCAATGGTGGGCGGATTTCCGCCGCACCGGCAGGCCGCCCGGAATCGTCAGGATACGGGCTCGGGAAGCCGGCGCAAGGGACGCGACACCGGGTAACCGCCGACGAGGGAACGGCGAATGGCGCCGGGGCATTCCCAAGACGGATGGCCCATATTCGCCATTCACCATATCTTCATCTTCTGGTATGCTGTCCATTAAACATTGATGAACCTCGACCATTGGCCGGAGGATTCCCGCATATGAACGACCAACCCGCCACCCTGCGGACAACCGGCGCGGCGTGGGAAGCGGATCACGAGGTCCGTGAGGAACTGCAGACCCTGCTGGCCGAACTCGAGCGCCGCCTCGAAGCGAAGGAATCGGACTGGCGGCGCGCCGGCCTGATCCCGTCCGGCGCCATCGACGATGGCCGCGGTCGCTCACACGCGACGCACTAGGTCCGCTGACCGTCCCGCCGCATCCGGCACGCCCCGGATCGCCGCTGCGGATCGTTCCCTCACCTTCGGCTCCGTATTCCCGACGCCACCTGCCAGCAGGGCCAGCACCGCCGGCAGGATCACCACCACGCCCAGCGACAGCGTTTGCAGCGCCCGGTCCGTTGCCGTCGGCAACAGGTCGAGGTGGGCCGCGTGGTAGGCGAAGTGGGCCGCCTGCGCGACGAGCACCGCGAGCGCGAACCCGCGCACCGTCGTCACCGCCGGCCGCGCCGCGATGGTCAACCCGACTAACCCGAGCGCCACGTTCGCGCCGCCGAAGTCGCGCAGCAGGTGCTCGTTGTAGGGACCGTCCACCGATACCCATGTCATCCCGAATCCGGGAAACCTCGCGAAGAAGTGGCCTGGCAGCAGCAGTTGCCAGGCGCCCGACGCCAGCAGGAACAGCGCCAGCACCCGCAGCAACCGGATCGCGGCGCGGCCTCCCGCCGGCATCTCCGGGGCGGCTGGGTGCGCTGCGGCCAGGTTCGCCATGCCGTCGCGCCAGTCCTTCACCGCCGGTCGCCATCCGGTGGCTTCGGCGAACCGCCGGTTGCTGATTCGCTGACTATTGACGAACGGCGCCGCCGCCGGGCCCAGCGCCGGCGGGGCCAGCCAGCGCGGTAACAGCAGCAGCCGGGTTCGCCCAACCACCCGAGCAAGTGCGCGCGCCATCTCGCCGCGCGCCAGCGGTTCGTCGTCCACCACGTCGTACACGCCGGACGGCGCGCGGTCCAGCGCGGCAGCCAGCGCCGAGGCCGCGTCGTCGATCCAGAGGGCCGGCGTAAAGGCGCGGCCCGGCCGAACGAACTGGGCCACCCCGCGCCGCGCCAGCGCCAGCATGGCCTCGGTGGAGGGCAGCCCCGGGCCGTACAACCCGCCCATCCGTAACGCGACGCCCCGGCGCGAACCGGCGAAATCGGACGCCGCGAACCGCGCCACCTCGGTCTCGGCGGCGATGGTCGAATCGAGGATCGGGCCGGGTGATGCGGGCGTGGTCGCCGCGTCGATCCAGGTATCGCCGGAATCCGGGTAGACCAGGGCGAATGAGGGATAGATGAAGGTCGAGACGCCCGTCTCGAGCGCGGCATCGACAAGGTTGCGCGTGCCCTCGGCCCGGATGCGGTCGTTGGGAACCCAGGCTTCCCGCTTCCGGTACTCGGCCGGGATGCGCGTTGCGAGGTGCATCACCGCGTCCGCGCCAGCCATCGCCGCACGCAGCGATTCCGGATCGAACAGGTCGGCCCTGGCCGGTTCGGCGCCGAGGGCGCGGATGGTGGCATCGTTGCCGTCCGACCGCGAGAGCGCCCGGACGGTGTGTCCAGTGCCCATCAGGCGAGGCACCGTCGCTCTCCCGAGCACGCCGGTGGCGCCGGTGACGAAGATCGTGGACATGACGAACCTCCCGGCGCGGCCGACCGGCCGCGCCACGTCTCGTGGATCTGCTATCGAGTGGAGAAACTGGAGCGGGCGGGTGCTCGGTGTTCGAATGCTGGAAGTTCCCGCACGGGCGGAGGAAGCGCCGGACCATGCGCCGGCTTCGGCATCCCGCCGGCGCTGCCCAAGCGCGCCGTCCCGCGGCTGTCGAGGGATCTCGTTCTACCGCACTCGTGGGGACCACGAGATCCCGCGCCTGGCGCGGGATGACGCGCTTGGCGGTGCTTCAGCCCGCGCCCATGCCGCGAGTGTGGCTACCCGGACGAGGCCGCGGCGGCGCTTCCGTCCGCGAACGCGTCCTGAATCCTGCGCAGTTTGTCCGGATTGACCACGACGTAAACCGCGCGGACGGCCCCGTCGGCGACGTCGAGCGAGATCGCGTTGTGGGGCACGCCGCCGATCAGCGTCAGGAACCCCGGCTGGCCGTTCACCGTGCGCGGCACGATGGCCGTGTCCGGCGGCGCGTTGCGCGTGATGCGGGTAAGGAACATGGCCACCTTGTCCCGCCCGACGACCGGCTTGCGGGCCGCGAACGCCTTGCCGCCGCCGTCCGACCAGACCACCACGTCGTCGGCCAGCACCGCCGCCAGCCCGGCGACATCGCCCGCCTCGACCGCCGCCATGAACTGGGCGGTCAGCCGCTCGCGCTGCTCGGCGGGCGGCGAGAACCGGGGCCGCCCCTCGGCGACGCGGGCTCGCGCCCGCTTGGCCAGTTGCCGGCAGGTGGCCTCGGCGGCATCGAGCATGCCGGCGATCTCGGCGAACCCGTAGCCGAACACGTCGTGCAGCAGGAACGCGGCCCGCTCCTTCGGCGTCAGCGATTCGAGCACCACGAGAAAGGCGAGCGACAGCGTTTCGAGATCGGCGACCGTGTCGGCCACGTCCGGCGCGGCCCCGCCCACCAGCGGCTCCGGCAGCCACGGGCCGACGTAGGACTCGCGCTTTGCCCGCGCCGACCCCAGTTCGTCGAGGCAACGGTTCGTCACCGTCGCCGTAAGCCACGACTTCGGCGACAGGATCTCCACCCCGGCCGATGTCGTGCGCTGCCAGCGGAGGAAGGTGTCCTGAACCGCGTCTTCGGCGTCGGCGACGCTGCCGAGCATCCGGTAGGCGATGGAGAACAGCAGGGGCCGGTATTCCTCGACGCCCCAAAGGTCCGCCATCACCGCCTCCTGCCGCCGCCTCGGCGGATCGGAACCCTTCCGGGGTGCAATCCGTGCGGTCGCCGTCGTTCGTTCCATTGTGCCGCTCCCGCTCGTCCGAATGTCGGCAGGAGGGCGCGTATTGCCGCCGCCTGCCCCGGTTCTGGACAGGAGACGAGCGGGGATGGCGAAACGTGACAACCGTGGACGGGTTGCCTCTGGGGTGGATGCGGATGCGCGAAATGGACGCAAGGGAACGCCCGGGGCTGAAGGCCCGGGCGTTCGCGGAGGCGGGAGTGCGATTGCGACCGCAGTCGCCTCTTCGGCGCGAAGTTGTGCGGTGTCCCGCGAGACGCCGTCAGTCGTCCGCGGCGGCGGCCTGCGGCGGCACGACCGGCGGCGCGGGCGCGGCCGGTCGCGCGACGGGCGCCGACGGTCGCGGTGGGGCGCTCGGCCGCTCCTCGTCGCCGGGGCGGGAAAGGAACGCGGTCACCATGTCGATGGGCAGCGGGAAGACCACCGTCGTGTTCTTCTCCGCCCCGATCTCGGTCAGCGTCTGAAGGTAGCGCAACTGGATCGTGACCGGGTTGCGGTCGATCACCTCGGCGGCCTCGGCCAGTTGCTGGCTCGCCTGGAACTCGCCTTCGGCGTGGATGATCTTGGCCCGCTTCTCCCGTTCGGCTTCCGCCTGCCGCGCCATCGCCCGCTGCATCGACTGCGGCAACTCGACGTCCTTGACCTCGACGATGGAGACCTTGATGCCCCAGGGCTCGGTCTGTTCGTCGATGATCTGCTGCAACTGCATGTTGATCTGCTCGCGCTCGGCCAGCAGGTCGTCGAGGGCGGATTGGCCGAGCACCGAGCGCAGCGTCGTCTGCGCGATCTGGGACGTCGCCCGGATGTAGTCGGCGACGTTGTTGACCGCCGCGTTGGGGTCCATCACCCGGAAGTAGGCGACGGCGTTCACCCGCACCGTCACGTTGTCGCGGGTGATGACCTCCTGCGACGGCACGTCCATCGTCACCGTCCGCATGTCCACCTTCTGCATCCGCTCCACGAAGGGAAGCAGCAGGATCAGCCCCGGCCCGCGCGGCCCGAGCAACCGGCCGAGCCGGAAGACGACGCCGCGCTCGTACTCCTGTACCACCTTGACCGAGGAGAACAGCACGATGCCGACGAAAATGGCGATGATGATCAGGACGATCGGGAAATCCTCGAACATGCGGGCCTCCAGAGGCGCGAGACGTGAGACGTGAGACGTGAGACGGGGCGGGTAGGGGAGGAGTCCGCCCTGTCCGCTAGGCCGGTTCGGCGCGCGGCGATTCCGGCGCCGCGGGAGCGGGAACGGGCGGCATGACGACCGCCACGCCGGCGTTGGCCGCTTCGGTGGCGGTCGCCGGGCGCACCAGCAGCCGCAGCCCGTCGAGCGCGGCCACGGCGACCGGCGTGCCCGCCGGGATCGTCGCGCCCGCGCCGTCGGGGAA
>JAFAEX010000058.1 GCA_023423795.1 Chloroflexota bacterium | reverse complement strand
CGCTGGCGTAGCCCGGGGATTTATCCCCGGGCGGGCATGGACGGTGTCCGGATCAATTTGGCAACCGCCATCATCGCGCCCGCCCCGCCGATGCCCGGACTATGTTGGCAACCGCCATCATCCCCGGGCGGTCGGCGATGCCCGCGTTTCTGGGCCGACCGCCGCCTTCCCCACGCGGGAGCGGCGTCCTGCCGGGCACGATGCCCGGTCGCCTCCGCTGTAGCCGCCCGCGATTCGTGGCACGATACCGGCCAACGAAATCGGGCCCGCCCCGGTCCGGGGTGCGGGTGAGCGCGGGAAGGTGACGATGATGAACCGGTTATGGGCAATGATGCTCGCGTTCCTGCTGGTGGCGGGCAGCGCGCTCGGGAGCGCCGGGCTGGCCGGCGCGCAGGGAACGCCCGAGGCGGCCGGGGACCCGGTCAAGATCGGCGTGCTGAACCCGACGACGGGCTCCTTCGCGGTCTTCGGCGAGCAGGTCAACGCCGGCATCCGGCTCTACTTCGACGGTGTCGGCTACATGGCCGGCCAGGTCCCGGTCGAACTGGTCTTCGCCGACACCGCCGGCGACCCGCAGCAGGCGCTGGAGCAGGCGCGGCGGCTGGTCGGGCAGGAGGACGTCGATCTCCTGATGGGCATCGTCAACTCCGCCGTGGTGCCGCCGCTGGCCGAGTTCGCGGCGCAGGAAGAGGTGCCGCTGATCATCACCGTCGGCGGGGCGCGGATGGCGACCGGTCCGGATCGCAGCCCGTACGTCTTCCGGACCGCGCTCGCCAACGGGCAGCAGGACCGCGTGCTCGGCTGGTACACCGCGACCGAGCTGGGCAAGACGCGGGCCGCCACCTTCGCCTGGGACTTCCTCGTCGGGCAGGAGCGCGTCGAGGGTTTCGCGGCGACCTTCACCGCCGCCGGCGGCGAGATCGTCTCCGAGCAGAAGCCGCCGCTGGGCACGACCGACTTCGGGCCGTTCATCGGGCAGGTGGACCCGACCTCGATCGACGTCGCCTACGCCTTCTTCGCCGGCCCGGCCTCGCTGGCGTTCGTCCAGCAGGCGCGGCAGTTCGGCGTCGTCCCGAACGTCGAACTGGTCGCCCCGGACTACTTCACCGCCGGCGTGCTCGGCGAGATGGGCGAGGACGCGGTCGGGCTGGTGCAGGCCGGCGGCTACTCGGCCGCCATCGACACCCCGGAGAACGCGGCGTTCCTCGACGCCTGGGCGGCGACCAGCGACGCCGAACCGGGCGTCTACGAGGCCGAGGGCTACATCGGCGCGCAGGTCATCGCCGAGGCGGTCGCCGCGGCCGGCGGCGCCGAGCACGAGCCGCTGCTGGCGGCGCTGGCGGCGACCGACCTCGCGACCGCGGCCGGCCCGCTCACCTTCGACGAGCAGGGGCAGGCGGTGCGGACGGTCTACGTCACCCGCGTCGAGCAGGCCGAGGGCGGCGTCACCCAGGCCATCGTGGCCACGGTCGAAGACGTGGACCAGGACTGGGCGCCGGCGGAGTAGCGGACGACGCTGTCCCGGAACGTGGTGGGCGAAACGAAGCCTCCGCTCGCCCAGTCCGCCCGGGGATGAACCCCCGGGCTACGCCAACGAAACCCCTCCGGGGTTGAGCACGATAGGCGGCGTCCCCGACCCCGTTCTCAGTCCCGGAGGGACTTCGTTTTCGTAGCCCGGTGTTTCAACCCCGGGCGGGCGTGACCAGCAACCCGATACGAACCGGGAATCGCCATACCGCTGGCTACGTCCACGAACTCCGGAGCACCGATGCACTTCTGGGTCTTCCAAACGCTCAACGGGCTGACCACCGGCGCGCTGCTGTTCTTCCTGGCCAGCGGGCTCACCGTCGTGTTCGGCCTGATGCGCATCCTCAACCTCGCGCACGGCGCGTTGTTCCTGTTCGGCGGCTACGTCGGCTACACCGTCGGCGCGCAAACGGGGTCGTTCGTGCTGGCGGCGCTGGGCGGGGCGCTCGCCGCCGGGCTGCTCGGGCTGGCGATCCAGCAGGCGTTCTCGCGGACGCTGCTGCGCAGCCCCTTCAACCAGGTGCTGCTGACGCTCGGCATCGCCTTCGTGGTCGGCAACGCCGTGCTCTGGATCTGGGGCGGGGAGCCGCGGCTGCTGCGTCCGCCCGACGTGCTCAACGGCTCGGTGCAGGTGATGGGCGTCTTCTACCCCATCTACCGGCTGTTCCTGATCGCGCTGGCGCTGGTGGCCGGCGCGCTCATCTGGCTGTTCTGGGAGCGGTCGCGGGCGGGCGCGGTCGTGCGCGCCTGCGTCGATGACCGCCCGATGGCCGCTGCGATGGGCATCCGGGTCGATGCCGTCTTCGCCGCCGTCTTCGCGGTCGGCGCGGCGCTGGCCGGGCTGACCGGGGTGCTGGGCGCGCCCGTGCTCGGGCTCTCCATCGGGCTGGAGTTCGACGTGCTGCTGCTGGCGGTCGTCGTGGTCGTCGTCGGCGGCATCGGCAGCCTCGGCGGCGCGTTCGTCGGCTCGATGCTGGTCGGGCTGATCGACGCCTTCGGCAAGGCGCGCTTCCCGGAGATTTCCTATTTCACGCTGTTCGCGCCGGTGATCCTGATCCTGCTGCTGCGGCCGACCGGGCTGTTCGGGCGGAGCGGCGTCGAATGATGGCGCGCGGGCTGACCGGGCGGGCCTGGCTGGTGTGGCCGGCCGCCGCCGTGCTGGCGCTGGCCCCGCTGCTGTTCGGCGACTACTGGACCGGGCTGCTGACGCAGGCCGTCATCTTCGGTGGCGTGGCGATCGGGCTGGACATCCTGGTCGGGTTCGCCGGGATGGCGACCCTCGGCCACGGCGCGTTCTTCGGGCTGGCCGGGTACGGGCTGGCGCTGGGCGTGCTGCGCTGGGGCCTGAACCCGTGGATCGCCGCCGGCATCGGCATCGCCGGTTCGATCCTCGTGGCGCTGCTCTTCGCGCCGTTGGCGACCCGGGTGCGCGGCCTCGCCTTCCTGACGGTGACGCTCGCCTTCGGGCAGGTCGTCTGGGGTCTCGCCACCCGCGGCGGCGAGGCGACCGGCGGCGAGAACGGCCTGCCGGGCATTCCGCGCCCGGCGCTGGGGCCGCTCGACCTCGGCGGGGCGGACGGGTTCTACCTGTTCACCGTGGCTTGCGCCGCCGTCATCACCTTCCTCGTCGTCCGCTTCGCCGGCAGCGCGGTCGGTCTCAGCCTGATCGGCGTGCGCGACAACGAGCAGCGGATGGCCGCCCTCGGCTACGACACCCGGCGGCTGCGGATCGTCGCCTTCGTGGTCGCCGCCGGGGTGGGCGCGCTCTACGGGGCATTGAACGCGTGGTTCAACGGGTTCGTCGGGCCGGGCACGCTCGACTGGCGGTTGTCGGCGCAGATGCTGCTGTCGGTCGTCGTCGGCGGCGCGGGGTCGCTGTGGGGACCGTTCGTGGCCGGGGCCGGGCTGCACGTGCTGGAAACGTACGTCGCCGGAGCGACCCAGCGCTGGCCGATGGTGCTGGGGCTGCTCTACATCGCCTCCGTCGTGCTGCTGCCGGGCGGGATCGCCTCGCTGCCCGGGCTGATCCGCGGGCGGCGGCCGGGCGGCCGATCCGGCGGGCGCTCCGGGCGGCGTGCCCGAACGGCGGGCACGCCATGAGCGCGGCGACGACCCCGGCGCTGGAGGTGCGCGACCTGACGGTCGGGTTCGGCGGCGTCACCGCGCTGGACGGGGTGACGCTGGCCGTCGCCCCGGGCGCGCGGCACGGCATCCTCGGGCCGAACGGCTCCGGCAAGACGACGCTGTTCAACGCGGTGACCGGCCTCGTCCGGCCGCGCGCCGGGCGGGTGATGCTCGGCGGCGCGGACGTCACCGGGTTGCCGCCCCACCGGCGGGTGAAGCGCGGCATGGCCCGCACGTTCCAGATTACCTCGCTGTTTCCCAGCCTTTCGGCGCGGGAGAACGTCGCCATGGCTGCCCTCGCCCACTCCGGCGCGAGCGGCGACCCGTGGACGCCGGCGCCGGATCACGCCGCCGCGACGGCGCGGGCCGACGCGCTGCTGGCCGACCTCGGGTTGGCGCGGATGGCCGACCGCATGGTGCGGACGCTGGGGTACGGCGAGCAGCGGCAACTCGAAATCGCGGTGACGCTGGCGCTGGAGCCTTCGCTGCTGCTGCTGGACGAGCCGACGGCGGGCCTGTCGGTCGCGGAGACGACGGCGCTGGTCGGGTTGGTGGAGCGGTTGCCGGCGGCGCTGACCGTCGTCCTCATCGAGCACGACCTCGGCGTCGTCTTCGGGCTGACCGACCGGCTCTCGGTGCTGCTCAACGGCGTGCTGATCGCCGACGGGCCGACCGGCGCGGTGCGGGAAGATCCCCGCGTGAAGGATGCCTACCTTGGGCGCTGAACCGGCCATCCTGCGCGTTTCCGGGCTGGACGTCTTCTACGGCGCCAGCCACGTCCTCCACGGCACGACGCTGGACGTGCCGCGCGGCGGGGTGACCGCCATCGTCGGCCCGAACGGGGTCGGCAAGACGACGCTGGTCAACGCCGTCATGGGGCTGGTGCCGGTCGCCGCCGGCAGCATCGAGGTCGCGGGAGTCCAACTGGCGCGGCAGCCGGCGACGGTGCGTCGACGGCACGGCGTCGCCCTCGTACCGCAGGGCCGCCGCGTCTTCCGCAGCCTGACGGTGGACGAGCACCTGGCGGTGGCGGCCGACCGCAAAGGCGGGCGCTTCGACCGCGACTGGGTGTTCGCGACCTTCCCGCGGCTGGCCGAGCGGCGCAAATCGGTCGCGCGCACCCTCTCCGGCGGCGAGCAGTCGATGCTGGCCATCGCCCGGGCGCTGGTGACGAACCCGACCGTGGTGCTGATGGACGAACCGACGGAGGGGCTGGCCCCGCTGCTGGTGGATGTCGTCCGCGACGTCGTCGGCACGATCCGCGAAGCCGGGGTGACGGTGCTGCTGGTGGAGCAGAACCTCGGCTTCGCGCTGGAAGTCGCCGACCGGGTGGCGGTGATGCACCGCGGCGCGATCGACCGCGTGCAGCCCCGCGCCGAGATCGCCGACGCAGACGCGCTCGGCGCGCTGGTGCTGGGCACGGCGGGGTGAGGCTCGGGCCGTGCGCCCGCCGATTCCCGCGTCCGCGAACGCGGCCAATCGATGCGGATTCCGGGCGACCGGTCCGGAGCCGCCGTCGCCGGTGGACGGGACAGGACGACGGCGCGGCCGGCCGGGTTTATTCGGCATTTATTCGGTATTGATTCGGCGTTTATTCGGCGGCGGTTTTCGCATGGACATGCGGATTTTGGGTTTCTTCGGCGATCCCCTGCCAGCCACGCGGGCGCGACGGGGCGGCCGCGTCCGGCGCGCGGGTTCCGGGCGCGGAGGGTGGGAGGGGCCGCGAATAAAGTCCGTTTCGGTCGAACGGGCGCGTACGTACGCGGGTTGCTACGATCGAAAAAATGCCGAATCAATACCGAATAAACACCGAATAAATACCGAAGAAGTGGCCGTCGCGGAACCCCGCCGGGCGCTGTCGCTCGTGGCGGGGGAGGGCGCCGGGAGGTTGCCCGCGGCCGGCGGCGGCAACCTCCCGGATTCCTGTGATGCTGGGTTTCGTTCGTCGTTCGTAGGGGCGGAACCCGTGCCCTCCCTCGTCGGCTGGCGATCACGCGGGGGGCGCCGGGCCCTCCCCTGCGAACGACGAAGGGCGGCGTCGGCAGGTGGGCGCCGGATCGGGCGACCGACTGGCCGTATCCGTGGTCGCGCCAGGGCGCCCGGCATGTGCCGTGCTTCGGGTGGGGCGCTACGGCGCTGGTGTGCCGGCGGGTGCGGCGCTTTGCAGCTCGTCGGCGGTGATCACGCCGAGCCGCTGCAGGCGGCCGAGTTCGTCTGCCACCGACCACATCTCGGCGATTTGGCCGCACTCGAAGCGGAAGTGGACCATGCTGACCCACTCCACGGGCTGGCCGGTCGCCGGCACGCCCTGGCCTTCTTCGGTGTCGCCGGAATGGGTGCCGGCGAAGCGAATGTAGGCGGCCGCCATGTCGTCGGTGGCGAAGACGTGCTCGACGGTCGTCGTCAGGTCCGGGTAGTCGGATTGCCGCTTGTCCGCCCAGGATTCCGCGCTTTCGGTGATCGGCGGCAGGTCCGGCGACGGCGCGTGATACACGAGGTTCGGCGACGTCAGGGGAGCGACCGCGTCGCTTTCGCCCGAGGCGAGGGCGGCGAACCATTGGCGCACGATCGCTTCGTTCTGTTCGGGCGTCGTCGTGGCGCAGACGGCGGGCGTGGCGTCCTGCGTTGACGCCGGAGCAGGGAGCAGCACGGCCGTTCCCATTGCGATGGCGGCGGCGACGGGAAGGGCGATTCGGCGGACACGATGCATCGCGTGACCTCCTGCGCGATTGGCGCGCGGCCGCACCGTCGCGGCCGCGCGGGCAATCCTACGCGACCGACGCGATGAACGGTCATTCCGAACGACGTTTCCCTGAGACGGAGCGCCATTGATGCTTGCAGGGGTCGTCCGTCGGACGACCGTCTCCGCCGGGACCGGCGACGGCGACAGCCGCGCCCGGATCAGCGGTCGCCCGTCAGCGGTCGTCCCGGCGCAGGTCGAGCCAGTCGCGCTCCTCGGGGGTGAGGCGGACGGCGAGGGCGGCGGCGTTGGCCGCGAATTCCTCCCCGCTTTCGCAGCCGACGAGGGCGAACAGGTTTACGGGTTGCGCGAACGCCCAGGCGAGCGCGACCTGCGGCACGGTGAGGCCGCGCTCGGCGGCGAGGGTCCGGGCGCGCTCCAACCGCTCGTAGTTGGCGTCGGAGCCGTAGGCGCGGCGGGCGCGCTCGGCTGCTTCCTCGGGCAGCGCGCCGTCGTCGTCGCGGCCGAACGCGCCGGACAGGAACCCGCCGGCCAGGCTCGACCAGGCGACGATCGGCATCTGCTGCTCGGCGTACCAGGCGCGCGCGGCCGCCCCGGAATCGCCGGAGATCGAGACGCAGCCCGGCCACGGTTCATCGATCTGCTCGACCAGGCTGAACTGTGGGCTGCTGGCGACGAACGGCGCGAACCCGTGTTCGGCGGCGTAGGCGTTCGCCTCGGCGATGCGCGCCGTCGTCCAGTTCGAGCCGCCGTAGGCGCGGATGGTTCCCGCCGTCCGGTGGCCGTCCAGCGCCTCGACGATCGGCCCGACCGGGACGGACGGGTCGTCGCGGTGCAGCAGGTAGAGGTCGATCGTGTCCATCTGGAGTTGCGCGAGCGACTCGGCGAGGTCGGCGGCGATGGCCTCCGGCGTCACCCGGCGCGCCTCGTCCGGCGTTGGGTGGGCGCCCTTGCCGATGACGACGATCCGGTCGCGCAGGCCGCGCTCGCGCACCCACGCGCCGAAGACGGCCTCGGTGCCGCCGCCGTAGTGGCGGGCGGTGTCGAACGCCCGGCAGCCCTGGGCGTACACGGCGTCGAGCAGGGCGAAACTGCGTTCGAGGTCGGATTGCCGGAGCATCACCGACCCCTGGACGAGGCGCGAGAGCGGCGTGTCGATCCCGGCGACGTGCCCGTATTCCACGGCGGCCTCCTACTCCTGCTCCGACGGGTAGCGCAGGCCCCACTCGGCCCGCACCCGGTCCAGCGTCTCCATCACCGCGATCGTCTCGTCCAGCGGCATCCCCGGGCTTTCGAGTTCGCCCGCGCGCAGGCAGCGCATCGCCTCGGCGGCCTCGTGGGTGTAGCCGTTGCCGAGGAACGGGGCGTCGATGGTCTCCGGCTCGCTCCCCTCGCGGGCGACGGTGAGCGTTGTCGCCTTCCACCACGGCGACTGGAGCGTGATCCAGCCGGCGTCGCCGACGAGCGTCGCGGTCTGCGGCGTCGGCATCGAGATGCTGGCCGAGAGTTGGGCGAAGCGGCCCTCACCGTGGCCGAGCAGCAGCGCCATCGCGTGATCGACGCCGGTCGGGCCGATCTGGGCGAGCGACCGGATCTCGGTCGGCGGCCCGAAGACCATCGAGGAGAGCGACACGAGATACACGCCGATGTCGAGCAGCGCGCCGCCGCCGAGCGCGGGATCGAACAGGCGGTGGGCCGGATCGGGCGCCATCCGGAACCCGAAGTCGGCCGTCAGCAGCCGCGGTTCGCCGATCGCGCCCTCGGCGACCAGGTCGCGGGCGCGGGCGACCGCCGGCAGGTAGCGCGTCCACATCGCTTCCATCAGGAAGACGCGCCGCTCGCGGGCCAGCGCGACGAGGTCGCGCGCCTGCCCGGCGTTGAGGGTGAACGGCTTTTCGCAGATGACGGCCTTGCCGGCTTCGAGGCAGAGCCGGGTGTTGGCGTGGTGCAGCGGGTGCGGCGTGGCGACGTAGACGATGTCCACGTCCGGGTCTGCCGCCAGCGCCTCGTAACTGGCGTGGCGGCGGGCCGCGCCGAAGCGGCCGGCGAAGGCGTCGGCGGCCGCCGCCGAGCGCGACCCGACCGCGGCCAGGTCGGCATCCGGCAGCGCCGACAGGCCGGTCGCGAACGCCTCCGCGATGCGTCCCGTCCCGAGGATTCCCCAGCGAACCCGCTCCACCGTTCCCTCCCCTGCTCTAACCGTGGCGGATCGAGCGAATGATCCGGCGGTGCAGGGTACCAGCAGGAGGTCCTCTGCGCGATTGGCGCCGGGCGCACGGAGATGCGCCGACGCCCGGCGGCGCCCGAGGTGTGGTGCGTGGTTGGGGGCAGAGTCCACCGGAAACAGTAGCCGCCCTGGCCAGGACCGGCGCGGGAGCGGAAGCCCCGACCCGCGCGACCGATGTCGCCTCGGGCCGGGCCGGATGTGGTGGCTGCGAGAGGCGTGCGCAAGAGCGCTCCGCTGCCGATCCGGGCGTG
>JAFAEX010000050.1 GCA_023423795.1 Chloroflexota bacterium | reverse complement strand
CGCCCCTACACACGGCGACGCCGCCGCACGCAGTAGGGGCGCGATTCATCGCGCCCGCCACGCCGATGGCCGGACCATTTTGGCAACCGCCATCTTCCCCGGGTGGGCGTCGCCACCGGCCGCATCGATTTCGCAACCACCGTCGATCCCGTGCGCCCCCGTGGCCGGATTGGTTGGACAACCGCCATCAGTCCCGGGAGCATCGCCGGGACCACACCGCTCGGATGTCCGACCTACTCCGCCCACGCAAGCCAAGAATGCCCACCTCGGAGGTCAATAGCGCCAACGAAGTCGTGCTGCTTACGCGCCGTGCGGGTCGCCCTCGGCGGCGTGCGCCGAATCCGGTGTCCGCAGATCAGCGAGCAGGTCCGCCCAGGCCGACGCCGTCCTGTCGGGCGGCGGGGCCACGGAAACGTGGGTGACGCCCAATGCGGCGAGGCGGGCGAGCCGTGCGCGGACCGACGGGAGGTCGCCGACGAGCGCGAGGCCGGCGACCAGCGCGGTGGGGATGGCCGCCTTCGCGCCGGGAAGGTCGCCCCGGCGCAGGTCGGGGAATCCGCGCCCCTCGGCCAGCAGGCGCTCGGTGCCGAGGCGCTCGCGGACGGCGGCGACGATGGCATCCGTATCGAAGCCGGGGGTGCGGATCATTCCGTCCATGCCCGGGAGGGCGTTGATGAGGGCGATGCTCGCCTTCAGCCGCTCCAGGACGGGTTCGGGGTCTGCGGTGACGGTGACGGCGGTCCGCAACACGATCCAGAGGGCGTCCGGGTCGCGCCCGGCCTCGGCGGCGGCGCGCTTCACGGCCGGGATGGCGTCGGCGAGGTAGGTCTCCGAGGCGAGCGCGTTAACGACGACGCCGTCGGCGGCGCGGCCGGCGAGCGCCAGCGCCTTCGGGCCGGCGGCGGCGAGCAGGATCGGCGGGGTTGGTTGTAGAGGGTGGACCTGCCGCTCCCAGTCGCGCACGCCGAACTCTCCGCCCGGAGGGGACGAGGCGCGGTGCGGGGCCGCCTGCCAGGCGCGGATCAGGCTGATGGTTTCGTCCAGCCGGACGAGCGGGCTGCCGCGATCCATGCCGAGGGCGCGTTCGTACCACTCCGGTTGCCCACGCCCGAGGCCGAGCACGGCCCGCCCGCCGGACAGGCGGTCGAGCGTGGCGAGCGAGGCCGCGAGCAGGTTGGGGTGGCGCAGGTAGGGGTTGGCGACGCCGGTGCCGAGCCACGCCCGGTTGGTGCGGGCGGCGATTGCGCCGAGGACCCCGAAGGCGTCCCAGCCCTCGGGGTCTTCCGTGACCCAGACCGCGTCGATGCCGCCGGCATCCGCCGCCTCGGCGATCGCCAGCGTCCGCTCGGCCGAAGCCGCCGGATCGCCGCGCATCCAGGCGTGGTGGGAGAGGTCGAGGCAGAAGCGCACTCAATTGCCGGGTGCCGGGTGCCGGGTGCCGAGGTAGCGAATCGGCGCCTCCGCGATCCGGCAACGATGCGGTACGAACCCGTCTGCCTTGCCTACCATTTCTCGGCCCTCGGCCCTCGGCCCTCGGCCCTCGGCCCTCGGCACCCCGCCTATTCCTCGGCGCGGTAGTAGAGGATGACGCCGCCGCCGCGTTCGTCGCCGTGGCGGACGACCACGCCGGTGCGGTCGTCGTGCATCGGGAAGGCGTCGCCGCGGTCGAGGGCGTCGGCCTGCTCCTTCTCCACGATGCGGGCGAAGATGTCGTGGCGCGGGCATTCCCAGACGCCGGGGAAGTCCGCCAGCGGCTTCATGCGGTGGCGGTCACGCGGGTGGGTGCGCCCGATTTCGCACAGCGGGTTCGGTCCCGAGGATTGCGGAGATGACATCGCGTCCGTTCGACCTCCGGCGTGCCGCCCCATCCCGTGCAGGCCCGGCGGCGCGGCGGCAGGCGCGCGCGGGCGAGAACCACGCCGGACAGTATGCCACCCGGGTGGACGAGACTCCGTCGCGCGGCGGTGGCGCGGTGGCGTGCGGGCGATGCCCGTGCCATGCTGCCCGACGCCAGGTGAGGCAGTGTGAGCGGCGGAGCGAGGAAACGACGTGCGTGTGGTACGGGTGGAACCGGCGGTGTGGGATCTCGCGCCGGAGGCGGCGGTCGGGATCGTGGTGGCCCGCGGGGCGGACAACACGCGGGCGGCGGAGGCGTGCGCCGCCGACCTTGCGGCGGCGATGACCGCCGTCGCCGAAGGGCTGTGGCCGGAGGACGTCGCCGCCCATCCGGCGATCGCGCCGTGGCGGGCGGTGTACGCCGCGTTCGGGGTGAAGCCGTCGAAGTTCCGGTCGTCGATCGAGGCGCTGCTGCGGTCGGCCCGGTCCGGGCGGCTGGGGAGCGTCAACCCGCTGGTCGATCTGTACAACGCCGTGTCGCTGGCGCACGCGCTGCCGGTCGGCGGCGAGGATCTGGCGGCGATCGAGGGCGACCTCGTGCTGGGTCGCGCCAACGGGGACGAATCGTTCGTCCTGCTCGGCGGCAGCGAGCCCGCGCCGCCCGCGCCGGGCGAGGTGATCTGGCGGGACGACGTTGGCGCGGTCTGCCGGTGCTGGAACTGGCGGGAAGCGGCGCGCACGGCCCTTTCCGTCGATACGCGCGACGCGGTGCTGGTGGTGGAGGGGATGCCACCGGACGCCGGAGAGCGGGTGAGGGCCGCCTGCGACGACCTCGCGGCGCGGGTGGCCGACCGTCTCGGGGCGCGCTGCACGGTGCAGGTGCTGGTGGCCGGGTCGGCGCCCGCTTCGCTGGACGCCTGACGAGCCGCTTCATCGCGCGTTGGATGGGTAGCGCCCGCCCGCGCCGTTTTCGCCGTGCCCCGCGCACCGAGGTAGAGCAATCGTGAGCGACCGTGCCTCCGTCTCCGCGCCAGCCGTCGGCGCGCCGCCCGCCGGGGATGCCGCCGGGCAGGCATCGCCGCTGGCATCGTTCGGGCCGGAACTGGCGCAGGGGCTGGTCGTCCTGCTGTGGGCCTCGACGTTCATCGTCACCAAGGGCATGTTCGCCGAGATGGGCGCCCTGCCCTACATCTTCGTCCGCTTCGCGGCGATGGTCGCACTGGCCTTCGCGGTTCTGCTGCTGTTGCGGCGGGGAGCCGACCGCGCGATCCGGCGGGAGGATTGGGGCCGGTTCCTCGCGGTCGGCCTGACGGGCTACACGCTGTACCAACTCGCCTTCGTGCTCGGGCTGGAGCGGACGTCGCCGTTTTCCAGTTCGCTGCTGGTGGCGATGGTGCCGCTGTTCACCGTGCTGATGACGACGCTGATGGGCGAGCGCGCCCCGCGGCAGGCGTGGATCGGGCTGGCTGTCGCCATCGCCGGCGCCGCCCTCTTCCTCTGGGACAAACGCGGGGAGGGCGCCGGGACGTTGCTCGGCGACCTGCTGAGCCTCGGGGCGGCGGTGTCGTTCGCCGCCTACGGCATCCTCGCCCGGCCG
>JAFAEX010000029.1 GCA_023423795.1 Chloroflexota bacterium | reverse complement strand
TGTCGAGGGATCTCGTCGTTCCCTGCATCGGGGCAGAAACGAGATCCCTCGACAGGCTCGGGATGACGGTGATCGAGCCGGGATTCCGCCCGTCGCCGCCGGGGAGGGAGCGTGCCCTCCGTCGCCGGTCCTCGCGAACGGGGGATAACGGATGGGCGGCACGGAATCCGGGAGGTTGCCCGCGCTGCCGCCGCCGGCCGCGGGCAACCTCCCGGCGCGCTCCGCGACATCCATTCTTTCGGTATTTATTCGGTATTGATTCGGCGTTTATTCGGTATTGGTTCGATCATGGAACGCCGCGTACGTACGCGCCTTTTCGACCGATTCGGGATTTATTCGCTCCCCCCCCTCCCACGCGCAGCGCCCGGAACCCCGTGCCGGACGCGCCCGCTCCGTTTGCGTCCTGGAGGCTGGGAGGGGTTGCCGAAGAAACCCGGTTTTCGCATGGATATGGGAAAACCGCCGCCGAATAAACGCCGAATCAATACCGAATAAATACCGAACAAACCCGGCGTGATCGCACCGCCGGCCCGCCCACCGGCGACGGCAGGTCCGGGCCGACCGGCCGGCTTGCGTACGAAGGTTCGGGATGACGGGTGGCGGCGCGATCCGGCGCACGGGCGATGACCGTTCGGCATCGACCGGCCCCGCCGGCGCCTGCCATCAGGACTCCGGGTCGTAGATCATCTCCCGCACCTCCTGCGCGCACCGGCAGGCGGCGGCGATCCGTGCGGCCCACGCCAGCGCCTCCTCGCGCGTCGGCGCGTCGATGATCGAGAACCCGCCGACGACCGCCTTGGTTTCCGGGTCGGGGCCGTCGGTCACCGTCCCGTCGGTCCCCACGATGCTGGCGCGCTGGCGCTCCAGCCCGCCGCCGAACACCCACACGCCGGCCGCCTTGGCGTCCCGGACCACCGCGTGCGAGGCCTCGGCCACGGCCGGCAAATCCTCCTCGGGAAAGGTCATCGCGCCGTCGTCGAACGAAATCAGGTACCGCCCCATCCCACGGCTCCTCGTTCAGCCCGCATTCGGTCGTCGCTCGATCGCCCGGCAAGCGCCCGTTCCCGCATCGACGGCCTGTCACACGGCGCCCTCGTGGCGCGGGCCGATACTACGCTCCCGCCGACCGGAACGCGCCGGCCCACGCGCTGGGTCGCTCGACACGGCGACACACGGCAACGAGTCGAACGGAGGGCGTACGGGTGAGCCGCTGGACGATCCGCTCTGCCACCCCGGACGATGCGCCGGCCATCGCCGACGTCCACCGGCGAAGCAGCCCGGATGCCGCCGACCACTCCGTCCACTGGCGAACCCGCCTGTCCAACCCCGCGCCCGCGTCGGCCGGCTGGGTTGCCGAGGACGACGCCGGCGCGGTCGTCGGCTTCTGCCTCGCCGGACCGAGCCCGGACGACGGCGGCGCATCGACCGGCCACGTCCACGCCCTCTACGTCCTGCCAGGCGCGGCGGGGCAGGGCATCGGCAGCGCCCTGCTGGCAGCCTCGCTCCGCCACCTGCGCGAAACGGGATTCTCCGAAGCGACCCTCTGGGTCGGCGCAGGCAACGAGCACGCCCGGGCCTTCTACGCCGCCCGCGGCTGGCGCCCGGACGGGGCGATGTACGAGGACGCCACCCCCGGCGGCTTCGCCGTTTCGCTGCGCTACCGCCGGTTGCTCGCCCGGCGGCGAAGGGTCTGACGGGAGCGGCGAACGACGCGCCGACGCGTCCGGACCACCGACTGCCGTGATTGTTGACATTCATGATCTAGAAGTGTAGATAAGGATGGCGGTCGCCGGAGCGGTTGGCCGCGCATCGAATCGTGCGACCCGGCGGGAGCGTCGAAAATGGACACCTTCGGCAAGCGGGCGGTGGATCGGCGGGCGGTGCTGCGCGGCATCGCCGGAGCGTCGGCGGCGGGCGCGCTCTCGGTCGCACCGGGCCGCTTCGGCGCGCGGCGGGCGCGGGCGCAGGACGGCCCGGTGCGCTTCGGCGTGTCGGCCCCGCTCTCCGGCAACAGCGCCGAGTACGGCCGCATCTGGCAGCAGGCGATGGACATTGCCGTCGCCGAGATCAACGACGGCGGCGGCATCGGCGGCCGCCAACTCGAACTCGTCTACGAGGACACCCAGGCCGACCCCAAGCAGTCCGTGCCCGTCGCCCAGAAGTTCGTCAGCGACCAGAGCATCGTGGCCGAACTCGGCGACTTCGCCAGCCCGGCCTCGATGGCCGCCTCGCCCATCTACGTGCGCGGCGGCATGGTCCAGTTCGGCTTCACCAACTCCCACCCCGACTTCACCAAGGGCGGGGAGTACATGTTCAGCACGACGCTGTCGCAGGAGCAGGACGCCGCCTACCTCGCGCAGACCGCGTTCGAGAACTTCGGCGGCAAGCAGGCGGTCCTCTACCGCAACACCGACTGGGGCAAGATCACCCACGAGATCTACGTCAACAAACTGGCCGAACTGGGCGGCGAAGCGGTGCTGATCGAGAACTACCTCGAAACCGAGAAGGAGTTCCGCCCGCTGCTGGCCAAGATCCGCGACGCGCAGCCCGAGGTCGTCACCCTCATTTCGTACTACACCGACGGCGCGCTGATCGCGCAGCAGGCGGAATCGGTCGAGATCGACGCCCAGTTCGTCGCCAACGGGGCCTGCAACTCGCCGCAGTTCATCGAACTCGGTGGCGATTCGGTCAACGGCATCGTCACCACCACCGTCTTCTTCCCCGGGGCGGCCCGCCCCGAGGCCGAACCGTTCATCGCCGCCTACACGGAAGCGGCCGGCCGCGAGCCGGACTCGTTCGCCGCGCTCGCCTACGACGGCGTCAAGATCCTCGCCTGGGCGGCCGAGCAGGGCGGCGCCGAGCGCGAGGGCATCCGCGAGGCGCTGGTCGCCGGGACCGAGATCCCCAGCATCGTCTACGGCCCGTTCCGCTTCGGCGACGACCGCCGCGTGGACAACGCCACCATGGTCCCGATCCAGGTCGCCGACGGCGCGTGGGCGCCGTACGAGGGGTAGCCGGCATCCCGAGCTTGCCGAGGGATCTCGTGGTTCCTCCGCGTTGGGGTACCGACGAGATCCCTCGGCAAGCTCGGGATGACGGGTGAGGACGGCGGGCTGACGGCTGCGGGCTGACGGCTGCGGGCTGACGGCCGCGGGCCGATGGCTGCGGGCCGACGGCGCATCAGCGGGATGACGACGAGCGAGCCGCGACCACGCTCCCTGCCACCCCTCGGCACTCGGCACTTTGCACTCGCCACTCGGCACTTTGCACTCGTCCCGGCACGCTCGGAGTCCCCGATGCTCGACGCCCTCGTCGCCGGTCTCGTCACGGGCAACACCTACGCGCTGATCGCGCTCGGGTTGTCGCTCATCTTCGGCGTGGCCGACCTCATCAACTTCGCCCACGGCTCCGTCTTCGCGGTCGGCGCGATGGTCGGCTGGTGGCTGGTCGCCGTGCACGGCTGGCCGCTGCCCGCCGCGCTCGCCGGGGTGATCCTCGTCACCGGCGTGCTGGGGATGCTGATCGAACGGCTGGCGCTGCGGCCGCTGGTTGGCGCGCCGCCGATCGCCCCGCTGCTCTCGACGGTCGCGATCGGCCTGATCCTCGACCGCTCGCTGGAGATCGTCTTCTCCCCGGAAACGCGGCGGTTCCCCAGCGAACTGGCGACCACCAACTTCTCGGCCGGCGGGATTCGGTTCGGCACGCTGGACGTCGTGATCCTCTCGGTCAGCGTCGCCAGCATGGCCGCGCTCTGGCTCTTCCTGCGCTCCACCCGGGTTGGGCGGGCGGTGCGGGCCACCGCGCAGGACCGCGACGCCGCGCGGCAGATGGGCGTCAACGTCAACGGCATCCAGGGGCTCGTCTTCGGCGTCGCCTCCGCGCTGGCCGGCGTCGGCGGCATCCTCGTCGGCATGTACTACGGCAACATCGACCCGACCATCGGCGCCGACCTCGGGCTGCCGGGCTTCACCGCCGCCGTGCTCGGCGGGCTGGGCAGCCTGCCCGGCGCGGTCGTCGGCGGGCTGCTGCTCGGGGTGGCCGAGAGTTTCGGCGTCACCTGGTTCGGCGGCAGCACCCGCCAACTGGTCTCCTTCGCCGTGCTGATCCTCGTGCTCTGGCTGCGCCCGAACGGGTTGTTCGGTTCCTCCAGCACGATTTTGCGCGAGCCGCTGACCGGGACGTTTTTCGGCGGCCGGGCCGGCATCACCCTGCGGCCGTGGCAGGTCGCGCTGTTCGTCGCCGCTTGCGTCGTGGTCGTGCCGCTGGCGGCCAACGACTACCTGCTGCAGGTCGGGGCGATCGTCGCCATCTTCGCCGCGCTGGCGTTGTCGCTGACGCTGGTCTCCGGCACCGCCGGGCAGGTCTCGCTCGGGCAGGCCGGGGTCTTCGCCATCGGGGCCTACACGGCGGCGCTGCTGACGACGGAACGGGCCTGGAACTTCTGGCCGGCGCTGCTGGCGGCCGGGCTGGTCGCCGCCGTGCTCGGCGCGGTCACCGTCCTGCCGGCCTTGCGCCTGCGCGGGCACTACGTCGCCATCGCGACCCTCGGCATCGGCATGATGGTCGTCGCCGTCATCCTCAATTGGGAGTGGCTGACGCACGGTCCGTTGGGCGTCTTCGGCATCCCCGCGCCGGAACTGCTCGGGCGGGCGCTCATCTCGCCGCGCGACGCCTACCTCGTGGCGCTGGCCGTGCTCGGCCTCTGCGCGCTGCTGGTCTGGCGGGTGCAGGGTTCCCACCTCGGGCTCGCCTGGCGTGGGCTGCGGGAGGACGAGACGGCGGCCCGCAGCGTGGCGGTCGAGCCGAGCGGCAACAAGGCGCTGGCCTTCGCCGTCGGCGGCTTCGTCGCCGGGCTGGCCGGGGCGTTGCTGGCCAGCCAGTACACCTTCATCGCGCCGGACGTCTTCACCTTCCAGATCTCCTTGCTGGCGCTGACCATCGTCGTGCTCGGCGGCATGTCCAGCATCGTCGGCGCGGTGCTGGCCGCCATCGTGCTGGTCGGGCTGCCGGAGTTCTTCCGCCCGTTGCAGGATGTCCGTATCCTTGCCTATGGCATCGTGTTGCTGCTGCTGGTCCGCTTCCGGCCGCAGGGGCTGATGGGATTCCGATGAGCGTGCTCATGCCCACCAACGGCCGCGTCACCGACGAACGGGATCTCCACCTCGCGCCGCTTCCGGTCGCGCCCGATCCCGTGCCCGCGCCGTCCGCGGCGCCGCAGCACCCGGCGCCCAGCACCCCGTTGCTGGAGGTCCGCGACCTCGGCAAGCGCTTCGGCGGCGTGCGCGCCGTCGATGGCGTCTCCTTCACGGTGCGGCAGGGCCAGGTCGTCAGCATCATCGGCCCCAACGGCTCCGGCAAGACGACGTTGTTCAACCTGGTCAGCGGCGTCCTGAAGCCCGACGGCGGCGCGGTGCTGCTGGACGGCACGGAAACGACCGGCTGGCCGGCCGAGCGGGTGGCGGAGCGCGGGCTGGCCCGCACCTTCCAGAACGGGCGCGTCTTCGGCAACATGACCGTCGGCGACAACGTGCGCCTCGGCGGCTACCGCGAGATGCGCGCAGCCCGCCCGTTGGCGGGGTTGCGCCACATCCCGCTGGTCCGGTGGTTGCCGCTGGCCGCCGAACTCGGTATGGCCCTCGTCCGTCCGCCGGCCGTCCGCCGCGAGGAGCGGGCGCAGGACGCCGAGGTCGATCGCCAACTCGCCCGCTTCGGCGAGCGCCTGACCCCGCGCAAGGGGCAACTGGCCTTCTCCCTCTCCTACGCCAACCGACGGCGCACCGAGATCGCCCGGGCGCTGGCGACCAACGCCTGTATCCTGCTGCTGGACGAACCGACCGCCGGGATGAACCCGACCGAGACGGCCGAGGTGCTGGCCCAACTCGACGTGCTGAAGGCGCAGGGGCAGACGATCCTGCTGATCGAGCACAAACTCGATCTGGTCATGGCGCTGTCCGACCACGTCATCGTGCTCGACCACGGGCAGGTGATCGCCAGCGGCCTGCCGGCGGCCGTGCAGTCCGACCCGCGGGTGATCGAGGCGTACCTGGGGCGGCGGGCAAGCGCGGCGGCCGAAGCCGAAGTCCCGGCCCTGAAGGACCGGGCTGACGGGGAAAGCACCCTGAAGGGCGCTGACGGGGCGGCGCGGGGCGCGGTGGTCGCCGAAGCGATCGCCGCGGTGCGGGCCGAGGACGGGGTGACGGCGGGACGCCCGGCGGGCGACGCACGGTCCGCGACGACCGCGCCGCTGCTGCGTTTGGAGGGGATCGACGCCCACTACGGGCACGCGCGGGCCCTCGCCAACGTCTCGCTGGAGGTCGGGGCGGGGGAGATCGTCTGCCTGCTGGGCGGCAACGCCTCCGGCAAGTCCACCACGATGAAGGTGATCCTGGGGCTGCTCGAACCGACCGCCGGCCGCGTGCTGATCGACGGGCGGGACGCGACCCGGCTGCCGACCGGCGAGCGCATCAAGGCCGGGCTCGCCTCCGTGCCCGAAGCGCGCCGGATCTTCCCCGAGATGAGCGTCGTCGAGAACCTGCTGATGGGCGCGTTCCTGCGGCGCGACGACCCCGCCGTGCGCGAGGACCTCGACCGCATGTTCGCGCTCTTCCCCCGGCTCGCCGAGCGGCGCTCGCAGGCGGCCGGCACGATGTCCGGCGGCGAGCAGCAGATGCTGGCGATGGCCCGCGCCCTGATGAGCCGCCCGCGCCTGATCTGCATGGACGAGCCGACGATGGGGCTCGCTCCCGTCGTCGTCGATCGCGTGCTGGACACCATCGCCGAGATCAACCGGCAGGGCGTCTCCGTCTTCATGGTGGAGCAGAACGCCGCCCTCGCCCTCTCCATCGCCCACCGCGCCTACGTGGTGCAAAACGGCGACATCGTGCTCTCCGGCGCGGCGTCGGACCTGCTCCACGACCCCGCCGTGCAGCGGGCCTATCTCGGGCAGGCGGTGGCGGGGTAGGGGAGCGCGAGGCTCCCGGCCAGCGCGCCCGGCCGGGGACGACGGCGGCTGCGGCAATGGGACACCGCCCGTGCCGCCGGCCCGGGTTGCTATTTGATGCGGACACCCGGCGACCGACGGGCGCGATT
>JAFAEX010000108.1 GCA_023423795.1 Chloroflexota bacterium | reverse complement strand
GCCCCTATACGCGGGGCCGCCCACCACGCCGGACCGGGTGCCCGGGGTGGTGGACGGCCGCGAACGGGGACGGAACACCGGCGAAATCGTTCATTTGCGGGATGGCGCGGGGACGTGGGTCCGCGATCATGGGCCTGTTTGGTTCCCGACCGTGATGGCTGGGGCGGCGCGCCGCTCCGCACCGGCCACCCCTCGATGAGGCCGCCGCATGCCGTTCCGCGCTGGCGGGCGACCTCGGGTTCAAGCCGACCCACGTCTACCGCACCCTGTTCCCGGGGTTCGCAGCCCGGATGACGCCGGCGCAGGCCCGCAAACTCTCCCGCGACAAGCGGGTGGAGAGCGTTTCGGAGGCGCGCACCTTCCGGCGCGCGGCGCAGGAGATCCCGACCGGCATCCGGCGCATCGAAGCGACCGCGAACCCGTTGGCCGACATCGACGGGGTCGATGAGCGGATCGACGTGGACGTGATGGTCATCGATGAACTCGTCGCGTACCACCCCGACCTGAACGTGGCGTCGCAGGCCGATTGCGTGGACGGCATGGTGAGCGGAAGCGAGGTCGGGGTCGGCCACGGCACGCACGTGGCCGGGACGATTGGCGCGATCGACAACGGGACCGGCGTCGTCGGGGTCGCGCCCGGGGCGCGGATCTGGTCGGTCAACGTCTTCAGCGGTGAATGGGCGATGGATTCCTGGATCATTTGCGCGCTCGATGCCGCGGCGGCGGCGGGCAGCGGCATCGAGGTCGTCAACATGAGCCTTGGCGGGGCCGGCAGGGACAGCGCCTGCGGCGGCCGGGACGCCTTCCACAACGCGGTATGCCGCGCCGTTGCCGCCGGGGTCACGGTGGTGGTGGCCGCGGGCAACGAGGGCGACGACGCCGGCGGCTACGTTCCCGCGACCTACGAGGAGGTCATCGCCGTTTCCGCGCTCGACAGCGGCGCGGCGATGGGCAGCGGCCGACTGGCGGATTTCAGCAACTACGGGGCAGACGTGGACATCGCCGCGCCCGGCGTGCGGGTCCATTCCACCATGCCCAACGGGTCCTACGCCCGGATGAGCGGCACCAGCATGGCGTCGCCGCACGTGGCGGGCGCGGCGGCGCTCTACCTGGCGCAGCACCCGAACGCGACGCCGGCGCAGGTGAAGCAGGCGCTGCTGGCCAACCGCGAGCGGATTTCGCTGCCTGGAGATCCGGACGGCATCGCCGAGGGCGTGCTGAACGTGCGCAACCTCAACGCGGGCGGTTCGGACCCGAACCCGGAGCCAAACCCCGGACCGGGCCCGGAGCCGGATACGACGCCGCCAACGGTCGCAATCATCCGCCCGCGTCCGAACGGGCGGGTGAAGCGAACCTTCACGATCGAGGTGGCCGCGGCAGACACGGGGTCCGGCGTGGCGAAGGTCGAGTTGTTCGAGTGCGCGCGCGGGTGCCGGCGGATCACGGGCGACACGACCGCGCCGTACGCGATGAAGGTGACGGGGCCGCCCGGGAAGTACCGGCTGAAGGTCCGCGCCACCGACCGGGCGGGCAACGTGGCAGAGTCGCCGCTGGTGCCGGTGACGATCGTGAAAAAGGGCACGAAGCGGTAGCGGGCGTCTCCTTCCTTGCGTGGCAAGAGCGCCGCGCGGTGCACGGCGCGGCCTCGGGGAATACCCCCCGGGGCCGCGCCGTTCTCGACGCTGGCCACCATGATGGCGTTGCCGGTGGCAATCCCGCGGGAACGTGGTGGAGCGGTGGCCACGACGCGGCGGATGACGGCGGCGACGCTGGAGTCCGTGCCGGATGCGGAGCGCGGCGAATCGATCCGGGAGACGATGCAGCCGGCGCCACCGTCAACAGCGGCCCGACCACGTCCCGTTGACCGGGCGCGTGTTCGGGCCGCTGCGGACGGTGGCGAGCGCGGGCTCATACCAAATCCGGCTATTCGCTGCCGTTTCGCCTGCCCGTGACGGCGTGCGTTCGTAGGGGAGGGACCCATGCCCTCCCTCGTCCGAATCCGTTCACGACGAGAGAGGGCACGGGTCCCTCCCCTGCGAACGACGAACGGATTCGCGCTCCAATCAGCCGGATTCCGTATCACATGTTCGTGCCGGACCCGGCGGCCGGAATGCCCTCGCCGAGCACCTGCGCGGCGGAGAGGAACGGGACGGGGCGGTTCCCCACCCGTCCGGGGCGAGGCGCTGGCCGGGGCGCGGTGCTGCCCGGGTTCCCGCTGTTACTGGATGCGTTGGTCGCCTGATGGGCCGGGCTGCACGCGGGGCATCTTCGTTCCCGCTTGCCTGGGAGGGGCCATGGGCAGCCACCCGGCATCCTCCCTCGCCGCAAACGGCAACGCCCGGCTGGGGTCCGCGACGTCCATTTCTTCGGTATTTATTCGGCGTTTATTCGGCGTTTATTCGGTCGTGGCACATCGCGTACGTACGCGCTGTTTCGACCGATTCGGGTTTATTCGCTCCCCCCTCCCACACCCAGCGCCCGGAAGCCGTGCCCGGACGCGCTCGCTCCGGTTGCGCCCGCGTGGCCGCCGAAGAAACCCGGTTTCCGCATGGCCATGGGAAAATCGCCGCCGAATAAACGCCGAATCAATACCGAATAAATACCGAAAAAACTCAGGCGCGATCGCGCGGCCGGCCCGCCCACCGGCGACGGCGGCGCCGGACCGATCGGCCGAACGTCGTCCAACAGCCGCCGACAGGGCGGCCGCGCTCGCGGATGCCCGGACGGCCCACGGGAGGTACGCGCCAACGAGGCGAACGCCGTGGTTCCCTGGCGGCGCCGGTGATGACGTGCTGATCGAGGATGCATCGCCGATCCTCGCGCCGTCTGCCCGGGCCGCGAGGGCCGGGGGACGGAGACCGCCACCGAAACGACGCGGGCGAGCGGTGGGGCCACGCCGGTCATGGTTGGCGCTTGAATCCGCCGCCGTTGTCTTTCATCCTTGCCCTGTCATGCATGAGCGCGCCGTGGGCCGGTCAGCCGAAGATCCGCGCCACCCCGCCGGAGACGGCGGGTTCCTGACCGCGCGCCTCGCCGCCGAACGGCTTGGCGTCGCCGAGCGCACCATCCGCCGCGCCATCGCCCGCGGCGACCTGCGCGCCATCAAGCGGTCCGGCGAGTTCCGCATCTCGCCGGCCGACCTCGAACGCTACCGGGAGGCGCGCGCCAATGCCGGCAGCGGCGGCCAGCGCGCGCGCACCGGCTCGCCCACGGCGCACATCCGGCCGGTGGAGCCGCCTGTCCTCATCTCCCTGCCCGGCCGCGCGCCGGCCGCCGCGCCGCTCCCGGCGCCGCTCACCTC
>JAFAEX010000297.1 GCA_023423795.1 Chloroflexota bacterium | reverse complement strand
GTCGAGAAGAGCAGGCGACGTGTCGCTCTCGTCCTCGACTGCTCGACTGCTCGACTCCTCGACGTCGGAGAGCGCCACTCCCGCGAAAACGCCGAGGCGGCGGAACAGGGCCTGTTCGCCGGGCGGGAGCAGGTCGTAGGACCACGCGATGGCGTCGCGCATGGTGCGTTGGCGCTGCGGGGCATCGCGTGGGCCGCCGGTGAGCAGCGGCAAGCGGCGCTGCAGGCGCTCCAGCAGCGCGGCCGGCGGCAGGAGCGGGATGCGGGCGGCGGCCAGTTCGATCGCCAGCGGCAGGCCATCCAGCCGGCGGCAGATCGCGGCGACGGCGGCGGCGTTGGCCTCCGTCAACGCGAAGCCGGGATCGGCGGCGCGGGCGCGGGCCGCGAACAGGGCGACCGCCGCCGACGCGGCGGCGTCTTCCGGCGACGGGTCGCCCTCGGGCAGCGCCAGCGGCGATGCGGGGTAGAGGTGTTCGGCGGCGATACGCAGCGGCTCGCGGGAGGTCGCGAGCACGGTCAACCCCGGACTACCCGCGATCAGGTCCGCGATCTCCGGCGCGGCCTCCACCACCTGCTCCAGGTTGTCGAGCACCAGCAGCGTCTCGCGCCCGGCGAGGGCGGCGCGAAGGCGGTCCGGCAGCGGGCGCTCGCCCTCCGGCCGGATGCCGAGCGCAAGCGCGACGGCCGGCAGCACCAGCGCCGGGTCGCGCACGGCGGCGAGCGCGACGAAGGCCACGCCGTCTGCGAACACGGCATCGGCGCGGGCGGCGGCATCCAGCGCGATCCGGGTCTTGCCGACGCCGCCCGGGCCGGTGATCGTCAGCAGCGTCACCTCCGGGCGGCGCAGCAGGTCGAGGACGGCGGCGACCTCGCGCTCGCGCCCGACCAGCGGCGTGCGCGGACGCGGCAGCCCCGCCGCCCGCGATTCCGGGCGGGGTAGCGCGGTCAGCGGCGCGTGGTCTTGCCGGGCGCGGTCCGGATTCGAGGCTGTCGGCACGGCGGGTCCTTCGCGGGCCGGCGCGGGGTGGCTCCCCGGATGATGCCGACCCGGCAACGGCGGCGTCAACCGAATCCGGCCGTCCTCCGCAACGAACCGGGCGCGCCCAGCCCCGGCGGGGCTTCGTTCGCGTAGCCCTGGGTTGATGGCGATGGCCGCCTCATTTCTGCAACCGCCATCAACCCAGGATTCAGATGCTCGCGGCACGCGCCCGCACCACGAAAGTCGGGGCGCGGCCGCAATCGGCCGCGCCCCGATGCCTACAACGCGCCGTTATCCGGCCACGTCGCGGAGAACCGCCTGCGCCTCCGGGGTGGCCGCGCCGTCGTCTGCCGGCGCGGAGCCGGGTTGCCGGTCGGCCGGGGCGAGTTCCGCGCCGTCCGGGACCTGGTCGGCGGCGACCAGCATCCAGAGCGCGCCGCGCGGGTTCGGCGCCGGCTGGCCGTACCCGCACTCGCAGGAGGTGAAGTAGATGTTGCCGGCCTCGTCCTCGCCAGAGCCGGTGACGAACATCCCCGTGTCGAGCAGTTCCTCCATCTGCCAGGAGCCGTCCTCGCCCGGGGCGATGCCCCAGATCCGGCCGGAGATGTAGTCGGACACGAAGTAGATGCCGTCGAGCGACGGGTAGGCGTCTCCGCGGTAAACGTGGCCGCCGATCACCGTGGAGCCGCCGCTAGGGTCGTGGGCGTACTCGGCGACAGGCAGGATGCCCACCTTCGGGCAGTCCGGCTCCAGGCTGTTCGGGAAGCAATGATCGCCTTGCAGGAACTTCCAGCCGTAGTTGAAGCCGCCGGCGCTGCTGGCGGGCTCGAAGTCGATCTCCTCCCAGAAGTTCTGGCCGACGTCGCCGATCCACAGGTCGCCCGTTGCGCGGTCGAACGAGAACTGCCACGGGTTGCGCAGCCCGTAGGCCCAGATCTCGGGCCGGGCGTACGGGTGGTAGGCGGCGAAGTCGTCCTCGGTCAGGCCGAAGAGGTTCAGGATCTCGTCGCCGGTGGTGAACGGGTTGTCGGCCGGGATGGAATACCCCTCGCCGATCATCTCGCGACCCGCGCCGCCGGTGTTGGCGACGTGGGCGATCGGCTCGGGCAATTCGCCCATCGCCATCTCGCCGCCCGCCGCCGGGGTGCTGGCCGCCGCGTCCATCGCCGCGCCCTTGCCGCAGGGCGGCAGGCCGAGCGCCGGGTTGACGTCGATGCGCAGCAACTTGCCGAGGTGGGTGGTCAGGTCCTGCCCGGCATCCAGCGGGTCGCCTTCGAGGCCGCCGTCGCCGTGGCCGATGTAGAGGCAGCCGTCCGGCCCGAACTCGATGTCGCCGCCGATGTGGTTCGGGTAGGGCTGGGCGCGGAAACTGACGACCTCGGCGCTCTCGGGGTCGGCCACGTTCGGGTCGTCGGCCGAGACGCGCATCTGCAAGGTCAGCACGTCGCCGCTGCGCAGCAGGTCGGTGTAGTTGATGTAGAAAATGCCGTTGTCGGCGAAGTTCGGATGGAAGGCCATCCCGAGCATGCCCTGTTCGAGGAAGGCCGCCATCGTCGGGCCGGACCAGTCGAGGAACGGGGCCTCCTGCACGTTGCCATCGCGGTCAACGACGCGGATCGTGCCGCCGCGCTCGACGACGAAGATGCGCCCGCTGCCGTCCTTCGGGGCGGCGACGTTGACCGGCTCCTCGAACTCGCCGCCGATGCGGATGAGCTGGACCTGCGGATCGCCGGGCAGGTCGCCGCCCGGCTGCGCCACCTCGGACGGGTAGAACGTGTACTGGCCGGGGAGCGGAGACCCCGCGTTCGGCGCATTCGCCGCGCCGCCGGCCGTCGGCGTCGCCTCCTGCGCAGCCACGCCGAACAACCCGCCGAACCCCATCAGGGCAGCGATTGCTCCCGGAAACAACAGGCGGGTCCACCGTTTGGGCATAGCCGCGTCCTCTCTCGATGCCCGGCGCGCATGGCCGGTGCTCCTCCCCGTGCGCCCGGGGATGCCGCCCGCCGGTCGTTGCGGACGGGTCACCTGGTGGTGGCGATGCCCTGTCAGCACGAATCGTTCCTCGGCAACGCCATGCCCTGCCGCAGGTTCGGTGGCGTGCGCCTTTGGCACGCGGCCTGCAAGACGTCCGAAGGCTCGAAGTGAGGTTCGATCCGTGCGGTGCCGATGCGGCTTGAGGGCGGCACGCGCCCGTCGTGGCGCGAGGACGGATGACACGACGCCGGAGGCAGGATCGGAGGGACGGGACCAACTGCGGCGTTCGGCCGGTCGCCGACCGCCGGGACGTGGCCTGCCCGCAACGAGCCATGACGAACTGACAACGGGTACAGGAGCAATCGATGGTGTCCATGGTGCGCAAACCCGCCGGCGACGCGGCATTCGGCGCGACGGGCCGGCGGCGGGCGCTGGTGATCGAGGACGCGCCGGAGGTGCTGGACCTGCTGCGCGAGGTACTGGAGGGCGAAGGGTTCTCGGTCGTGGCGAGCGCCGAGCCGGTCGGCGTCGATGAGGTGCGGCAGGAGGCCCCGGACCTCATCGTGCTCGACGTGCTGTTCGGGCGCGAGGAGCGCGGGATCGAATTCCTGCGCCTGCTGCGCGCCGAGGAGGCGACGGCGACGATCCCGGTGGTGCTCTGCTCCGGGGCGACCGACCCGATCCGCCGCATCGAAGGACCGCTGCTGGAGGGCGCGACCGGGCTGGTCCTCAAACCGTTCGACGTGGACGCGCTGCTGGAGGAGATCGCGCGGGTGCTGCCCAATCCACGGGAGGAGTAGGGACCCGGCCGGCGAACCACCGGCGCACACGGCTGATTCCGCCGCTCCGGAGCGCGGCCCGCGCCCATCCGGAACCGGGAACAAGAGGCCGCACCAGAATCCTGTCGGCGTTCCCCAACCCGTCATCCCGAGCCGGTCGAGGGATCTCGTTCCTCCTCGACTCCTCGGCTCGTTTCCCCCTGCGATACTGCGCCAAACGGCGTCGGCGAACGGCATGGGTGGGCACGATGGCGCGGTCGATCGTGGTGGTCGGTGGCGGGGTGATCGGGTTGTGCTGCGCGGTGGCGTTGCGGCGGCGCGGGGCGGACGTCACCGTCATCGACGCCGGCCCCCGCGAACGCGCGGCGTCGCACGTTAACGCCGGCTGGATCGTGCCGACGCTGGCCGAACCGGTGCCGGGTCCGGGGCTGGCTGTGCAGTCCGCCAAGTGGATGCTGCGGACCGACAGCCCGCTCTACATCGCGCCGCGCCCCGACCCCGCCTTCATCCGCTGGGTGATCGACTTCTGGCGGCACTGCACCGCCGCGGCTAGCACGGCGGGCACAGAGGCGACCGCCGCCCTCGGCGAGCGCACCTTCGCCCTCTACGACGACTTGCGCGCGGCCGGGGTGCGCTTCGAGCAGCACGAGGACGGGCTGCTCTACGCCTTCCGGAACGAGCGCGCGCTGCACCACGACCACGCCGCGCTCGCCGCGATCCTGCCGCCGGGCTACGACGCCGCGCCGGTGCTGTCCGGCGACGAGGCGCGGGCGCTGGAGCCGTCCCTGTCGGACGCGGTGGTCGGCGGGTTCTGGCTGCGGCAGGAGCGCTCGGTGCGGCCGGATTCGCTGGTGACGGGGCTGCGCGAGTGGCTGGCGGAAAACGGCGCGACCCTGCGCGACGGCGAGCGCGTCGTCGGCTTCGGCGGCCGGGGCGCCGTCGAATCGGTCGTGACCGACGGCGCAACCTGCCCGGCCGACGCCGTCGTGGTGGCCGCCGGCGCGTGGACCGCGCAAGTGCTCGCGCCGCTCGGCATCCGGTTGCCGCTTCAAGGCGGCAAGGGATACAGCATCGACTTCGCGCCGCCGCCGGCGCTGCCGGAACCGATCCGCCACCCGCTCTACCTGCACGACGAGCGTGTGGCGATCACGCCGATGGAGGGCATGCTGCGGCTGGCCGGCACGATGGAACTGCCGGGGCTGGACGACCGCATCCGCCCGGAGCGGGTGAACGCGCTGGTGACGCGCACCGGCGAGGTCATCCGCGGCTGGCCGGCGCGGGTGGACACGGCGGGACCGGGCGTGCGCGTCTGGCAAGGACCGCGCCCGATGACGCCGGACGGCCTGCCGGCGATCGGGTTCGCGCCGGGCTGGCGCAACCTCGCCGTCGCCACCGGCCACGCGATGATGGGCGTCACCCTCGCCCCGGCCACCGGCGAAGCCGTCGCCGACCTGGTGGAAACCGGCCGCGCGCCGGACCTGCTGCGCCCGTTCGCGCTGGAGCGGTTTCGATGACGGAGTCGGCAAGTCGGCGGGTCGGCAGGTCGGCAAGCGATAACGAGTCGGCGAGTCGGCGGGTCGGCAGGCCGGCAAGCAGCCGGCCCGGTGCTCTCGTGCGGGGAGTTGCTCGTTCGAGGGCCGTCGTGGACGCGGTGAAATGCGGCCCTGCTCGCCGACTTGCCGACCCGCCGACTCGCCGACTCCGTTGACGTCCGTCCTCCGCAACTCCACCTTCGCGCGGCTGCTGGCGGCGCACCTGATCTCCCAGGTGGGGTCGGGGGTGACGATGCTGGCGCTGCCGCTGATCGCGGCGGTGACGCTCGGGGCGACCCCGCTGCAGGTGGGCCTGCTGGCGGCGGCGGAGACGATCCCGCTGCTGGGGCTGGGCCTGCTGGCCGGGGTGCTGGCGGACCGCGTGCGCCGCAAGCCGCTGATGGTCGCCGCCGACCTCGGGCGGTTCGCGCTGCTGCTGCTGATCCCGCTCGCGGCGTGGCAGGGCTGGCTGAACTACTGGCTGCTGGTCGGGGTGATGCTGGCGGTCGGCAGCCTGTCAGTCCTGTTCGACATTGCCTCGCAGTCGTACGTCGCCACGCTGCTGAAGGGCGAGGACCTGCTGCGTGGCAACAGCCTGCTGCACACGAGTTACTCCATCGGGGAGATCCTCGGGCCGGGGCTGGCGGGCATGCTGATCGGGCTGCTGCGGGCGCCGATGGCGATCCTCGCCGACGCGCTGTCGTTCCTCGCCGCCGGGCTGGTGCTGGCGTCGATCCGGTCGCCGGAGCCGCCCGCGGCGCGCTCGGCAAGTTCGATCCGGGCCGAGCTGCTGGAGGGGATCAAGGTGGTCGCCTCCACGCCGGTGCTGCGCTCGCTGGGCATCTCGACCGGGGTGTGGAACCTGTTCGACAACGCCCGGCTCGCGATGCTGGTGCTGTTCATGACCCAGGACCTCGGGCTGGGCGCGGGAACGGTGGGCATCGTCTATTCGGTCAGCTCGGTGGGGTGGCTGATCGGGACGCTGCTGCCGGGCCCGGCGGCGCGGCGGTTCGGGCTGGGGCGGGCGATCCTGGTCGGGGCGGCCGCCGTCGCGCCGGGCGGCATCCTGATCGCGCTGGCGGGCGGCTCGCCGCTGCAGGCCGCGACCATGGTCGGGACCGGGTTCTTCATCGAGGGGCTGGCCGGGTCCGTGTACGACGTCAACCAGTACAGCCTGCGGCAGGCGATCACGCCGCTGCGCTTGCAGGGCCGGGTTGGCGCGGTGCTGCGGGTGCTGATCCGGGGAACGGTGCCCCTCGGCGCGCTGCTGGGCGGCGCGCTGGCCAGCGCCATCGGCCTGCGCGGCACGATGTGGGTGGCGCTGCTGGGTCCGCCCCTCGCGCTGGCGTTCGTCTGGTTCAGCCCCGTCCGCGGCCTGCGCGAGATGCCGGCGCGGGAGGAGGAGATGGAAGCGGTCGGCTGAGCAGGCGGCGCATTCGCGCAATCCTGTTGCGCCGACGCCGCGCTCGCGACCCGGCCCTAAAGGACTCACCTTTACACACCTCTCGGAAACGGTCCGAATCCGCAGTTTGATTGGGTGAGATCGGCTCGATCCGGTGCCCGGCCGATGGCAGTCCCTCGCCCGCCCGCGCCGAAACCTCGGCAAACCTCGGCAGGTTTCGTCCTCGGGTGCCCGCCGAGCGCCCGCCTGAACGCCCGGCGAAAGATGTGGGTAAAGGTCAGCCCTAAAGGACCGGGCTAACGAGGAAAGGACGCTAACGCGCCCTGGCGAACGTCGTCGTAGCGCCCTTCAGGGTGCATTCCGTTCTCAGCCCGGTCCTTTAGGGCCGGGTCGGTTCCGGCCGCTCCACCCCGCTCCCGATCGCCACATGCCGCCCCTCCGCCGACGCCGTCTCCACCGCGCACATCACCTCCAGCACGTGCAGCGCCAGGTCGCCGGATGCCCGCGGCGCACGTCCCTCGCGCATCGCCGCCGCCAGGTCGCTCGGGCCGAGGCCGCGCGCGTTGTCGGTGTTCGGGCGGGTGATGGGGATTTCTTCCCACTCCGTCGCGCCGGCGCGTTTCAGCCGCACCGGGCCGCCGAACGTGTTGGGGTCGGGCAAAGAGAGGGTGCCGAGCGAGCCATAGATCTCCAAATGGGGCACGTCGCCCCGGTGGGCGTCGAAACTGGTGACGAGCGTGGCGATCGGGCCGGACGCGAAATCAAGCACCGCCGCGTGGTGGGTGTTCGTCTCCACCGGGATGCGCTCCCCGGCGCGCGGCTGGCTGGTGATCGTGCGCTCCGGAAAACTCGCGCGGGCTGAGCCCGTCACGCGCCGCACCGGGCCAAGCAGCGACACCAGCGCCGTCAGGTAGTACGGCCCCATGTCGAACAGCGGCCCTCCCCCCGGCTGGTAGTAGAAATCCGGCGCCGGGTGCCACCGCTCGTGGCCGGGCGTGAGCATGAACCCGGTCGCCGCCACCGGTTCGCCGATCGCCCCGGCGTCGATCAGGTCGCGGCACGTTTGCAGCCCGCCGCCGAGGAACGTGTCCGGCGCGCAGCCGACGAGCACGCCCCGCATCGCCGCCGCCTCCAGCACCCGCCGGCCGTCCTCCAGCGCGATCGCCAGCGGCTTCTCGGTGTAGACCGCCTTGCCGGCCTCGATCGCCGCCAGCGCCACCTCCGCGTGCGCCCTCGGGATCGTCAGGTTCAGCACCAGCTTGATCGCCGGGTCGGCCAGCAGGGCATCGACCGGCACCGCCGGTACGCCGAATTGCGCGCCTCGCTCCCGCGCCTTCGCCGCGTCGAGGTCGGCCACCGCCGCCACCCGGAGCGCGCCCCATCGCGCGGCATTCGTCAGGTAGATCTCGCTGATCACCCCGCAGCCGACGACGCCCACCGCCACCGGCCGTTCCAACGCGAATTCGGACATGGAACGCTCCTGGCGGAGCGAGTCGAGGAGTCGAGGAGTCGAGAAGAAGTCCGCTGAACCGTCGTGCTCCTTCTCGACTCCTCGACTCCTCGACTCCTCGACTTCGCTACCGCGTCGCCCAGCGCATTCCGCGCCGCATGATCTCGCGGGCTTCGGGGACGCCGAAGTCGGCGGCGACGTGGCCGAGCGACGAGAAGAAGACCTTGCCCGCGCCGTACGGCTTGGTCCAGGCCACCGGCATCACCACCCCGTCGATCCACGGGCAATGCTGGCCGGAAAAGGTCGTCGTCGCCAGCACCTCGTTCCTCGGATCGACGTGCATGTAGTACTGCTCGGAGTGCATCGCGAAGTCGGACAGCCCCTCGGTGATCGGGTGGTCGGCGCGGGTGATCTGCACCGTGTAGTCGATGATGTCGCCCGGGTGCGCCACCCACTGGCCGCCGGTCATGAACTGCCAGCGGGTGTTGTTGCGGAAGGCGTCGCACATCCCGCCGTGCGCCCCGGCGAGGCCGACCCCGGACTCCACCGCTGCGAGGATGCCCGCTTCCTGCTCCGGCGTGATGGCGGACATCGACATGATCGGCACCACCAGGTCGGTGGCCGCCATCGCCTCCGTGTCCAGCCAGGCGTCGAGCGTGTCCGACACCCGCACGTCGTAGCCGTCGGCGCGCAACACCCCGGCGAAGACCTCCGCCGTGGCCTGGGGTTCGTGCCCCTCCCAGCCGCCGAAGACGATCAGCGCCCGCTTCGCCGTCGCGTCCGCCATCTCCCGTTCCTCCCCCGTTGCGCGCGGTCGTGCCGCCGCGCCGATGTCTCGTGGACCCCGCCGTGCGGGTCGTCGTGAACCGGGATGGTGCGGGATGCGCTCCCGCCCGTCCCGGCGGCGCTATGATGCCCCGGCGGCGCGGTCGGCGCGCGGGGTCGGACGCGGGACGGGCGGCGATGCCGGGAGCGGGCGCGGACGCGGCGACGGACGATCGGGAGCCGGCAGGCGCTGCTCCGGGCGAGGCTCCCGGCGCGCCCGGAGCGGCGATGGCCGGGAAACCGCGCGGATTGCGGGCGATCCTGCCCTTCCTCGGGCCGGCCTTCGTCGCCTCCATCGCCTACATGGACCCCGGCAACTTCGCAACGAATCTCGACGGCGGCGCGCGCTACGGTTACCTGCTGCTGTGGGTCGTCCTCTCCGCCAACGTGATGGCGATGCTGATCCAGGCGCTGTCGGCCAAACTCGGCATCGCCACCGGCAAGAGCCTGCCGGAAGTCATCCGCGACCGCTTCCCGAAACCGGTCACGATGGTCCTCTGGGTGCTGGCCGAAATCGTGGCGATGGCCACCGACCTTGCCGAGTTCCTCGGCGCCGCCGTCGGGTTCAACCTGCTGCTGGGCATCCCCCTGCTGCCGGCCGCCCTGCTGACCGGCGTCGTCACCTTCGCGATCCTCGGGTTGCAGCGCTTCGGGTTCCGCCCGCTGGAGATCGTCATCGCCGTCTTCGCCGGGGTGATCGCGGTCTGTTACCTGGTCGAGACGTTCCTCGGCCGGCCGGATTTCGGCGCCGCCGCGACCGCCGTGCTCAACCCGCGCTTCGCCGGGCCGGAAAGCGTGCTGCTGGCCGCCGGCATCCTCGGCGCGACCGTCATGCCGCACGCGATCTACCTCCACTCCGCGCTGATCCCGAACCGGATCGCGGCCTGGACCCCGGAGCAGAAAAAGCGGCTGTTCCGCTTCGAACTGGTCGATATCGGGGTGGCGATGGGCATCGCCGGGCTGGTCAACGCCGCGATGCTGATGATGGCCGCCGCCACGCTGCACGTCTCCGGCCAGGGCTCGATCATCGAGGGCGACGTCATCTCCGAAGCGTGGCGCACGCTCACGCCCCTGCTCGGCGGCGCGGCCAGTTTCGTTTTCGCGCTCTCGCTGCTGGCCTCCGGGTTGTCGTCGTCGGCGGTCGGCACCATGGCCGGGCAGATCATCATGGAGGGGTTCGTCCACTGGCGCATCCCGCTCTGGCTGCGGCGCGGCGTCACCATGGCCCCGGCCATCGTCATCGTCGCGATGGGCGCGAACCCGACCGAGGCCCTCGTCCTGAGCCAGGTGATCCTCTCCTTCGGCATCCCCTTCGCGCTGATCCCGCTGGTGATGTTCACCGCGCGCCGCGACGTGATGGGCGACCTCGTCAACCGCCGCCTCACCTCGGCCGCCGCCGTCGTCGTCGCCGCGCTGATCGTCGCGCTCAACCTGTTCCTGCTCCAGCAGACGTTCTTCGGCTGAGGAGCCTGCCGTGCCCGCCTCCCCGCCTCCACCGCCGTCGTCCACGCCCGCTGCGCTGCCGGAACCGGCCGCGATCGGCAGCCTGCTGGTCCCCCTCGACGGTTCGCCGCTCGCCGAGGCCGCGCTGCCCGCCGCCTGCGCCCTCGCCGCGTCCCTCCCCGCCCGCCTCACCCTGCTCCACGTGCTGGAACGCGCCGCACCCGCCACCGTCCACGGCCACCCCCACCTCGGCGACCCCGCCGCCGCCGAGGCGTACCTCGCCGACGTCGCGTCCCGCCTGAGTGCCGAGTGCCGAGTGCCCAGTGCC
>JAFAEX010000245.1 GCA_023423795.1 Chloroflexota bacterium | reverse complement strand
TGACCGGGACGGGGATGACGGAAGATCGCGTCAGACCCGCTGCAGGTGGGTGTCCTTGAACCCGGTGGCGTACTTCAGGCCGTAGCCGAGCAGCCGGTCCATCCCGATGTGCGCCAGCCAGATCAGCGCGAGGTGGATCAGCAGCGCGTTCCCGGCCAGCACGCCGGCCGCCAGCAGCGGGACCGGCAGCGCGTAGGTGTGGACGGCGTCGTAGGCGATGCTGCCGATGCGCGGCCCGGCGAGGTACCCCAGCATCGCCAGGTCCGGCGCGAAGAACAGCACCAGCAGCAACAGCCACGACCCGCCGGCATGGGCGTACCCGGCCAGCGCGGCCGCCAGCACCGCCGCGCCCTCGATCCGCAGCATCCGCCCGACCATCCCGCCTCCTTCGCCTGCATCGCCCGCGTGCCGTCGCGCATGGACGCCCGCGGCGCCGTTATACGATGGTGGACCGCACCGACGGCCCGGCGGAGCGCCGGTCGGCGGAGCGGTACGGGGCGGACCGGGGCACGATGGGGCGGAATCTCACCTACGACGACCTGCAAGGGACCGGCGACGGCGAGACGCCGCCGCAGTTCTTCATGTGGCGCCTCGACGACCAGTCCTTCGACGTGGACGAGGCGGGCGCGCACCGCCACAACTTCCAGGAGGTCATCCTCGTCGAGAGCGGCGACGGCCTCCACCGCATCGACGGGCAGCCCTCCACGCTCGTCCCCGGCTCGATCGCGCTGATCGCGAAGGGTCAGGTCCACGAGTTCGACTACGCCCGCTCCATGTCCGGGTTCGTCCTCCGCTTCGCCGACGACATGCTGCCGCCCGGCGTGCTGGCCGGCGGGCCGGACGTGCGCGCCCGCCTGTTCCACCCGCTCGGGGTGGGCCGCGCGCTGCGGCTCGGCCCGGCCGACCGCGAGGAGATCGGCGCGCTGTTTCGCCTGATCTTCGCCGAACACGAGCGCCCGGACGCGACCGGGCAGGACGGCGTGCTGCGCCACCTGCTGGCCGCCCTGCTGGTCCGGCTCGACCGCCTGCGGCAGGAGCAGCACCGCGACGATGCGCCGGGCGAGGACGCCGCCCGCCGCGACGCGCTGGTCTACCAGGATTTCCTGGCCTTGCTGGAGCGGCGCTACCGGGAGCGTCGCGACGTGGCGTCCTACGCCGAGGCGCTGCTGCTGACCCCGGACCAGTTGTCCCGCGCGCTGGCCGCGGCGACCGGCAAGACCGCCAAGCAACTCATCGCCGAGCGGGTGGCGCTGGAGGCGCAGCGCTACCTCCAGTACACGTCGCTTTCCGTCAAGGAGATCGCCGACGAACTCGGCTTCGGCGACCAGTTCCGGTTCAGCCGGGCGTTCAAGGCCGCCGTCGGCGTCTCGCCGCAGGCGTTCCGGGACGGCCGCCGGAAAACGTCATAGGCCGGTCGCGTTTCGCCATTCCCCGGCGGGGCGCCCCGTCTTACCCTTCCACCCAGACGCCGCGCGGCGTTCCCGGTCACCAGTTTCGGCGCTGGGCAGGGCCCGCCGACCGTTCCCGCGAACCGGCCACAGATTCCCGTTTCCCCCACGAGGCTCCCATGTCCGCACCCGTTGCCCAGGCCCAACGTCAGCCGCAGCCGTCGATCCCCGCCGGCGCCCACATCGGCCACGTCCACCTGAAGGTGGCCGACCTCGATCGCGCGATCCGGTTCTACCGCGACTACCTCGGCTTCGACGTGGTGGCGAACCTCGGTTCGGCGGCGTTCCTGTCCGCCGGCGGATACCACCACCACCTCGGCCTCAACACGTGGGAAAGCCACGGCGGCCAACCGCCCGCGCCGGGCACGACCGGGCTCTACCACTTCGCGATCAACTACCCGACCCGGCGCGACCTCGCGGTGGCGTTCCGCCGGCTGCTGGACCACGGCTGGCAGATCGACGGCGCGTCCGACCACGGCACCCACGAGGCGCTCTACCTGCACGACCCGGACTTCAACGGGATCGAACTGGCCTGGGACCGCGACCCGGCGGACTGGCCGATGCAGGACGGCAAACTGGCGATGGTCACCCGTCGCCTGGACCTCGCCGCGCTGCTGGCGGAAGCCGACGCGCCGGTTGCGGAATTCACTCCGGCGCTCTAGCCGCCGCTATCCGTTCCCCTCGCCCAGACCCGGCGCGTTCGCCCACGCGCCGCTCGCCCATCGAAAGGACCCGACCATGACCCTGTATCCGCGCGACGAAAACCGGATGTGGCCCTGGGGCATCCTGCTCCTGCGCGTCGTCGTCGGCTTCGCCTTCTTCATGCACGGCCAGCAGAAACTGTTCGAGATGGGCATCGGCGGCGTGACCGGCTTCTTCGACTCGCTCGGCATCCCGGCGGCCGGCCTGTTCGCGATCGTCGTGAGCCTGATCGAGACCATCGGCGGCCTCGCCCTGATCCTCGGCGTGCTGACCCGCGTGGCCGGCGTGCTGCTCGCTGCCGACATGCTGGTCGCGATGCTCGTTTTCCACGCCCCGAACGGCTTCTTCGCCGGCGCCAACGGCATCGAACTGGTGCTGGTGCTCGGCGCGGCCGCCCTCGCGCTGGCCCTGACCGGCCCCGGCGCGCTCGCCCTCGACCACGCGCTGCCGATCGAGCGGCGCCTCTCCGGCCGCCGGGCCGCCAACCTCGCGCCCAGCCGCGGTTAGCGCGCACCCACCCTTGCGCGCTCGCCGCGGGGCGAACCGGACGGGCAGGCGGACATCCGCCTTCCCGTCCGGTTTTTCGTGCGCGGCGGAGCGGCGGGCGCATGATGGGGTGCGAACGAGGGTCGTCCATCGCCACTGCCCGGGGAAGCATCTTCGGCCTACGCCAACGAAGTCCCGCCGGGATGGAGCTCGATGCGGTTGCGGCGTCCGTCGCCCGCCCCAACCTCGGAAAGAACCCTGTCCGTGCGGAACTACATCTCCGACCCGTCCAGCCAAAGGGTGACCGGGCCGTCGTTGACCAGCGAGACGAGCATTTCCGCCCCGAAGCGGCCGGTGGCGACCGGCAGGCCAAGGTCGCGCAGGGCGGCGGCGAAGCGGTCCACGAGCGGTTCGGCCACGGCGGGCGGCGCGGCGGCGATCCAGCTCGGGCGGCGGCCCTTGCGCGCATCCCCATAGAGGGTGAACTGGGAAACGACGAGCACCCCGACCGGGTCGCCTGCGGCCAGCCGGTCGAGGGCGGAGCGGTTCATCACCCCGGCCTCGTCGTCGAAGACGCGCAGGTTGGCGGCTTTCGCGGCCAGCCGGTCGGCGTCGCGCTCGCCGTCGCCGTGGGTGACGCCGACCAGCAGCACCAGCCCCGGCCCCGGCGCGATCTCGCCGACGACCTCACCACCGACGGTGACGCGGGCTTCGGTAACCCGTTGCAGGAGGACGCGCATCCGGTTTCTCCCGAAGCGACAGGCGACAGGCGACTCCGACAACACGCGCCTATTGCCTAACACCTGTCGCCTGTCGCCTGTCGCCTGTCGCCTGTCGCCTCGCCGTTCGGCACGATCGTGGCGACGGCGAGGGCGGCGATGCCTTCGCGGCGGCCGACGAAACCCATCTGCTCGTTGGTGGTGGCCTTGACGCCGATCGCGCCCGCATCGAGGCCGAGGCAGGCGGCGATGGCGGCGCGCATGGCCGGGACGTGCGGGCCGATGCGCGGCGCTTCCGCCACCAGCGAGGCATCGACGTTGACCGGCTCGTACCCCGCCGCGCGCACGAGGCGGGTCGATTCGCGCAGGAGGTCGCGACTGTCGGCGCCGGCGAACCGCGAATCGTCGGGCGGGAAATGCTGGCCGATGTCGCCCAGCCCCGCCGCGCCGAGCAGGGCGTCGGCAACCGCGTGGAGCAGCACGTCGGCGTCGGAATGGCCCTCCAGCCCGACGTCGTGGGGAATCTCGACGCCACCGAGCACGAGGCGGCGGCCGGCGGCGAAGCGGTGCACGTCGTAGCCGATGCCGGTGCGCGGCAGGCGAGGCGTCGGCGGCATCACGGATTCCTCCTGCCCCACCGGCGACGGCGCGGGAACGGCTGCGTGGCGGGCGCGCAGCAGCGCCTCGGCCACGGCGACATCCCCCGGATGCGTCACCTTGAGGTTCTCGGCGCTGGCCGGGACGATCGCGACCGGGACGCCGAACGCCTCGCACATGGACGCTTCGTCGGTCACGCCGAGGTCGCCGGCGCGGGCGAACAAATCGAGCAGCAGGGCGCGGCGGACGGCCTGCGGGGTCTGCGCGCCCCAGAGCCCGTCGCGATCGACGGTGGCGGCGATGCGGCCGTCGGCAACCCGCTTGAGGGTGTCGCTGACCGGGGCGGCGGCGATGGCGGCGCCCTGCGCGCGGGCGGCGCGGATGCAGGCGTCGAAGAGCGCGGGCCGGGCGAGCGGGCGGGCGGCGTCGTGGACGGCGACGACATCCGCCGCCGGATCGCTTGCCCGCACGCCGGCGAGGACGGAATCCTGCCGCCGCTCGCCGCCGAGGACGACGCTCCGCGCCTTCCGCCATGAACCGGAGGCGAGCATCGCTTCGACGGCGGGCTGCGTGTGCTCGCCGGCGACGACGACCACCTCGGCAACCTCCGCCGCGGCGTCCAGCGCGTCCAGCGACCAGGCGAGCATCGCGCGGCCCGCCAGCGGCAGCAGCGCCTTGTCCGGCGCGCCGAGCCGGGTGCCGCGACCGGCGGCGACGACGACGGCGGAGGCGGTCATCCGTTGGCTCCGGGGCAGGTTGGGTCAATCGCGGACGACGCGGCGGCGACCGGGCCGCTGGTCAACGTGTCCGGGCGTCGCAGGGGAGGGACCTGTGCCCTCCTTCGGCGATTGCCCCGGACGAGGGAGGGCACAGGTCCCTCCCCT
>JAFAEX010000222.1 GCA_023423795.1 Chloroflexota bacterium | reverse complement strand
TCGGGCGGCCGGCCGGCTCCTGCCCCGGCGCCGCGACCACCGGGCCGCGCGCCGCCCGCATGCGCCCGTCGCGCTCGCGCATGAATCGCCGGTAGGCGTCCATCGCTCCCCTCCCCGCCGTGTCCGTACACGCTTGGGGTGCACTCTACACCGCACGGGCGGGTCCGGTCAGCCGTCCGCCCGTGTCGCAGCGGCGATCGAGGAGGAACCCGGGCGACAACGGCCGCCGGTCGCGGCGGGGGAAGATCCGCCTTCCCCGGCCACCGGAGCCCGACGTTCCCGCACCGCCGGACGGCGCGCGGCGCGCTATCCTCCCCGCCGGAGTTCCCGCCGCCCGAAAGGACCCGACCGCATGCCCGCGTTGCCGCCCGCCCTCGACGCCTTCGTCGCCCGGATGCCCAAGGCCGAGATCCACGTCCACCTCGAAGGCTCCGTGCGCCCGCGCACCGTGCTGGACCTGGCCGAGAAGAACCGCGTGCCCGCCCCGGCCGCCGACGAAGCCGGGCTGGCCGAGTTCTTCACCTTCACCGACTTCGACCACTTCATCGAGTGCTACATCGCCGTCTGCTCCAACCTTCGCACGCCGGAGGATTTCGAGCGGATCGTGCGCGAAATGGGCGAGGACGCGGCGGCGCAGAACGTCCGCTACATGGAAGTCCACTTCAACCCGGCCACCAATGTCCGCAAGCGCGGGCTGGACTTCCACGAGATGCTGGCCGGCATGAACGCCGGCCGCCGCCACGCCCGCGATGTCCACGGCGTCGAGATCCGCTGGATCGCCGACGGCGTGCGCGACGAACCGGCCGAGCACCGCTCGGTGGCGCGCACGGTGGAGTGGATCACCGCGCTGGACCCCGAAGACGGCGTGGTCGCCCTCGGGCTGGGCGGCGGCGAGGTCGGGTTTCCGCCGTCGCTCTTCGTCGAGGAGTTCGCCCGCGCCCGCGATGCCGGACTGCGCGTCGTCGCCCACGCCGGGGAGACCACCGGGCCGGAGACGATCTGGGACTCGCTGCGGCTGCTCGGCGCGGAGCGGATCGGCCACGGCATCCGCGCCATCGACGATCCGGCCCTCGTCGCCCACCTCGCCGAAACCGGGGTGCCGCTGGAGGTCTGCCCCACCAGCAACGTCTGCACCCGGGTGACGCCGACGCTGGCCGACCACCCGTTCCCGCTGCTCGACGCGGCCGGGTTGGTGCTGACGGTCAACTCCGACGACCCGCCGCTGTTCGGCGCGACGCTGACCGGCGAGTTCCGCGTGCTGGCGCAGGAGTGGGGCTACGACGCCGCTGGGCTGGAGCGCATCGCCGCCAACGCCGTCCGCGCCAGTTTCCTGCCCGACGACGAGAAATCGGCCCTGCTCGCCGGGTTCGCCGCCGAGACCGCCGCGCTGCGGGAGGAGCTGGGGCTGGCGCCGGAACGAACGACCGCCTGAGCGCCCGGCCGATTCGAGCTCCGCGGACGGGCGCCGTCCCCGTGCGGATCGGCTCGATACGAAATCCGGGCGATCGATACCGCTGCGCCCCGCAGCAGCGCCCCGTCGTCCGCAGGGAGCCTCCCGTGCCCGATGCCGGGAACGAACGGCGTCACCGACGGACGAAACGGCAGCGAATGGCCGGATGTCGTACCAGCCCTTGGGAGCGACGTGCGTGCGCGCCGCGACGGCAGCAGGGCGATGCTAGCGGCCGGGCCTGTCCCCATTGCGGGTGCGCAACGGAGGAGGGAGCCGCCGCTCTGTCGCCGGCGGATACGCCGCGCCTCCTCGCCCTACGGCGCGGCGGCCAGCAGCACCTCGAGGTATGCCTCCGGGGATTCGTCGGCGGCGATGCAGCGCACGACCGTCTCGTCCAGCTCCCCAAAGTAGGGCGCGAGTCCGGCGCGGATCGCCACCCGGTCCGGCCCGTGCACCGTCGTCTCGATCGCGTTGGCGCCCATGCGGGCGAAGTTGGCGGCGTAGGCCGGGTACGAGGCGTACCGCCCCGCCTCGGTCCTAAGCCGCTCCATTCCCTCGTCCAGCGCCACCCGCACGTAGCCGACGATGCGCGGCCGGGGCCGCCCGGCGGCGGCCGCGGCCTCCAGCGTCAGCGCGGCCGACGGCGCGACGTGGCCCGGCGTCAGCCAGTTGAGCAGCACCGCGTCGGCCACCTCGCCGGCCAGCGCGCACATCTTCGGGCCGAGCGCGCCGACCGCGATCCGGGCCGTCGTCAGCGTCCGCAACTCGGCCACGCCCTCGCGCACGCGCTCCAGCCCGCCGCCCGGCATGCCCGAGCCCACCCCGAGCAGCAGCCGGTCCGCCGGCAACCCGAGTTCGGCGACCCGGCCAGCGATGACCGCGGAGGGCTGGCGGTCCAGCGGGATCACCCCGACGCCCAGCCCGATCGAGGTCGTCGCCGCCGCCGCGGCGGCCAGCGCCGCCAGCCCTTCGCCGCCGGGCACGTCGTTCGCCCAAAACGTCGCGTACCCGGCCCGTTCGGCGGCGGCGGCCAGTTCGGCCACCGCCCCGTGGTCGAGCGACCCCGCCACCCCGAATCCGAGCGCCCCGCCGGTCGCCTGCCCGCCCATCGCCCCGCTCCTCGCCAACGCCGCCGAATCGAACGCTGCCGATACTACGACGGATCGGCCGCCGGGCACGGACGCGGCGCGCCCTACGGCGTCGGGAAGCCCAGCCCGAGCCGCCGCAGCGAGACCCACCGCCCCTGCCCGATGATCAGGTGGTCGAGCAGGTCGATGCCCAGCAGCTGCCCGGCGCGGCACAGTTCGGCCGTCAGCGCCACGTCGGCCGACGACGGCGTCGGGTCCCCCGAGGGGTGGTTGTGGACGGCGACGAGCGCGACCGCGTTCTGCCGGATCGCGTCCCGGAACACCTCGGCCACCCGCACCTGCGCCTGGTTGACCGTCCCCTGGTAGACCGTGCGGATCGCCAGCACCCGGTGCTTGGTGTCAAGCAGCACGGCGCGCAACTGCTCCTGCGGCAGCGCGGCCATCTCGATCGCGAGCAGGTTGGCGACGTCGTCCGGCGCGGTCACCTGCGGCCGCGCTTCCGGGGTGAGCGCGGCCAGGCGCCGGCCCAATTCCAGCGCCGCCTTGAGCCGGACCGCCTTGGCGTCGCCCAGCCCGCGCACGGCGGCCAGTTCGGCGACGTCCATCTGCATCAAGCCGCGCAGCCCGCCGTGCTCCGCCAGGACCCGCTGCGCCACGTCGAGCACGGATTCCCCGACGATGCCGGTATTCAACAGGATGGCCAGCAGGTCGCCGTCCGAGAGCGCCTGCGGCCCGCGCAGTTTCAATCGCTCCCGGGGCCGCTCGTCCGGCGCCATCTCCTTGACCGACAGCCGGTAGCCCGGCGCGCGCACCGGCGCGAGCGGCTCCGGAGGCAGCACCGCACCGGAGCCTTCGAGGTGTTCAGCGCCGTTGCCGGTCGCGCCGGCGGGCGCTGGCGATGCCACCGCATCCCGCTCAGACGCCGGGCGGCGGCGCGGCGGTGCGATGCCGACGTCCGGTGCGGCCTGCCCGCCCGAATCGAAGCCGGAGTCGGTGGTCCCGTCCATTGTGGAGGACGGGCCCGGGGCCTCCCGCCGCGCCCGCCCGCGCCGGCCGGCGATCGCGGGGCCGTCCCCTTCGTCGCCGTTGGGCTCCCGGGCAGGTGGGGCGGATTCCGCCGGAGAGGCGGCAGCCGGCGCCATTGGCGCGGTGTCGGTGGATTCGTTCCCGGTAACCGTCGGCTCGGCCTTCGCCGGGCGCGGCCCGCTGCCGCCGCGCCCGGCGATCCGGCGCGGCGGCAGCGGGCCGAACGGGTCGAACTCATCCATCCGCAGGCTCGCCCGGGGTGAAGACCGCCGTCAGCATGCCGTAGTAGGTCGGGGCCTCGTAGCAGAGCACGTCGGCGCGCATCGGCACGCGCTCCAGCGCCCCGCCCAGCACGAGGGTTTGCCACAGCCCGTCGATGGCGGCGGCGGCCGCGTCCTCGTCGGATAGGGTCATCAGCCGCAGCGGCTCGCCGGCGCGAATGGCCTCGACCACCAGCGCGTCCACCTCGGCGGCCTTCGGGCTGAAGCCGTACGGCCCGTCCTCACGGTGGGCGTGGCCCCAGTCGCAGGAGGCGACGAACCCGATCCGGCGGGCATCGGCCCCGGCGGCGTCGGCCAGCGCCCGCCCGAAGGCGACCAGCACCTCGCGCGGCAGCGCCCGCGACGGCGTGACGATGACGGCCGGCGGCCCGATGTCCTCGGCCGGAGGGTCGGCCAGCACGTCTCCCAAGCCGACCATGTTCCGGCCGTGCCCGAGGAACCACAGCGGCGTCAGCGTGCCCCAGTCGAGCGGGACGGCGCTCTGGTCGCGCTGGTTGCCGGCGAACCCGGCCATCGCCACCGGGATGTTCTCGGCCCGCGCCGCCGCCGCGATGGCCTCCGTCAGCGGCCCGTCGAGCGGGACGTTCAACTCGACCGAGCGGCCTTCCCAATGGAGGATGCCGGCGGCACGCGCCACGTCGGCGAGGCAGACGGCGCCCGCCACCCGGATGCCGTGCGGCCCGGCGACCACCAGCACCTCGACCCCGGCGGCGGCCGCGCGGCGGCCCAACGCCTCCATCGCGGCGCGGGTGGCCAACCCGCCCTCGGCGTCGTCGCTGAGCGCCGGGATGATCGGGAATCCGTGCGGGGCGACGGCGGCGAACACGAGCGGCATGGGGCGTCTCCGGGGCGAGTCGAGCAGTCGAGGGGTCGAACAGGCGGCACGAGGCGTCGCGGCATGATACCGGGCGGATCGCCTGACCGGGGGACGCGCCGCACGGGCTCGAATTCGGCTCCGGCCTGCCGTTGGATGGCGTGCGCTCACGTCATCCCGAACCTGTCGAGGGATGCGCCGAGAGAAAAGGACGAGATCCCTCGACCGGCTCGGGATGACGGTGGGCGGGGTGTCCAGCCGTCATCACAGCGGGATCGCAAGCAGGCGCCGCCGCCTGGGCACGCATCCGCTCCACGGCTGGTGCAACCTTGCTTGACAGCCGACGTCCGCTCCCGGTTACTTGCCCGAGAATGACCGGCCGACGTGGCGCGGCCGACCACTTCCCGCCTCACAACGGAACAGGAGATCCCCGTGACCCTCGGCTTTCCCGTTTCCGGCCCGATCGGCGACCCGGAGTCCGTTTCCGGCGCGCCGGTGATGGCGCGGCGCGGCGCGATCGCCAGCGCCCACCCCCTGATCTCGGCGGCCGGGGCCGCGGTGCTCGCCGACGGCGGAAACGCGGTGGACGCGGCCATCGCCGCCGCACTCGTCGGCACCGTCGTGCTGCCGTCAATGTGCTCCATCGGCGGCGACCTGTTCGCGGTCGTCCACCGGCCCTCCGGCCCCGGCGCGTCCGGCGCCGGCGAGTTGCTCTCGTTCCAGGGCAGCGGCAACGGCCCCGCCGGCGTCACCCTCGAATGGATGGCCGAGCGCGGCGAAACCAGCCCGACCGGCCGCCGCGTGCTGGCGCAGCAGGGTGCGCTCTCGCCGGCCGTGCCGGGGTTCATCGCCGGCGCGTTCGCCATGCTGGACCGCTTCGGCACCCGCCCGTTCGCGCAACTGGCCGCCCCGGCGATCAATTACGCGCGCGACGGCTTCCCGCTCTCGGTCCTCGGCGCGGCGTTCATCGACGCGCGGCAGGACCTGCTGGCCCGCACCCCGGCCTCGGCGGCGGTCTTCCTTCCCGGCGGGCGCGCCCCGAAGCCGGGCGACCTGCTGAAGCAAACCGACCTCGCCCGCACCATCGGCGAGGTCGCCAGCGGCGGCGCGGACGCCTTCTACCGGGGCGGCATCGCCAGCCGCATCGCCGCCGCGCTCGCCGATGCCGGCGGCGCGCTCACCGCCGACGACTTCGCCGACCACGCGACCGACGTCACCGCCCCACTGTCGTCCACCTACCGGGGCTACACCGTCCACGAGACGCGCCTGCCGACGCAGGGCTTCGTGGTGCTGGAAGCGCTCAACATCCTCGAACACGCCGACCTCGGGCCGGGCGCGCTGACCTCCGCCGACGGCGTCCACCTCGGGGCAGAAGCCCTCGCCGCCGCCTTCGCCGACCGCAACGCCTACGCGGCCGACACGCCCGAGGGCGCGGCGGCAGTCGATCGCCTCATCTCGAAGGATTGGGCCGCCGGGCGGTTCGCCGCCATCGACCCCGTGCGGGCGACCGCCGACCTGCCCGCCGGCGCAATGAGCGACGGCCACACGACCTCGCTGTGCGTGGTGGACGGGGACGGCCTGATGGTCTCGCTCATCTTCTCGGTGTCGGACTGGTTCGGCAGCGGGTTCGTCGCCGGCGACACCGGCATCCTGCTCAACAACCGCGCCGGCCACTGCTTCAGCCTCGAACCGGGCCACCCGAACGTCTTCGCGCCCGGCAAGCGGACCATGCACACCCTGAACTGCTACCTCGTCGCCGCGCCGGACGGCACCCCGGTGCTCGCCGGCGGCACCCCCGGCGGCGACTACCAGCCGCAGTGGAACATCCAGTCCATCACCGGCCTGATCGACGGCAGGCTGGACGTGCAGCAGGCGGTCGCCCAGCCGCGCTGGCAGATTTGGCCGGCAACCTACCCGGCCGAAGTCGGGGCGCCCGCCGAACTGCGCGTCGAGGACCGCATCGGCGACGAGGCCATCGCCGACCTCGAAGCACGCGGCCACACCGTCGTTCGCCTCGGCCCGTGGGGAGCGCGCGGCGCGGTGCAACTGATCGCCCGCGACCCGGAGACCGGCGTCCTCGCCGCCGGCAGCGACCCGCGCAGCGAAGGGCTCGCGCTGGGGGTGTAGACATCACGCAGATGATGGATGTCAGGCAAACGTGAGACGGCGCGGGCGTTTGAACGGCGAAACGCCCGCGCCGCGATCAATCCTGGGTACCGATAATCGCGAGAAATGCGTCGATCCCGAGCACGACAATATCGCCGTGGCGCTCAACGGATTGGAGCCGGCGGTCACCGGTGACCAGGATTCCCGCTCCGCCATGCACGGCGGTTGCGATGACCGGATCGTCATTTGGATCCGGCGCCACGGCGCGGATCGGATAGCCCTCGGGAACGTGATCGGATAGCCGCTCCAGGATCAGGATCAACGAGGCCCCACGGCGCGGCCCCAACTTCTCTCGAAAGTACGGGATGTCGAGTCCGTTTCGTACTTCGTTCCAGATCCAATCCGAGATGACGACCCGCTAGCGGCCGGCTACCGCCGCCCGCAGAACGATCCCCGGTTTGCTCCCGGCTCGATTGAACCCGACGAGTCCGGACAGGATGACGTTCGTGTCGAGGACGACGCGGATCACTCGCCGTGCTCTCGCCGCAGCCGCCGGACCTCGGCGATTGCCGCATCGACCTGTCGATCGATTTCATCGAGTGGGACATCAGCGAACAGGGCGCTGACCTCGTTCAACAGGGCGATGTCTTCGGGCCGCAAACGAGACGACGCCGGTTCGATGACGACGAGCGGCACGCCGCCGCGGCGCACGACAACCCGCCCCTGTCCTCCAGCCACCCGGTCGAGAAATTCGTCGAGCGGCTCATCGATCGCTTCGAGATCGAATGCCCGGCTCTCCGGTTCGGCAACCATGGTTCACCTCGTCTTCCTGGTGCAGCCACGTCAGATGATACCAATCGGCATGACGCCCCATTCCGACATCTCCGCATCCTCAGGCCCGCCGGCCCACCGTCCCTTCGCACAGCCAGTAAGTCGCCGGCGGCTCCAACCGGCGGCGTACCCGCGCGCCCGCAATCGCGGTCGAATGACGGCCAATCGGGTCACGCCAACTCAGTGGCGCACACGAGCGGCGCCGATACTGCCTCCGGCGCGCCGTTCGGTGCCCATGCCTCCCGAATCGGGACGAAACCCTCCGCTAGACTGCGCTCGAACCGATCTCCCCAGCCAGGGCGTACGATCGCCGAGCCACCACCACGGAGGCGCAGCATGGGCGCAATCGACGATTCGGCCCGTTCGGCAAGCCGCACCCGCCGGGAGGCGATCCGGTCGGGCAGCGCGGCGTTGGTCGCGGTCGCCGCCATCGCGAATCTCCATCCCAAGGCGGCCGCGCAGGACGCCGCGACGCCGGAGGCCGCCCCGGATGTCCCGCCCGACTTCAAGGTCGTCCTCCACGCCGCGCAGGTCGAAAACTGGCCGTTCGTCCTCTCCAACCTCCGCAATCTTGCGCAGCAATGGCCGCGGGCGCATGTCCGCGTGGTCGCCGACGGTTCGGCCGTGCTCGGCCTCCAGGGCGACAACGTCCTGACGCGGGAACTTGCCGACCTCGCCGCCCACGGCATCCAGGTCCTCGTCTGCCCAAACGCGCTGCACGACCAGGGCATCCCCCGCGACGCCATTCCCGCTTTCGCCGAGATCCGCCTCGGCGGCGTCGTCGAACTCGTGGTCGCCCAGCGCGACGGGTTCGCATACGTGAAGCCGTAAGCGAGTCGAGGAGTCGAGAAGGAGAACGAAGAAACCTCCGTGTTCTCGACTCCTCGACTCCTCGACTCGGCTACGATGCCGGTCTGGATCACGCCGAAGCGCAGGGGGAATCACCGCCGATGACCAGCGGACGCACCGGCCTCGTCTGGGACAGCCGGTTCATGGACCACGACACCGGCCTCGCGGTCGTCTCGGCCACCGTGCCGGCCGACTCGATCTGGGAGCCGCAGCCGCACGCCGCCAGCCCGCAACTCGTCGGCCGCGCCTACCGGCTGCTCGGCCGCTCCGGCGTGCTCGCCCACCTCGAAGAGGTGGCCCCGCGCCCGGCTGCCCGCGCCGACCTCGAGCGGGTCCACACGGCGGCCCACGTCGATCACGTCCGCCAGGTCTGCCTCGACGGCGGCGGCGACGCCGGCGAGTTCGCCCCGGCCGGCCCCGCTACCTACGACGTCGCGCTGCTGGCCGCGGGCGGGGCGCTGGTCGCCGTCGATGCCGTCATGTCCGGCCGATTGCGCAACGCCTATGCCCTGCTGCGCCCGCCCGGGCACCACGCCGAACCGGACCGGGCGATGGGGTTCTGCTACTTCAACAACGTCGCCGTCGCCGCCCGCTACGCGCAGGACATCCACGGCGCGCAGCGGGTCGCCATCGTGGATTGGGACGTGCACCACGGCAACGGCACCCAGGCCGCGTTCCACGCCGACCCCTCGGTGCTTTTCGTCTCGCTCCACCAGGACGGCTGGTACCCCACCGGCTCCGGTCCGGTCGAGGACACCGGTACCGGCGACGGCGAGGGGTTCACCATCAACATTCCCCTCCCGCCCGGCACCGGCAACGCCGGCTATCTCGCCGCCTTCGACCGGGTCGTGCTGCCCGCGCTGCGCGCGTTCGCGCCGGACCTGATCCTCGTCTCCGCCGGGCAGGACCCGAGCGGGGTCGATCCGCTCGCCCGCATGGCCTGTTCGGCCGACGCCTTCCGCCAATTCGCCGCCCGCCTCGCCGCCCTCGCCGACGAGGTGTGCGAGGGCCGCCTCGTCGCCTGCCACGAGGGCGGCTACTCGCAGGGGTACGCCCCGGTCTGCACCTGGGCTGCCGTGGAAGGGCTCTCCGGCGTCCGCACCGACCACGTCGATCCGTACGACGCGTGGCTCGGCGGCATCCCCGAAGCGACCGAGGTCGGCCCCGCCGGCGCGGCGATCGACCGGGCGGCCGAGGTGCACGGGGCGCGGTGGGGGGTGCTGTAGACGGGACCCGGCCATGAAGGACCGGGCTGAAAACAGAAAGGACGCTGAAGTGCCCTGACGGCGATGCCGCCAGGGCGCGACGCTTGGCTGCCAGTTCCAGTCACGCATCTACCCGCCGTCAGTCCCGCAGGGACTTCGTTCTCGTAGCCCGGGACTTCCAGTCCCGGGAGCATGTAGCGAACTCCAGCAGGCGGTCGCTCGCGCGACGACGCCAAAGGCAGATTACGGCCCGCCTACCCCGCCCCGTCCAGCGGCCCGGCGCGCGTTTCCCGCACCAGCACGGCCAGCACCAGCGAGGCGGCCAGCCCGAACCCGGCCAGCGCCCACGCCCCGCCGGCCAGCCCGAACGCCGCCGCCATCGCGCCCGCCGCCAGCGGCCCGACCGCCGCCCCGGCGTCGCCGATCAGCCGCCAGATGCCGAGGAACTCGCCGGTCGCGCCGGGCGGGGCCAGGTCCGCCCCGAGCGTCATCATCGAGCCAGAGCCGAGGCCGTTGCCCAGTCCGACCACCAGCGCCGCCAGCAGCAACCCGCCGAAATCGTTCGCCAGCGGCACCAGCGCGATGCCCACCGCCATCACCGCGAAACTCGGCACCGCGGCGACCTTCCGCCCGAAGCGGTCCATCAGGAACCCAGCCGGCACGAACATCGACACGTCCACGATCGCCCCGGCGGTCATCACCAGGCCGACCTGTCCGGCGTCCAGCCCCAGCCGGTTCGCGCCGTAGAGCGGGATGATCAGGTACCTCCCGGCGCGGATCGCCTGCGCCAGCGTCTGCGCCACCGCCGCCGCGCCGAGATCCCGCCCGTTCGACCGCAGCGCCGCGCCGACCAGCCGCCAACGCGTGCCCGCCCGCTCCTGCGTCGGCCGCGGCGCGGGCGGCAGCAGCGCGACCGACACCGCCAGCGCCGCCCCGGCCAGCATGGCGGATAGCACGAAACTCGCGTCCAGCCCGAAGCGGTCGGCGACGACGCCGCCCAGCACCGGCCCGGCGAACACGCCGATCCGGTTGATGCCGCCGAACACCGACAGCGCCTGCCCGCGCTGCCCGGCGGGAATCGCCTCGGTCAGGAAGGCGTGGCGGGAAAGGGCCCAGAGCGCGGTCCCCACCCCGGCCAGCACCCGCAGCACCACGACCGCCGTGAAGCTGCCGGTCAGCGCCAGCCCCAGCGTGCTGGCGGCAACCAGCGCCGAGCCGCCGATCATCGCCGGGCGCAACCCGATGCGCGCCAGCAGCGCCCCGGCCGGGACGTCGGTCGCCAGCGTGCCCAACGCCGCCGCCGCCACCGCCAGGCTGACCAGTTCGTACCCCACGCCGAAACCGTCCGCGTAGAGCGGCAGCGTCGCGATCAACAACCCCTGCCCGAAGGCCAGCAGCGCGGTCGGCAGGTAAACGGCGATCAGGACGGGCGAAAGGCGGCGCATCGTCTTCTCAGGGTGTCGGGTGTCGGGTGTCGGGGCGTAGATTCAGCCCCGACGATCGCGCACACTACCCGAAGCAGCGGTCGGCGAACATGGGGCGGGACCCTCGACACCCGACACCCGACACCCGACACCCGACACCCCGGAGATGCCCGTGATCTTCAAGTTCTTCCGCCGCAAGAGCAACCCCGACGTCCAGCTCGAGCAGGGGCTGGAGAAGACGCGCAAAGGCGGCGTCTTCTCCGAGATCACCCGCCTCTTCGACCGCGCCGCCATCGACGAGGATCTCTACGAAGAACTGGAGATGCTCCTCATCCAGGCCGACGTCGGCTGGGACGTTTCCCAGAAGCTCGTGGCCGACCTGCGCGCCCGCGTGGAGGGCGCCGGCATCCTCGATCCGCACGCCGCCCGCGAGATCCTGCGCGAGGAGATGATCTCCCTGCTGGAGGAATCGGCGCGCAACCGGCAGGTCAAAATCCTGCAGCGCGGCGTCCCCTTCGTCATCATGGTCGTCGGCGTCAACGGCGTCGGCAAGACGACCTCCATCGCCAAGCTGGCCGCCTACCACAAGGGGTTCGGCCGCTCGGTGCTGCTGGCCGCCGGCGACACCTTCCGTGCCGCGGCGATCGACCAGTTGAAGATCTGGGGCGAGCGGCTCGAGGTGCCGGTCATCGCCCACGCCCAGGGCGGCGACCCCGGCGCGGTCGTCTTCGACGCCATGCAGGCCGCCCACGCCCGCAACTACGACGTGCTGATCGTGGATACCGCCGGCCGCCTCCACACCAAGCACAACCTGATGGCCGAGCTGACCAAGCTGCGCAAGATCATGCAGAAGACGGTGCCCGACGCCCCGCAGGAGACCATCCTCGTCATCGACGCGACCACCGGGCAGAACGGCCTCGTCCAGGCCAAACAATTCTCGGACGCCGTCGCCATCTCCGACATCATGATCGCCAAGCTCGACGGCACGGCGAAGGGCGGCATCGCCTTCTCCGTCGCCAAGGAACTGGGGATGCCCATCTCCTACGTCGGCACCGGCGAAAAGGCCGCCGACCTCGCCGATTTCCGCCCCGAAACGTACGTCGATTCGCTCTTCTTCGGGGAGGGCGAGGGGTTCTGACGGGGTGTCGGGTGTCGGGTGTCGGGTGTCGGGACGGGTGGGCCGATGCATGGGTTCCGGGATCTGCGCGTATGGCAGGATGCGATGGCGCTGACCGAAGATGTCTATCGACTCTCGGCTGAGTTCCCGCGCCACGAGACGTTTGGACTATCGAGTCAGCTGCAACGGGCAGCCGTATCGGTGGCCGCCAACATTGCGGAGGGAAAATCGCGGGACCATCTGGGCGACTACCTGCGCTTCGTTTCCATCGCGCGCGGCTCGCTTGGGGAGGTCGAAACCTACCTCGAGCTAGCCGCCCGTCTACACTATGTCGAGTCCGAAGCCGTCCAGCCATTGCTCGATCGTTGTGCCGCTATCGGTCGCCAACTTCATCGGCTTCGTGCTGCACTCGCCGCGTCGCGAACGCGCGACTCCATAGCCGACTAGTCCCGACACCCGACACCCGACACCCGGCACCCGACACCCCGGAGCCATGCATGTTCGAATCATTGACAGATCGCCTGCACGAATCGTTCGCCAGCCTCGGCAAGAAGGGCCGCCTCACCGAGGCCGATGTCGATGCCGCGATGCGCGAGGTCCGCCGTGCGCTGCTCGAAGCCGACGTCAACTTCAAGGTCGCCAAGGACTTCGTCGGCGCGGTGCGCGAACGCGCCGTCGGGCAGGACGTGCTGCGCTCGCTGACCCCGGCGCAGTCGGTCATCGCCATCGCCAACGAGGAACTGATCCGCGTCCTCGGCGAAGAACCGGAGGGGCTGAAGTTCCCCGACCGGCCGCCGCAGATCCTGATGCTGGTCGGCCTCCAGGGTTCGGGCAAGTCGACCCACGCCGCCAAACTCGCCGTCCACCTGCGCAAGGGCGGGCGGGCGCCGCTGCTGGTCGCCGCCGACGTGTACCGCCCGGCCGCCATCACCCAGTTGCAGACGCTCGGCAAGCAGATCAACGTCCCCGTCTACGACGAGGGAACGCAGGCCAACCCGGTCGATATCGCGACCAACGCGATCCGGTACGCCAACGAGCGCGGCCTCAACCCGGTCATCATCGACACCGCCGGCCGCCTCCAGATCGACGACCGGCTGATGCAGGAACTGGAGGACATCCGCGCGCGGGTGAACCCCACCGAAATCCTGCTGGTGGCCGACGCGATGACCGGCCAGGAGGCGGTCGGCGTCGCCCAGACCTTCCACGACCGCGTGGGCGCTTCGGGGCTGATCCTGACCAAGATGGACGGCGACGCCCGCGGCGGCGCGGCCCTCTCGATCCGCGCCGTCACCGGCGTGCCGATCAAGTTCATCGGCACCGGCGAGAAACTGGACGCGCTGGAGCCGTTCTACCCGAACCGCCTCGCGTCCCGCATCCTCGGCATGGGCGACGTCCTCTCCCTGATCGAGCGCGCCCAGGAGACGATGGTCGGCGACGAAGACCCGACCCAACTCCAGGACCGGATGCTCAAGGGCGACTTCAACCTCGAAGACTTCCTCGACCAGTTGCAGAAGATCAAGAAGATGGGGCCGCTGACCCAACTGCTGGACATGATCCCCGGCCTCGGCGCCCAGATGCGGCAGGCCAAGGCCCAGATCTCCGACGACGACTACAAGCACATCGAGGCCATCATCTTCTCGATGACCCCGGACGAGCGGCGCAACCCGGACGTCATCGGCAAGCGGCGCACCGCCCGCATCGCCAAGGGCTCCGGCCGCACCCCGCAGGAGGTCAAGGCCCTCCTCAAGCAGTTCACCGAGATGCAGAAGATGATGACCCAGGTCGGCCGCATGGCGAAAAAGGGCAAGATGCCGCCCGGTCTCGGCAAGGGCGGCTTCCCCGGCCTGCCGTTTTAGCCAACCGCCCACGACCCCGCGCATCCGCGGGACGCGCAACCGCCGGCCCTCGGTCAACCGAAGCGC
>JAFAEX010000159.1 GCA_023423795.1 Chloroflexota bacterium | reverse complement strand
CTGGCGGCCCCGGGCGCCGGCTCCCGCCCGGCCCGGACCACCGCGCGGCGGCAGTCGGGCGAGGTGCTGGAGTTCTGGGGCTTCGACGAAGGGCGCCTGAACTTCGCCAAGGCGGCGGCGGAGCTGCCGGTCTTCAAGGACAAGCACCCCGACGTCACCATCAACTTCCGCCAGTTCCAGTTCGACCAGATGCACGACCGGTTGCTGGCGGCGCTGGCCAGCGGCCGCGGCGCGCCGGACATCGCCGACGTCGAGATCGCCCGCTTCTCGATGTTCATCAAGGGCGAGCGGATCCCGTTCCTGCCCCTCGGCGAGCGCATCGGGGAAGAGATCGACAACATCTACAAGCCGGCCGCGGTCGATCCGTGGAGTTACGGCGGCGAGATCTACGGCCTCGGCAACGAACTCAACGCGGTCGTCTTCGCCTACCGCAAGGACGTGATGGACGAGGCCGGCATCGAAACCCCGTTCGAGACGTGGGACGACGTGATCGCGGCCGGCAAGACCATCTCCGCCGACGGCGAGATGAAGATGCTGGCGGTGCACGACCTCGCGTTCGGCGACTTCTTCATGGCGTCGCAGTTCGCCGGCACCTCGTTCTTCGACGCCGAGGGCAACTACCAGGCCGACAACGAACTGGGCGTGGAGGCGCTGACGTTCCTGCGCAACCTCGTCTACGAGGACGGCATCGCCGGCATCGCGCCGGCCGACGCGCAGGAGAAGTGGGCCGGGCCGCCGTACTGGGCCGCCTTCCGGGCCGGCAAGTTCGTCGCCGTCTGGGGCCCGCCGTGGCACATCGGCAACCTGATGAACAACGTGCCCGACCAGTCCGGCCTCTGGGCCGTGCAGCGCATCCCGACCGGGCTGGGCGAAGGCCGGCCGACCGCCAACTTCGGCGGCACCGGCCAGTGCATCACCGAACAATCGCAGCACCAGGACCTCGCCTGGGACCTGCTGCAGGCCGGCAACCTGACGGTGGACGGCGCCCTCAACGACTTCCGGATGCGGACCGTCTACCCGGCCTACATCCCCGCCTACGAGAGCGAGGAGCTGAAGCAGCCCTCCGAGTTCTTCGGCGGCGCGGAGATCGGGCAACTCTACGCCTCGGTGGCGGGCGACCTGCCGGCGTTCAACCAGTCGCCCCTGTTCAACGACACGACGCAGGCGATGGAGCGCATCGTCATCACCCCGGTGATGAACGACCGCATGGAGCCGGTGGCCGCGCTGCAGGAACTGGGCGCGGAGCTGGAGCGCATGCAGGGCTAGCGCCCGCACGCGGTGTCCCGGGGCCGGCGCGCCGGCCCCGGACTCCGGCGACAATGACCCCGGGCGCGGCCGACGATGTCCGCGCCCGGGCGAGGTCGCCGCAGGGAGGTCCTCGGGATGGCGACGGACACGCCGACGGTCGGACCGGCGCCGGCGGTGCTCGGGGCGGGCGGGATCGCCCGGCGGGCGCGGACCGGGCGCGCGCCGGGAAGCAAGCTGCTGACCCCCTACCTGTTCCTGCTCCCGTTTTTCGTGGTGTACGGCATCTTCCTGCTTTACCCGGTAGTGGCGGCGCTGCGCCAGAGTTTCTACGAGCAGGTCGGGCTGTCCGTGCCGCGCTTCGTCGGGTTCGACCAGTACCGCCAGTTGTTCGAGGACCCGCGCTACCTGAAGGCGCTGCTGAACACGACGATGTACGCCGGGGCGAGCGTGTTCATCCTCAGCCCGCTGGCGCTGCTGGTGGCGGTGACGGTGAAATCGTTCGTGGTGCCGTCGCCGAACGCGCGCAGTTTCTTCCGGATCGCGTTCTTCCTGCCCAACATCACGTCCTACGTCGTCATCGCGCTGATGATGGGGCTGATCCTCGACACGGATTTCGGGCTGCTCAACGGGTTCCTGACCAGCATCGGGCTGGAAGGGCACAACTGGCTGCGCTCGGAAACGCTGGCGCTGCCGGCCATCGTCGGGGTGGCGATCTGGACCTACCTCGGGATCAACAGCCTCTACTTCCTGGCGGGGTTGCAGAACATCCCGGACGAGTTGATCGAGGCGGCCTACATCGACGGCGCCGGCCGCGTGCAGGCGTTCAAGGACGTCACCCTGCCGCTGCTGCGGCCGACGATCCTGTTCGTGGTGGTGCAGGCGACGATCTTCTCCTACCAGATCTTCGAGATCCCGTTCCTGCTCACCGGCGGCGGCCCGTCGGACGCGACGCTGACGCTGGCGATCTACCTCTACGAGGTCGGGTTCCGGCAGTTCGACCAGGGCTACGCGGCGGCGATCGGCTACTCGCTGGCGTTGATCAGCATCCTGCTTTCGGGCGTGCAGTTCCTGCTGTTCCGGGTGTTCCGCGATGCGTAGGGCGGGCTGGGATAGCCGGGCCCGGATGGGCTCGGCGCGGTATGACGGCAGGTGGGCGCGGGATGGGCGCCAACCGGGATCGCCCGGGAACGAATTCCCGGGCTACGCAAACGACGTCCTTCCGGGACCGAACACGGGTCCGCGTCAACGTGCTCAACCCCGGAGGGGTTTCGTTCCCGTAGCCCGGGGTTTCAACCCCGGGCGCGGCGGCGCGGGCGAGCGGTGCGGGATGACAACCGCTAACCGCCTCAACCAAGCCCTCGTTGCGCGCGAAAGGACCACGCGATGATCGGCATCGGGCGCTTGGGGCTGGTGGTCCGCTGGGTCGGCCTCGTCCTGCTTTCGCTCGGCGTGCTGGCGACGGTGATGCCGTTCATCTACACCATCGTCGCCTCGTTCAAGCCGGGCATCGAGATCTACTCGATCCCGTTCAAGTTCTGGCCGGACGAGTTGTACCTCGGCAACTACCGGTTGCTGCTGGACGAGACGAGTTTCGTCCGCTGGTTCGGCAACAGCCTGTTCGTGGCGCTGTCGCGGACGCTGCTGGCGATCGCGCTGTCGCTGATGGCGGGGTACGCCTTCGCCAAGTTCGAGTTCCCGTTCAAGCAGCCGCTGTTCATCCTGGTGATCGGGACGCTGACGCTGCCGCTGTACGTCATCCTCGTGCCGCTGTTCGGAATGATGGTGGACCGGCAGTGGACCGACACGTTCATGGCGCTGATCCTGCCGTTCACCGCGCAGGCGATCGGCGTCTTCCTCGCGCGGCAGCAACTGATGGGCATCCCGAACGAACTGCTGGAAGCGGCCCGCATCGACGGCGCGAGCGAGTGGGGGATCTTCACCCGGATCATCGTGCCGCTGGCGCAACCGGCGATCGCGGTGATGGGCATCATCTTCTTCACGGCGTCGTGGAACGACTACCTCTGGCCGCTGATCGTGGTCAGCAGCGACGAGAAGTTCACGGTCAGCCTCGGGCTGGCGACGCTGATCGGGCCGTACCGGCAGGAATACGGCGCGGTGATGGCCGGGTCGTTCCTCGGCACGCTGCCCATCGTGCTGATCTTCCTGATCTTCCAGCGCCGTTTCATCGAGGGCATCATGGCCGGGGCGCTGAAGGGGTAGGTGCCGAGTGCCGAGTGCCGAGTGCCGAGTGCCGAGTGCCGAGAAACGGTAGGCCAGCGCGTCACCCATCGCTTGCCGACCCGCCAACTTCGTCGTGGCACTCGGCACTCGGCACTCGGTACTCGGTACTCCGTTCAGCCGAGCGGGGCGGGGTAGACGGCGAGGGTGTCGTAGCCCTGCGCGGCCCAGACGGGGAGGAAGGTCTCCCAGGCGACGTCGTACTCGTACTGGCGCTCCCAGTTGGTGTCGGTGGGGCCGAGTACGTCGCGGATGACGACGCCCCAAGCGTTGTAGCCCATGACGACGAGCGCGTGGTCGTTGCCGAGCACGGTGGGCAGCGCGACGCCCTGTGGGGTGATCCAGGTGGTGATCGCCCAAGGCTTGAAATCGACGGTGGCCTTCATCCAGACGAGCGCGCCGGCGTCGAGCGACGCCTGCAAATCCTCGCGGGTGTGCACGGGCTGGACGGGGAGGCCGTAGCGCTCGAACAGCGGCTGCATGGCGCGGCCGGTGGTGCGGGCCAGCAGGTTGCTGGTGTAGTCGCCGGAGAAGGCGGTGGTGATGTCGCCGCCGTGGATGACGAAGCCGTCGGTGGTCTCCTCCCACCACGGCTCGATCGAGGTGTCGTGGCCGACGACGGCCAGCATTTCCTCGAACGGCACGTCGTGGCCGAAACTGGCGAGGATCGCCCATGCGGCGTCGAACTCGCAAGTGTAGCCATAGAACTGGCCGTCCTTGGTCGCCGCGGGCACGTAGGCGTCGTAACTCCGGCCGTCCGGCAGCACGATCGGGCCGGAGGCGGCGGCCGGGGCGGGGCGGAGCGCGCCGGCCGCGGCCAGCCCGGAGGAGGCCAACGCGGCGGCGAGGACGGCGCGGCGGGTGTGCGATGCGGGCCGGGGATGGATGCCGGGCACGGATGGACCCTCCGGGTGGCGCGGTGTGGGCAAGTTTACGTAATGGTAGCGGGTGCGGATGCCCCGGGACGAGGGCGCTCGAGGTTCCAGGAGCACGGCAGCCCAGCGCCAGGCAAGAGTCACGAGCGGAGGGTCGGTGTTTGCGACAAGAGGGCACACGAGGTCGAACCAATCACACCCCCTGATGCGTCCGCCTATCGGTGTCATCGTTGTCGTTGCTGGCAGGGCGGTACCATTCGGAACGAAATCGGAACGAACCCAATCGAAGGAGGTTCGTGATGCAGCGTCGAGTTATCACCGCCGCAGACGACCAGACAGCGGACAAGGATTGTCACCCCATTGAGATGGACGCGGCGAAGGACGATATCTGGCAGACGGGACCGGGTCGCTTGCTCGCTGCGGCTCGTGCCGAGTTCCTTCGGTCGCGTGGCCGTTTTCTCGATCGAGATGAACTGGAGCGGGAGTGGGAGGAAGAGCGATTGGGATCTCGCGGGTGACGCGAACCTACGTTGACTCCGGGGTCTTGATCGCGGCTATTCGCCGAGATGCGGATCGTTCTCGTCGGTGCCTCGCCGTGCTGGTCGATTCCGATCGGACATTTGTCTCAAGTGCGTTTCTACGTCTCGAATTGCTGCCCAAGGCGTTCTATCACCGCAATTCGGTGGAGGTCGAATTCCACGAGTGGTTCTTCAGTCGTGTCCATGCCTGGGCGAATCTCGGTGCTTCGCTCGTCGGTGAAGCAGAACAGATCGCGCGGGAGTATGGATTGAACGCGCTCGACGCGCTCCACGTTGCGGCAGCATTCAGTACCCAAACTGACGAACTGATCACGACCGAGAGCATACGAAAACCCATCCACCGGGTAACGGGTTTGCACATCACGACGATCTGATTCCCTCGCTGCCGTGCAGCGCGAATGCCCCCGTGGCCTGCCCACCCATCTCGCCGCGACGGAAACACTGCCCCGACGTCGATTCACGTTCCAAGAACGGTCGCCGCGATCCTGCGCCGTGCACAACCCCGGCACGCCGCGTGCGGCGACGGCCGCAATCGGGCTCCAGGAGACGGCGTCGCGCGGCGATCCGCCGCGGGGAGAGGGAACGCGTGGCCAATCCGTTGCGCTTCGGGGTGTTCGTGCCGCAGGGCTGGAAGATGGATCTGGCCGAGATCGACGACCCGGTCGCCAAGTTCGAGGCGATGACCGCGGTCGCGAGGGCCGCCGAGGCCGAACCGACGATCGATTCGGTCTGGGTCTACGACCATTTCCACACCACGCCGGAACCGAGGCTGGAAACGACCTTCGAGTGCTGGACGATCAGCGCCACCCTCGCCCGCGATACCGAGCGGGTGAAGGTCGGGCAGATGGTCGGCTGCAACGGCTACCGCAACCCGGCCCTTTACGCCAAGATCGCCTCCACGGTGGACGTCGCCTCCCACGGCCGCCTCTACGCCGGGATCGGCGCGGGCTGGTACGAGCACGAGTGGCGGGCCTACGGCTACGGCTTCCCCGACGCCCCGGAGCGGCTGCGGATGCTGCGCGAGGGGCTGGAAGTCATCACCCGCATGTGGGACGAGGACGAGGCGAGTTTCGCCGGCAAGCGCTACCAGATCGACGGCGCGATCAACGAGCCGAAGGGCGCCAACGGCCGGCCGCCCCTCTGGATCGGCGGCGGCGGCGAACAGGTGACGCTGAAACTGGTGGCGCAGTACGGCGATGCCTGCAACGTCGGCGGCGGCAACGCCGAGGTGTGCCGCCACAAACTCGAGGTCCTGAAGCGCCACTGCGACGCGCTGGGCCGCGATTACGACCGGATCGTCAAGTCCACCTCCATCGACCTGATCCTGCTTGAGGACGGCGAGGACCGCGCGGCGGCGATGGAGGCCAACCGCGGGCCGTGGCCGTTGCAGCGGATCCAGGAACAGTTCTGGGTCGGCACCGCCGACGAGATCGCCGAGCGGATGCAGGGGCTGATCGACGTGGGCATCGACTACGTGCTGGCCTACATCCCGCGTGTGGCCTACGACCACGGGCGGATGCAGCGCTACGCCCGGGAGGTGCTGACGCGGTTCGTCTGACGGGTGCCGGGTGCCGAGTGCCGAGTGCCGCGTGCCGCGTGCCGAGTGCCGAGTAGTGGGTGCTGGGTGCTACGTGCTACGTGCTACGAGGAGCGCAGTGGCGGGCACGGAGCGCGGAATCGTTCCCGGCGGATCCCGTCGTCCCGGCCACAAACACCGTCATCCCGAGCTTGTCGAGGGATTTCGTCGTTGCACCCAGCACGCAGCATCCCGCACCGGACGACGGACGAGATCCCTCGACAAGCTCGGGATGACGATGGTGGCGCGGGCGGCGATGGTGGCGCGGTTGGCGATGGCGACACGGTTGGCGATGGTGCCATGGTTGGCGATGGCGACGCCGGTGCAGATGCCGGCGCCGGGCGGGCGCGCGGTGTGCGCTGGCGGTCGCAGGAGGGGGTGCGAGAAGGCCGCATGGATCGGACCCTGACGCGCCGGGCGGTCGTCGGCATCGCGGGATGCGCGCTGGCCGGGTTGCCACGATGGGCAGCGGCGCAGGACGATACGGCCGGGTTCGGGTTTCCCATCGGCCTGCCGGGGCGGGTTCCGGGAGACGGCTTCGTCGTACGGCACGGCTACGCGACCGAAAACACCTGGTACAACCCCGGCTGGTGGCACACCGGCGAGGACTGGTACCTGGCCGAGGGCGAGACGGGCGGCGCGCCGGTGCTCGCCATCGGGCCGGGCGAGGTCGTCTTCGCCGGGTCGGAGTACCCCGGGCTGGTGGTGATCGTGCGCCACGCCGCCGACCTGTTCTCGATGTATGGGCATCTGGACTACGCGCTGCCGGTGGCGGCCGGCGATCGGGTCGATCGGGGCGACCTCCTCGGCACGGTGCTGGCGCGGGCGGACGGGCGCGCGCCGAGCCACCTGCATTTCGAGGTACGGACGTTCCTGACGACGCCGGAGGTGAACGGCGCCGCGCCGCGCTACGCCGTGGGGTGCGGTTACGAGTGCCCGCCGGGGCCGGGCTACTGGCCGGTCGATGCGCCGGAGCATCCGTCGGCGCTCGGCTGGCGCAACCCGACGCACGTGATCGGCAACCGGCTCCAATCCGGAAACGGCGCGGAGGCGGTCGTCGCCGCAACCGCAGCGACCGAGACCGACCTGTGGAGCCTGCCCAACGGGAGCGACGCGGCTCATGCGGTCGGCGTGCTAGCGCTCGAACCCGGGGCCCGCTTCCCGCTGCTGGAGGTCGCCGCCGGCCCGGGAGACTCGACCGGGACCGGGGCCAAAGCGACCGCGCTGTGGTTCCGGCTCGCGCTGCCGGAGGGCGGGGAAGCCTGGGTGCGCGCCGCCCGCGCATCCGACCTCGAAACTGGGTCGGACGGGCGACCGTCGTCGGTGCGGTTCGATTTCCTGCCGGCGCATGAGACCCGGCCCTGAAGGACCGGGCTCACGAAGAACGGGCGCTGAAGAGCCCTGACGAACGCCCCGATCGGTAGCGCCCTTGTGGCGGCCACGCTAGAGATGCGGTCACGGAACGCCCGGGGATGACGGCGGTTGCCCAACTACCCCGGCCATCGTCGCCCGCCCGGGGTTGATGGTGTTTGCCTATTTGTGCGGATACCGGCTCCGGGCGGGCGCGATGAATCGCGCCCCTACACGCCGCGGCATCTCAACTCGGTCGTAGGGGCGCGATGAATCGCGCCCGCCCCGCCAATGCCCGGACCATTTTCGGCAACCGCCATAAACCCCGGGCTACGCCAACGAAGTCCCTCCGGGACTGACCACGGGCACCGTAGCCCCAACCGTCGTCCTCAACCCCGGGCGGGCGCGGCCGATACCCGGATCGATGCGTTGCACATCAACTCGTTGGGGCCGCGCATCGGAGTCAGGGCGTGACGAGTTTGAGGCCGATGACACAGGCGACGATGCCGACCAGCAGCAGCACGCGGACCAGCGAGGCCGGTTCGCTGCCGGAGACCATCGCGTAGCCGGCGGTGAGGGTTGCCCCAATGCCGACCCAGATGGCGTAGGCGGTGCCGATCGGGAGTTGGCGCATGGCGTAGCCGAGCCCGACCATGCTCAGCACCACCGAAATCAGGAACAGGACGGTCGGGACGAGTTTGGTCAGGCCGTCCGATCGTCCGAGGGCCGTTGCCCAGACCGCTTCGAGCATGCCGGAAAGCACGAGGATTACCCACGCCATGGTGGCCACCACTGTGCACCGTCTTGTCGTCGGCTGGGTACGGTGCCCCTCGTCCAGGCGCCGATAGGCGTCCCCGGTAGTATGTCACGGGCGATTGCGGCGAACCAAACGCTCGCCGCATCCGGCCAGCCGCCGCGCACCGGGAGTTGACGCCATGCCGCACCGCTCCACCCGACGTTCGCTCCTGCGCTTCGCCGCCTTCGCCTCGTTGGGCATTCCGCCGCTCCGCCGGGCCGCCGCGCAGGTGGGCGGGCCGGCCTTCGGCTACCCGATGGCGGAGCCGGGGCGCGCGCCGGGCGACGGCTTCGTGATCCGGGCCGGCTACGCCTGCGAGAACCTGCCGGCCTTTCCCGGCTGGTGGCACACCGGGGAGAACTGGCGCCGCCTCGCCGGCGAAAGCGGCGGGGCGCAGGTGGTCGCCGTCGCGGATGGCGAGGTCGTTTTCGCCGGGTACGACTACCCGGGACCGGTGGTGCTCGTCCGCCACGCGCCGGACCTGTATTCGCAGTACGGGCACCTCGACTATGCGCTGGCAGTGGCGGTTGGCGATTGGGTGGCGCGCGGCCAGCCCATCGGCACGGTGCTGGGCCGTGGCGACGCGCCGAGCCACCTGCATTTCGAACTGCGGACCTTCTACCAGCAATCGCGCGTCAACGGGGACGCGCCGGAATACGGCGTCAACTGCGGGTTCGACTGCCCGCCCGGTCCCGGTTATTGGCCGATCGAGGCGCCGGAGCACCCGTCCGACCTCGGCTGGCGCAACCCGGTCCACGTCATCGCCCGCCGCGCCTGGCCGGACGGCGTTCCGAGCGGGGCCGAGGTCGTGGTAGCCGAGGGCGTCGCAGGCGAGATCTCGCTCTGGAGTGCGCCGCCCGGGCAGTCCGATGCCGTGCAGATCGGCGTGCTGCCGCCAGCCGCCGGGAACCGCTACCCGTTGCTCGGGATCGACGCCGGCGACGAAGCCGACCGGGGCACGAGCGCCGAAGCCACCCGGCTCTGGTACCGGCTGGCCGCGCCCGACGGGAGCGAGGGATGGGCGCAGGCGGCCGTGCCGTCGTTCGACAAGGCGGGGTCGGACGGGCGGCCGTCGGCGATCCGATTCACGCTGCTGCCGGCGGCATGACGGGCCGTCCCTGATACGAAATCCGGTTGAACCATTCCGGTATCGGAAGTCTATCCGCCTGCGCATTCTCGCGTAGGTATCAGGAAAGCGGTCATCGGTTGTGTACGCGGAACACGAACAGTTCATCCGGATTTCGTATGATGCGGCCATGCGTTGGCTCGGCCACGGTCAACGTCACCATGCCCGAGCCAGCGCGGGTGCAGCGTGCCCCCGCGATCGACGCGTGAGCGGACGAGGTTGGTGCGTCGTTCGTGGTCAGGCGGCTACGAAGATATCGCCGTAGGCCCCGTCGGCCAGCAACGCGTCGGCCGAGTTCGGGTCGATCTCCCGATAGCGCTCGGCGGCGGCGAGGATGCCGGGCAGCAGCGACATGTCGCCGGCGCTGCAGAGCGTGGTGACGTCCTGCCGCAGGGCCCAGGCGACGGCGCGGTCCACGTCGCGCTGGTCGGTGAAGGGCTCGTACCACGTGTGGTGGGTGGGGGTGCGATCGCCCCACGGACCCTTCGCGGTCGCCTTGAGGACGTGGATGCCCACGTCGTCGGCCCGGCAGCGGGCGACCAACCGCTCCCAGTCCCGCCGGAACGCGTCGTCGGCGTGGAGGAAGCGGTTGCAGGAGGTCATCACCGTCGCGAAGGGGAAGGCGTCCAGCGCGGCGAGGTGGGTCGCGGGCGATTGCCAGCCGTGGCCCGTGATGCCGATGTGGGCGACCAGCCCTTCCTCGCGCGCCTCCAGGATCGCCTCCAGCGGCCCGCCCGGCGCGAGGCAGGCGGCGAGGTCGTCGGCGGTGCAGACGGCGTGGAGCTGGTAGAGGTCGTGGCGATCGCGCCCGAGGCGGTCGAGCGTGCGCAGCAACTCCTCGCGGGCGCCAGCCTTGTCGCGCTTCTGGGTCTTCGCGCCGACGAAGACGTCCGGGCGCGGATGGCGCTTCAGGTAGTCGCCAAGCCGCAGTTCGGCCTCGGCGTAACTCGGGGCGACGTCGATGTGGTTCACGCCCCGGGCGAGGACGTCCTCGATGACGCGGTCGGCGTCGTCCTGCGTTGCGTCGCCAATGGCGTATGAGCCAAAGGCGACAACGCTGCTCGGGTGCCCGGTCTTGCCCAACCGGCGGGTTTCCATGGGTCGCTGCCTCCGGGTGCTGCGGCGTGGCCGCGATTGTCCCGCACGCCGCGGGCCATCGGCCACCGGTGGATGCGCCCCGAATCCGGCTCGTGCCCCGACCCAGCGGGCATGCGAAATGGAGTCCGGGGTTTCCCTGCTCGATGCAGCCGGGGTCGGTTCCTGGCCCCGGAACGGCGTCGATGCACGTCTGGAGCATCCCGAACGCCGCCCGATCCCGCCGGAGTTTCTTCGGTATTTATTCGGTATTGATTCGCCGTTTATTCGGCGGCGGTTCTCCCATGTCCATGCGGGTTTTGGGTTTATTCGGCACCCCTGCCATCCTCGCGGACGCATACGGGGAAGGCACACCCGGGAGGGGGTTCCGGGCGCTGCGCGTGGGAGGGGAGGAGAATAAACTCCGATTCGGTCACAACACCGCGTACGTACGCGGTTTTCCCCGACCGAAAAAATGCCGAATATACACCGAATAAATACCGAAAAAATGGCGGCGAGAGAATCCGGCCGGGGCCTCACCGGGCGCGGTGGATGCCTGCGGCCGGCGGCGGCAGCGCGGGCATCCACCCGGATTCCGGATCATGCGAAATCCGGTTGATTGGTGCGGGAATCCGTTCATTGTTCGTGAGGGAGGGACTCGTGCCCTCCCGTGCCCGAAGTAGCGTACGGACGAGGGAGGGCACGGCTCCCTCTCCTACGAACGCACGCCGTCACGGGCGGGCGAAACGGCAGCGAATAGCCGGATTCCGGATCAGCCGCCGGGCAGGCGCGTGGCGGCCTCCAGCACCCGCCGGATGAGGGCGCGGGCGATCGGCAGTTTGTAGCCGTTGAGGTGCAGGGGCTGCGCGCCGGACAGCGCCGCGTCCGCCGCGCGATCGAACGTTTCGGGGGTCGCGGCGGAACCGGCCAGCACCCGCTCGGCGTCTACGGCGCGCCACGGGACCGGGGCGACGCCGCCCAGCGCCAACCGCGCCTCCGCGATCGTCCCGTCCTCGACCCGCGCGACGGCGGCGACGCCGACCAGCGCGAACGCCCACACCTTGCGGTCCATCGCCTTGAGGTAGGCGCTGTTCGTGCCGTCCGGCGCGTCCGGGATCAGCAGCGAGACGACCAGTTCGTCGGGTTCCAGCGCCGTCTCGCGCCGGTGGTCGTCCGTCGGCGGGGTGAAGAACTCGGCCAGCGACACGGTCCGCTCCGAGGACGGGCCGCGCAGCCGCACGCTCGCGTCCAGCGCCAGCAGGGCGGTCGCCGGGTCCGAGGGGTGGCCGGCCATGCACGGGGAGATGTCGAAGATCGCGTGCTGCTGATTCTCGCCTCCCCGCGCCAGGCATTCGTCGCCGCCCTTGAGCCAGCAGGTGAGGTGGGGGTTGCGGAAGTACCAGCAGCGCGGCCGCTGCAGCAGGTTGCCGCCGATGGTCGCCATGTTCCGCAGTTGCGGGGTGGCCGCCAGCGCCGCCGCCTCGGAGAGCGCCGCCGCCCGCGCGCGCACGAGGGGGTCGTCCTCGACCTGCGCCAGCGTCGCCAGCGCGCCGATCTCAAGCCCGTCCGGCCCCGGTTCGATCCGGTCGTGGAGGTCGGCCAGCCGCTTGATGTCCACCAGCGTGCGGGGCGCGACGAGGTCGGCCTTCATCAGCGTCAGCAGGTCGGTGCCGCCCGCGAGCGGGCGCGCGGCCTGCCCGTCCTCGCCCGCCGCGCCGTTCGCGCCGAGCAGCGCGATCGCGGCGTCCAGCGTCGGCGGGGCGGCGTAGTCAAACGTCCTCATGCCGACGCCTCCAGTCCGTTGGGTTCCATTTCGCGCAGGGCGTCCAGCACCCGGCGGCGGGTCAGCGGCGCTTCCCGCAGCCGGACGCCGACCGCGTCGAAGACCGCGTTGGCGATGGCCGGCCCGGTCGGGATCAGCGGCGGTTCGCCGATGCCCTTGGCCCCGGTCGGGTTGGCGTGCGGGTCCGCCACGTCCACGTGGACGTGCTCGACCGGCGGCGCGTCGGCCACGGTCGGCACCTTGTACTCCTCGAGGTTCGCGTTCAGGACCATGCCGAGCCGGGCATCCACCACCCGCTCCTCGGTGAGGCCGAACCCGACGCCCTGGATGATGCCGCCCACGATCTGGCTGTCGGCCAGCGTCGGGTTGACGATCCGCCCCACGTCGTGGGCGGTCACCACCCGCAGCACGGTGGTTTCGCCGGTTTCGGCGTCCACCTCGACCTCGACGAACTGCGCGCCGAACGTGCGGGCGGACATCCCCTCCGGCCCGGCCTCGCGCGCGCCGCGCCCCTGCAGGGTGTTGGGCGCGATCGCCTGCGTGATCTCCTCGACCGCCATCCCCCGCGAGGGGTCCGATGCGACGAAGACGCGGCCGTTGCGGACCCGGAGCCGCTCGGCCCCGACCTCCATCATCGCGGCCGCGACCTGAAGCAACTGCTCCCGCACCTCGGACGCGGCGGCGCGCACGGCGGAGCCCATCGTCGCCTGCGTGGTGCTGCCGGAACTGACCGGGGAGTAGGGGCCGCGCGCGGTGTCGCCGAGTTGCAGCGACACCCGCTCCAGCGGCAGCCCGAGTTCCTCGGCGGCCACCTGCGCCAGCCCGGTGCGCGTTCCCGTCCCGATGTCCTGCGTGCCGGTGACGACCTCGGCGGTGCCGTCGGTGTTCAACTCCATCCAGGCGTAGCCGGGCGGTTTGCCGCCGCCTCCCACCCAGTCGTGGGCGGCGAAGCCGATGCCGCGCCGCTTCGAACCGTCCGCCGTCGCCGGTTCCAACAGGGGCCAGCCGAACGCCTCGGTCACGCGGTCGTAGCAGAGGCGAAGACCTTCGGCGAGGGTGTAGGGCTGGTTTTCGAGTTGGTCGATTTCCGTGTAGTTGCGGCGGCGCAGTTCGACCGGGTCCATGCCCAGTTTCAGCGCCAGTTCGTCCATCGCCTGTTCGAGCGCGAAGGCGGCCTCGACGTGGCCGGGCGCGCGGAAGGCGACCGCCGGGCCGGTGTTCGTGTAAACCGGCACCTGTTCGGTGCGGACGTTCGGGCAGCGGTAGAGCGTCTGGTACATGCCGGGCACGTTGCTGGCCTCGCCGCCGGTCCGGTAGGCGCCCGATCCCTGCTCGATGCGGACGTCGATCAGGGTGAGCGTGCCGTCGCGCCGCGCCCCGAGCGTCACCCGCTGGATGGTCGGGTTGCGGTTCCCGGCGGCGAGGTTCTCGCCCTCGCGGTCCAGCATCAGGTGCACCGGCCGCCCGGAGGCTTTCGAGAGCAGCGCGGCGATGACGTCGTGCTTCCAGGCGATCTGCTTGGCCCCGAAGCCACCGCCCATGTGCTCCTTGACCACGCGGACCTTGTGCTGCGGCAGCCCGAGTTTTTCGGCTACCTCGTCGCGCACGGCGAAGATGCCCTGCGTCGAATCCCACAGCGTCAGGTGGTCGCCGTCCCAGAACGCCGTGCAGCCGTGGGATTCCAGCGCGTTGTGCAGGGCGGCCTGCGTCACGTAGGTCTCGGAAACGACGACCTCGGCCTCGCGCCGCCCGGCCTCGGGGTCGCCGCGGGTGTAGAGCGTCGGCTCGCCGGCGACGTTGCCGCCGGGGTGGATCTTCGGCGCGTCCGGCCGCAGCGCCTCCTCGATCCCGGTCGCGAACGGCAGCGGTTCGTATTCGACGACGATCGCCCGCAGCGCGTCCCCGGCGATCTCCTCGCTCTCGGCGGCGACGGCGGCCACTTCATCGCCGACGAACCGGACCGTCTCCTCGAACAGGTTGCCTTCCTCGTACCAGGTCATCTCCGGCGCGTTCGCCCGGCACAGCACCGCGTGGACGCCCGGCATCGCTTCCGCCGCCGACGCATCGACGCGGACGACGCGGGCGTGCGGGTGCGGGCTGCGCAGCACCTTCGCGTAGAGTTGGCGCGGCAGACGCATATCCGACGCATAGATCGCGCGCCCGCTGACTTTTTCCGGCCCCTCCAGCCGCGGGTACGCCTTCCCGACCACGGCGAGGTCGGCATCCGCGACCCACGGCGCGAGCGCTTCCTGCTCGACGATCGAGACGCCGCCGCCCTCGGCCGCGGGTTTGCGGGAGACTCGCAGTTCCGGCATCACGCGCTCCCTTCGGCGGTCCGCGCGGCCTGCAACTCCGCCGCCAGCCGGCCTGCCGCGACGATGTTGGGGTAGGCCCCGCAGCGGCACAGGTTGCCGGTGACGGCCCGCTCGATCTGCTCGTCGCTCGGCTCGGGGTGCGCGTCCAGCAGGGCGCGCAGGCTCATGATCTGGCCGGAGGTGCAGAAGCCGCACTGGAAGGCGTCGCGGCGGATGAACGCCTCCTGCACCGGGTCCAGTTCGTCGGCGCTGCCCAGCCCCTCGATGGTGCGGACCTCGCGCCCGGCGCAATCGACGGCGAGCAGCAGGCACGAATACATCGCGCGGCCATCGACGACGACGGTGCAGGCGCCGCAATCGCCCATGTCGCAGACCTTCTTGGCCCCGGTCAACTGGAGATCGTGGCGCAGCGCGTCCAGCAGCGTACGGCGGGGTTCGACCAGCAACCGGTGCTCCTGGCCGTTGACGCGCAAGGTCACCGGCCGGGCGGCTCCCGCCGTCGCGGATGCTGGAGGAGCGGCGGCCGCGGCCGACGGGGCAGGGGCGGGCATGGGGCATCTCCGTGCTGCGAGCGCCTGCGCCGCATGCGGCGCCGATCCCGACGCCGCCGGCCACCGGCCCGGCGACGGGCAGGCGCTACCGATTACCCCGGCGGACGCACCGGCCGTGCCATCGGCTGCTTGCGCCCCGATGCTGGAGGCACGACGAGAACGGGGCGCCGCTTGCGCGGCGCCCCGTCCGAACGGAGGGAAGGAACGTCAGGCCGTGGTGGGAAGCGGCGTCCCGGCGACCGGCCGCCCCGTATCTCCGCGCCGCCGCGCGACGAACCCCTTGACCGCCGGCATCAGGAACCGATCGACCCCGTAGTAGCCGGCCGCGGCCGAGAAGGCGATCGGGAGGCCGACCAGCAGCATCGGCACGTTGTCGCCGCTGGTGCCGGCGAACAGGAAGGCGAGGTTCATCGCCACGCCCATCGCCGCGGCGAAGCGGGTGAGGATGCCCAGCACCAGCGCGATGCCGACGAGCACTTCGCCCCAGGCGACCAAGTAGCTGAAGATCTGGGCGTTCGGCAGGAACACGTCGCGGATCAGCGCCGCGTACCAGCCGGCGACCTCCGGGTGCGCCCCGGCGTTCGCCCCGCCCGGGGCCATCGCCAGCGCCCCGTTGAGGTAGCCGGTCACGGCCACGCCGGCCTTGTCGCCGACCCAGACCGCGGAACCGGGTCCGGTCACCTTCTCCAGGCCGTGCACCACGAACAGGGAGCCGACCCACACGCGCGCCGCCAGCAGCGCCGCGCCGACGATCCGGGGATCCTTGAGCCGTTCGAGAGCGTCCATCGCTCGTTGCCTTCCCGGTGTCCCGGTTCCCCCGGCCCATCCGCGGGTCCCGCGACGTCGTTCATTCACCGAGCGCAGGATAGGGCGCGGCGCGTAGCACCCTCGTCATCGGGCGCGGCGGCTTCGTGGCAAACGCACAACAGTCTTCCGAAGGCGCGGCGCAACCGGGTTGGCCACCCGGTTTAGCTGCGGGCGACAGCCCAGGCAGCTGCCCTCCTTTGGGGTTGAAACCTCCGTCCGCCCTGCCGCAACCGAACGATCTCGTCCAGCCCGATCGGGGTAGGGAAGGGGGCACCAGTTTGTTGCGCGCCGCTATCCGCAAACCGTTACGGTTGTGCGCAATCTCGTCGCGCAGGGAACGACGCCCGGTTTGCATGTTGTCCGCAAGAACTATCCAGACGTTGTCCACATCACCTCGCGACTGATTGTCCGCAATCGACGCCTGGCACTCCCGGCCCCGTCCTTGACGACCCTGACCATGCATCCGCCGATTCCTCGTGGAGAAACGCCGCGATCACATCCTCGACCTACCCACCGTTGCTGAAGCATCCCGGCAGCGACGGCACGATCACCGAATTGCCACCTGCGGCTTCGAGGGAGGACACGACGAGGCAACGGCACATCAATCTCCCCCTCCGATGAAGCGGTGAAGGAGTTCGTTACCGCCCACGGAGACCGTCTCCGATCCGGTCAAGCGCCGTCCGGTTGCCAGATCGAGACGTCGGCGTGACGCGCCATCGCCGCGTCGAACGTCGCCAACTCGTGCCCGCCGTCGCGGGCGCGGCAGATGGTCAGCGCATCGACGAAGCTGAGCGCCGGGATGGATGCCCAAAGGGAAGGGCTTCGAGCACGGCGGGCTTGCCGGGAATCACGAAGCCGGAATGATCGAACAGGGCGCCCAGGCGTCCGGCGACGTCGCTTCGGGTCAACCCATAGTGCCGCGACGCGTGCAGGATGAAGACGACTTCGGCCACGACGGCGTCGTTCGTGACGATCCTGTCTATGCCGCGCTCCACGCGATCGAACAGAACGCCAGCGGCTTCGTACAACGCTTCGTCGCTCGGAACGCGAATCCCCACGAGGTAGCGCAGGACCACGTTCGTATCAACGACGATCATCTCCCAACGGTCCATGGGTAGCGCTCGGCCATCGCCTCGCCCATGGCGTCCTCGATCTCCTCGTCCAGGTCATCCGACATCCCGGCGACCCCGGGAACCGATCCCCGTATCGACGCGAACGTCCATTCCGGCCGGGTCAGGTGAACCGTCGCGTCGTCCTCGACGACGAAGCGGATCGTGCCTCCGACCTCCAGCCCGAGGAGGCGGCGAACCTCGTCCGGGATCGTCACCTGTCCCTCGTCGCCGACCTCGGCCTCGATCGTCTTTACCGTCTGCATGACCGCCCTCGGCAAGTCGGCGCTGCCGCCATCATCGACGCCAGTATAGGTTCCCCTCAACGGTTCAATTGTCCAGCCGTGGTCTGCACGCGCTGCCCAACGTCAGGGCGCGTTTCGCAACGCAGCTACCCCCGGTCCAGCGAGCGCAGCAGGCGCAGGCCGTTAAGCACGACCAGCACGGTGCTGCCCTCGTGGCCGACCACGCCCAGCGGCAGCGGGATGCCGACCGTCAGCGTCAGCGTGACCAGCACGACGATGACCGCCAGCGAAAAGGCCAGGTTCTGCTTGATGATGCGCCGCGTCTTGCGGCTCAGTTCGATCGCGTAGGGCAGGCGCGCCAGGTCGTCACCCATCAGCACCACGTCGGCCGTCTCCAGCGCGACATCGGTGCCGCCGGCGCCCATCGCCACCCCCAGCGTGGCGGTCGCCAGCGCCGGCGCGTCGTTGACCCCGTCGCCGACCATCATCACCGGGCCGTCTTTCTTCAACTCCTCGATGACGACCAGCTTCTCCTCGGGCAGCAGGTCGGCCCGGACGTCGGCGATGCCCAGTTCGTCGCAGATCGCCCGCGCCACCAGCGTGTTGTCGCCGGTGAGCACCACGATCCGTTCGACCCCCAGCCGCTTCAGGTCGGCAACCGCGCCGGCCGCGGCCGGTCGCAGGGTGTCGGCGACGGCCACCAGGGCCCGCACGCCCGACGCGTCGCCCACGTAGACCGCCGTCTTGCCCTCCCCGCGCAACCGGTCGGCCTCGGCCCGCGCGGCCGCCGGGACCGGCGCACCGAGTTCAGCGAAGAGCATGTCGTTGCCGACCGCGACCTCCCGCCCGGCAACCGTGGCGACAACACCCATCCCGGCGATCGCCCGGAACTCCTCGGGGTCGGGGATCTCCAGCCCGCGCGCCCGCGCCCCGCGCACGACGGCCTCCGCCAGGTGGTGCTCGGAGAAGCGTTCGGCGGCCGCAACGAGCCGTAGCGCCTCGTCCGCCGTCCACGCCGGGTCGAGCACCACCACGTCGGTCAGGTCGGGGTGGCCGACGGTGAGGGTGCCGGTCTTGTCGAAGGCGACGGTGCGGATCGCGCCGGCGTCCTCGAGGTTGTTGCTGCCCTTGAACAGGATGCCGTGCCGCGCGGCATTGGCCAGCCCGGAAAGCGTGCTGGCCGGCGTCGAGATGACCAGAGCGCAGGGCGAGGCGACCACCAGCAGCGTCATCGCCCGGTAGAAACTGCCGCCCCAGTCGGCCCCGAACAGCGCCGGCGGGACGACCGCGAGCGCCGCCGCGGCGAGGATCACGCCGACGGCGTAGCGGCCCTCGAAGGCGTCGGTGAAGCGCTGGGTGCGGCTCTTCTGGTCCTGCGCCTCCTCGACGAAGCGGACGATCTGGGCCAGCGTCGATTCGGCCGGCAGCCGGTCCACCCGCACCCGGATCGCGCCGGAGCCGTTGATGGTGCCGGCGAAGACGCCGTCGCCCGGCTTCTTGCCGACGGGAACGCTTTCGCCGGTGATGGCGGCCTGGTCGATCGCGGTTTCGCCGGAGAGCACGACGCCATCGACGGCCACCCGCTCGCCGGGCCGCACGACGACGACGTCGCCGAGGCGAAGATCCTCGACCGGCACGACGGCCTCGCCGCCGTCCCGCTCGACGGTCGCCACCGGCGGCGACAGGTCCATCAGCGCCTGCACCGCCCGCCGGGTCTTGCCCAGCGCGACGTGCTCCAGCGCGCCGGAGGTGCTGAACAGGCCGAGCAGCACCGCGCCCTCGACCCAGGAATCGACGAAGGCCGCGCCGATGGCGGCGGTCACCATCAGCAGGTCCACGTTGACCGTGCGGTGGACGAACAGGTCCTTTAGCGCGTTCCACGCCGCGACCGAGCCGCCGGCGAGGTAGGCCGCCACGAACAGCGCGGTCACCGCGTGGGTGTGGCCGGTGATCCGCTCCAGCACCACGCCGGCTGCCAGGAAGGCCCAACAGGCGACGGCGTAGACGACGAGCCGCCAGCGGTCCCACCAGGTTTCCTCCTCCTTCCCGCGGCGCGCAGGCGGTGGGGCAGGAGCGGGAGGGACCGGGGCGGGACGATCGAGCGGGCGATCCACGCGCTCGGCAACCGCGCCGACGGCGAGGGCCGCGTTGGGGGGGATCATGATTGCGAAACGTCCTGCGGTCGCGCCGGTTATCCGCCACGACCTTCGAAGGGCATGCGACGAGGAAGGCCTGAAATCAATCCCGACCGCATGGGTCGGCATTACTTTCCAAAGGGAAGTATAGCATCGGGGCGCGCCGACCGCCCGCCACGCCAACGACAGCGGGGCTGGCGCAACCCGTGAAACATTGCGGCAAACGGAGATGAGCGCGGGGCGCCCACCATGACCGGTTTCGTGCTCGAAAGGTATCGGTCGTGCCAGCGCGGCGCAGGTCCCCGAGCGGCGCGGCCAACCGGTCATGAACCGGTGACGCACGGTCAACGCCCGGACACCCCCTGTGGACAGCAAGGCGAAGGGGTGTGGATAACCTCTGTGGATTGTGGACAACCGTGCGGACAATCTCGCGTACGTGCGTTGAAAACCGCGGCGCGGCGCGGGATCACGCACCGGCTGTGCGTGGATTGGCACAGGTCGGGGGAGTCCGGTTATCCACCACGGGGGCCCGGTGTGGACAGGTTATCCACAGGGTGTACGGACACATTTTCGGCACGGCGACGGGCAAATCCGGGGTTATCCACGTTATCCACAGACCCTGATACGGAAACGGATTCTCCACATCCTTTTCTGAAAGAGAACGTGGAGGACAACGCGGCGCGCGTGGACAACACGTCCCGGGCAGATCCTCGCCAGGTCCCATCTCCCCGGATCGGGCCTGCGGCGTTAGTTGGCCGGTGCAGGACCCGATCGGCCGAATCCCGCCGCTCCGCCGATGCCAGAGCCGTTGTTCCGGGCACGCGTTGCCCGGGGTGGAATCCGGCTGTCCGCGCTGGCTGCCCGCGTCACGCGTTCGAAGCGGCTTGACGGGCGACGAGACGGGGCGCAGCATTCGCCGCCCATCCCGCGGCCGGGCGCCGTGTCGCGGCGGATGCGTGGAGGCGCACCGGAGACGTGGCCATGGGCAGGATGCGCGCGGTTGGGGTTGCTTTGCTGATCGCGGCCGGCACGGTCGGCGGGATCGCCGCGCAGGAGGCGACGCCGGCGCCCTTCCCGGTCGCGCCCGACCCGGCCGAGTGCCGGGTGGAGCCACGGCTGCTCGCCGACGTGGTCGCCGTCGTCGCCACGCCGGTGTCCGGCGGGGACAGCCCCACCCCGTTCGTGCCACCGCCGGGCGAACCGGTCGATGAAGAAACGGCCGCGGCGATCGAGGCGACGTTGCGGGAACTGTTCGCCTGCACCAACGCCGGCGATTTCCTGCGGGTCTACGCGCTGTTTACCGACGACTTCGTGCGGGACTTTTTCGTCGGGACGCCGATCACTCCGGAGGTCGAGGCGTTCCTGTCCGCGCCGCCCCAGCCGCTGCCGGGCGACCAGCGCCGCGTCATCGTGCGCCTCGGGGAGGCGCGCATGTTGCCGGACGGCCGCGTCGGCGTTCCCATCGTGCTCGATGAACCGGACGACCCGCGGATCGAAGAACCCGACTACGCCATCCTCGTCCGCGCCGGCGACGGATGGCTGGTGGACGAGATCCACGAGGACGTCGAGCCGGCGGCGACGCCCACGGCCGGGTAGGGAGCATCGGGGTCGAGGTGCATGCCCGCGGCTGCTTCGATCCCGGCGCTTTCCGCGCCGGGCCGGGAGCGAGCGCCCCGTCGTCTCGCGCGGTCATCGCGCAGCCGGTGGTCGCCGAGGGCGGTGGTCGCAGCCTGGACGCGAGCGACGAACGGGATTCCCCGGCGATCGCGGGGTGCGGCGCACGGAGCAGCCTGAACGCAACGAGCGCCCGGGACGTCGATCCCGGGCGCTCGCCAGTCCGTCGTGAACGGCCCCGCTTACGGCGCCGGCGTCGCCTCGGCGGTGGCGGCTTCCAGTTGCGCCATCAGCCCGAGGGCGTCCATCTCCGACCACATCTCGGCGATCTGGCCGCACTCGAAGCGGAAGATGTTGATGCCGTCGGCGCTCACCGGTTCGGTTCCGTCCGGCGCTCCGGCGGGGGTGCCGGTCACCGTCCAGGCGGCGGCCGCGTAGTCGCCGTCCACGATGATGTCGTCGTAGACCAACGTCATGTCCGGCATCGCCTGCCGCCAGCCTTCGACCCGCTCGGCGGTGGCGGCCACGCCGACCGAATCGGCGCCGGTCGCCCAGTGGTGGATGACGCCCGGCGCCAGCACCGCCTCGAGGGCGGCGGCGTCGCCTCCGCTCCACCCTTCGTCCCACAGGCGGGCGATCACCTCGCGCGGGTCGGCTCCGTCGCCCTCGCAGGTTTCCGGGCTGGCGGCCGGGGCGGCGGCTGCCGGACTCGCGGCGGCAGCGGCGGCGTCATCCACCGGGATCGCTCCGATCACCTGCAACCGGGTGATCTGGTCGGGCTGCGACCACGACTCGACGATCTTGCCGCAGTCGATCCGCCACATGTTGATGCCGTGCCACGACCCCGAGCGGCCGCTTGCTTCGTAGCCCACGAAGGGCCCGTCCTGCGTGCCGCTGGCGGTCCAGCTCGCCGCGACGTAGGGCGCTTCGGCGACGACGATCTCGATGTCCACCGTCAAGTCGGGGAACGCCGTCAGCAGGTCCTGGAGGCCCTGGGTCATCTCTTCGGCGCTGCCGAGGTTGCCCATCCACGACCCGTGGTGGACGACGTCGGGGGCGAGCAGGTCGGCGTACGGGGAAACATCGTCGCTGTTGAGCGATTCGGCGAAGAGGTGCGGGATGCGTTCCACATCCTCGCGGGTGGGCGCGGCGCAGGCGTCGGCGGCCGGGGATGCGTCCTGGGCCGCGGCAGCCCCGGACGCCAATCCCGGCGCGAACCCGGCGGCGAGCAGTCCGGCGGCGATCAGGCTCCGTCGCAGCATCGATCTCTCCCTTTCGCGACGACGACGGGCATACCAACGAGATGCCCCACCCGCTACGCTAGCACGCCGCCGGGCAGCGCGGACGCCCGATTCGGACCCCAACTGCTGTCAAAAACCCTCCGCTCGTCTACCATCGACGTTCAACTAATGACCGGCGTTGTGACTGGCGCTTGTCGCGCCGCCCGGTCACCGGCGACCGGGCGTCTTGCCACCGGGACGAACCGCATGCCGATCGCCGCTTCGCTCGCCGCCCTCGTCGCCGCCGCGCCGGTTCCCGTCCTCCTGCTGGACGGCGACGGGCGTTGCCGCGATGCCAACGCGGCGGCGGCGGCGCTGCTCGGCCGCGGCGCGGCCGACCTGGTCGGGGTGGCGGTGGCCGAGGTGCTGGCGACGCCGGTGGCCGGGGACGCCGTTCCCCTGCCCGCCGACTGGGCGCGGGACCCCGGGGCGAGCGGCTGGGAGGGCGTGCTGGAAACGCTCCCCGGCGGCGCGACGGTGCGGGCGCGGGCGGTGGCCCTGCCGGACACCGGCGGCCTCGTTGCCCTCTACCTGTCCGACGCGCCGGACTGCCGGCAGTCCGGCGAACGCGGGGCCGCGTCCGACACCGGGGAGGCGTTGCGCGCCAGCGAGGCCCGCTTCCGCGCGCTGGCCGAGGACGGATCGGACCTGATCTCGATCTTCGACGCCGACGGCGTTCGCCGCTACCTCTCCCCGGCGGCCCAGCGGATGTTCGGCTACCAGCCACACGAACTCGTCGGGCGCACCTATTCGGCGATCGCCCACCCGGAGGACGCGACCGCGGTCGGCGCGTTCCTGGCGCGGCTGGCCGCCGAACCGGACCGGGTGGAGCGGATCGAACACCGGATCGTGCGGCGGGGCGGCGAGGTGCGCTGGCTGGAAGTGATCGGCCACAACCGGCTCGGCGACCCGTCCATCCGCGGCATCGTCACCGCCGGGCGCGACGTCACCGAGCGCAAGCAGGCCGAGGCCGCCCGGGGCGCCGCCGAGGCCCGGCTCCGCTCCCTGATCGACCACCTGCCGGCGGTCGTTTACATCAGCGATGCCGCCGATGTCGGCCGGAGCACCTTCGTCAGCCCGCAGGTCGAGGCGCTGACGGGGTACACGCCGACCGAATGGATGGCCTACCCGGGACGCTGGATCGAGATCATCCATCCGGACGATCGCGAGCGGGTGCGGGACGAACTCGCCGCGGCCAGCGCGACCGGCGACCCGTTCACGAGCGAATACCGCCTCGTCACCCGCGACGGCCGGGTGATCCGCGTCCGCGACGAGGCCGCGATCGTGCCCGGCGCGGGCGGCACGTCGCTCTGGCAGGGGTTCGTCACCGACATCACCGAGCGGCGACGGGCGGAAGCGGCGCTGCGCGAGAGCGATGAGCGGTACCGCCTGCTCGTCGAGCGGCTGCCGGTCATCGTCACGGTGAACGCGGCCGACGAATCCAACGCCACGCTCTACGCCAGCCCGCGCGTTTGCGAGGTCTTCGGCGACGACCCGGCCGACCTCGTGGCGGACCCGGAATTGTGGCTGGCCCGCGTCCATCCGGACGACCGGGACCGCCTCGTCGCCGAGATCGCCCGCGCGAACCGGGAGGGCGGCCTGTTCATGCTGGAATACCGCCGCTTCGCGCGCGACGGCCGCGAGGTCTGGGTGCGCGACGAAGGCGTGCTGGTGCGGGATGCCGCCGGCGCGCCGCTGCACTGGGAGTCGGTGATCGCCGACGTCACCGAGCAGCGGCTGGCCGAGGAACGGTTGCGCGAAAGCGAAGAACGTTTTCGCCGCTTGACCGAGCAACTCCCCCTCGTCGTGTCGCAGAACGCGGCGGACGGGCAGGCGTCTACGCTGTACATCAGCCCGCAGGTCGAAGCCATGCTCGGCTACCCGCCGCAGGACTTTGTCGATGACCCGGGGCTTTGGCTCCGACTGGTGCACCCCGACGACCGCGAACGGGTGATCGCGGGCATCGGCGACGCCAACGCGGCCGGTCAGTCGCCCGCGCTCGAGTACCGCTCGTTTCGCCCCGACGGCAGCGTGGTCTGGATACACGACGAGGCGGTGCTCGTCCGGGACGCCGACGGCACGCCGCTGCACTGGCAAACGGTGCTGACCGACGTGACCGAGCAGAAGCGGATCGAGGCCGAGGTGCGGGCGGCGGAAGCGCACGCGCGCACCCTGCTCGACCGGCTGCCGGTGCTGGTCTACGTCGAGCCGGACGACAAGACCGACCGGATCACCTACGTCAACCCCCGGGCCGGGGAGATGTTCGGCCTGGAAGCGGATGCGTGGGCGAAGACCTGGGCCGAACGGGTCCACCCCGACGACCGGGAACGGGTGTTCGCGGCTAATCAACGCAGCGCCGCGACCGACGAACCGTTCCGCGGCGATTATCGCGCCCTGGCGGCCGACGGCTCCTGGATCTGGGTGCGCGACGAGGCGGTGCTGGTCGATGACGATCCGACCGGCGAGCGCTACTGGCTGGGCGTCACGCTCGACATCACCGAACAGGTCGAAACCGCCGAGCACCTGAAGGCGAGCGAGGAGCGCTTCCGCACCCTCGTCGAGCAGTTGCCGGCCGTCGTCTACGTGCTGGCGAACGACGGAAACCAGGCGCCGGTCTATTACAGCCCGCGCATCGTCGATCTCCTCGGCATCACCGCCGACGAAGCGTTGCAGCGGCGCGAGCACTGGCTGGACCACGTCCACCCCGACGACCGCGCCGCGGTCGCGGCGGAAAACGAGCGCACCGCCAACGGCGACCCGTTCCACATCGAGTACCGCTACCAGCGGCGCGACGGTTCGTGGATCTGGGTGCGCGACCAGTGCGAGCCGGTGCGGGACGCGGCGGGCCGCATCGCCGCCTGGCAAGGCGTCTTGCTGGACGTGTCGGCCCAACACGCCCTGCAGGACGCCCTGCTGGCGGCCAAGGATGCTGCCGAGGACGCGAACCGGCGGACGCAGGAGGTGCTGGAGCGGGTCACGGACGGCTTCTACGCGCTCGACCGCGACTGGCGGGTGACGCACTTCAACGAGGCCGCCGAACGGTTGCTGGGCAAGACCCGGCAGGAGGTCATCGGCTCCAGCCTGTGGGAGTGCTTCCCCGAGGCCGTGGACGCCGCGATCTACCCGGCCTATCACCAGGCGATGGCCGACCGCATGCCGATTACGGTCGATTTCTTCTACGAAGCGCTCGCCGGCTGGTTCGAGGCCCGCGCGTTTCCCACGTCGGATGGGTTGTCGGTCTTCTTCCGGGACGTGAGCGAGCGGCAGGCGGCGGAGCAGGCGCTGCGCGAGCAGGCGGAGCACCTGGCCTCGATCGTCGCCGTGCAATCCGAGGTCGCGGCGATGCGGCCGGACCCGAGGGCGGTGATGCGGTTGGCGGCCGAACGGGCGATGGCGCTGACCGGCGCCGGCGCATCCGGCATTGCGGTGCGCGACGGCGACGCGGTGCGGTTCGCGGTCACGACCGGGTTCCTGACCGACTGGGAAAACGAGCGCACGTCCTTGACCGGAAGTTACGGCGGGCTTTGCCTGCTGACCGGGGAGGTGCAGATCGGCGACCGCTCGCTCGCGGACGTGGAGGGCGTGCAGTCGGTGGTGGTCGTGCCGCTGCGCCACGAGGGCACGGTCGTCGGCGCGCTCGGCATCTTTGCGACCGAGCCGGACGCCTTCGGCGACCGCGAGATCTACCTGCTGCGCCTGCTGGCCGAACTGGTCGGTGCGTCGCTCGCCCATGCCGAGGCGTTCACCGCCCTCGTCGCGGCGAAGGAGGCGGCGGAGGAGGCGAACCGGCTCAAGAGCGCGTTCCTGTCCACCATGAGCCACGAGTTGCGGACGCCGCTGAACGCGATCATCGGCTACGCCCACCTGCTGCTGGACGGCATGGAGGGGCCGCTGAGCGACGCACAGTCCGGCGATGTCAGCGAGATCGCCGGGGCGGCCGACCGGCTGCTGGCGCTGATCAACGACGTGCTCGACCTTGCCCGCGTCGAATCCGGGCGGATGCAACTGACGATGGAGCCGGTCGATTTCCCGGGGCTGGCGGCCCGGGTGCGGACGCTGATGGCCCCGCTGGCCGAGCGCAAGGGCCTCGCCATAACCATCGAGGCGGCGCCAAACCTGCCGCTGGTCGTCGGCGACCCGGACCGCCTGCGGCAGATGCTGCTCAACCTGGTGGGCAACGCGGTCAAGTTCACCGAACGGGGATCGGTGACCATCGCCATCGCGCCGGCTCCCGGCGGCGGGGTGGAGATCGCGGTGGCGGATACCGGGATCGGGATTTCGCCGGAGGCGTTGCCGCACGTCTTCGACGAGTTCCGGCAGGCGGACTCCTCGACCACCCGCCGGTTCGGCGGCACTGGGCTCGGCCTCTCGATCGTTCGCCGCCTGGTGGACCTGCACGGGGGCGCGGTCCGGGCCGAGAGCGAACCGGGCGTCGGCAGCACCTTCACCGTCGTGCTGCCAATGGCGTCGCCGGGAGGCGGGCCGCCGGAACCGGACTCCGCGCCGACCGGCGGCTAACGGACGGCGGCGACGGTCGCTGCGGGCAACTCCACCACGAAGGTCGAACCGGCCCCGGGCGCGCTCTCGACGTGGATCGTGCCGCCGTGCAGGTCCACCAGGCGGCGTGCTATGGACAACCCCAGCCCGCTGCCGCCGTAGCGGCGGGTGGTCGAGGAATCGGCTTGCCGGAACTCGTCGAAGACGTGCGGCAGGGCGTCCGGCGGGATGCCGATGCCGGTGTCGGAGACGGCGATCTCGACGCCGTTTCCGGCCGGTCGCGCTTCGATCGCGACCCCGCCGGCTTCGGTGAACTTGACGGCGTTGCCGGCGAGGTTGAGCAGGACCTGCCGCAACCGCTGCGGGTCGGCCAGCACCGGCGGCAGGTCCGCCGCGACGTCGACGCGCAGGTCCAGCCCCTTGGCGGCGGCCTGCGGGCCGACGTCGGCCCGCACCTGTTCCAGCAC